>JAISIF010000092.1 GCA_031262165.1 Myxococcales bacterium | reverse complement strand
TGTCGCTGCAGAACGTGCGGGGCGGGATGCTGCCGAAACACGTCCCTGGCCCTGGGCAGACCTCCCAGATCTCGAGCTCGGTCTGCATGCGCGTGCCCGAGCTGTAGGGATTGTTCGGGTTGGTCAACCCAAAGCCCACGTAGGTGATCGATTGCCCCTCGTCTGCCTGGGTCAGCGCGCGGCCAGCGTCGCCGGGCAGCGGCGGGATGGGCGTCACCCCATCGAAGGCGCGCTCGAGCTCGAGCAGGGCGATGTCGTTGGTGAGCGCCTCATCGTCGTAATTCTGGTGGGCGTGGACCGCCGTCACCTTGCGCGTCTGGCCGGACGGGACGCTGCGGAACGAGTAGTGGGCCGGGTTGTCGTCGAGCTCGCAGCTCTCGCCACTCCAATCGCAATTCGTATAGACGCAGTGCGCCGCTGTCAGGACCAGCAGGTCGGCGATGAGCGTCGCGGTGCAGATGTCCTCGCCATACCAGAGGAGCTGAAGCACGGCGGCGTGCTCTGGCGCGGTCGAGGGCTGGCCATTGATGATCGCCTGAATGGGCCCAGCGCTCCGCGCGGGCTGCGTCTCTTTGGGCATCGGCGAATCGCAGGCGGCGAATAGGACAAAGGCCGCCAGAAGGCAGCCAATCGGCTTCAGGAAAGAGGGGACCGACATGAGCGAAGACCTCGTCTGGATGGGGAAGAGGGAGAGAGCCCTGGAGTAGGGCGCGCGGATGTGACGCACGAGCGCACGGATGTCCATCGAATGATTTTATTTTATTTTTTATATTCAATTCATATCGATTCGGATGCATCAATAAAGTCGTATGGACAATTATCAATCACCCGCGAATCATTAGTAATGATCTCCCGGCAAAGCCGGGGGCTTTTCGCCGCTGGCCTCTCAAAGAGGCTTTTTCGCGGCGTTTTTCAAACATTCTCTGCCAAACCTCTAATTCCGACTTAAATAATGCGCTAAAAGGCAAGCACTTTTAAAATTATAGTTCTTATGTGATCATCCTTACAAAAATATGGGGTGAAGCCAATTTTCGTAAAGGTTAAACCTTTTCAGTCCCCCGGCAAAGCCGGGGGTTCCCTACTAAAATGAACGATGATTGATTGATTGATTCAATCGTCTTTCGACGACGGACGATTGATAATCGTCTCTTCGATTCATTCGAATCATGAATCATCATCAATGACATCCAGACCATTGATATTGATGATGCTCCATTCGCTCAATTCAATTCTTCCAGAGCAGGCGCCAGGGCTTGGCCTTCAGCTCGGTGATGAGCGTGCGCAGGTCCTCGTAGAGCGCCTCGTCTTTGACGAGCGCGCCGAGCGTCCCCTTCCCGGCCGACACGTCGTCGAGGATCTTTTCGGTGCGCTCGATGAGCTCGTTGAGCTTCTTTCCGGCGACCTCTGCCTCGCGCAGGGTCTGCTGGAGTGCGGCCAGATCGTCGGGCGTGATCGAGCTGGTCAGACGCGCCATGTCGTCCAGCGCCACCTGGGCCTTGCCCGTCACGGCGGGGAGCTCCTCGCGCAAGCTGCTCGTCAGCGCGGCCAGATCGGTCAGGGCCGTGTTCAGATCGCCCTTGGGGGCGAGCAGCTTCGAGCCGCGCGTCGTGAGCGTCTCCAGCGTCTTCGAGACGCGGCCCAGACTGGCGAGCGTCTCCTCGATGGCCGGTCCCTGCGTGTCGAGGAACTTGCGGACGAGCGAGGCCACGAGCCGAACCTCACCCAAGAGCGTCCGCACCGAGTCGCCGTCGATCTCGCCGAGCAGCGCCTGCGCCGTGTCCAGGACGGCGATGAGCTTGGGCATGAGCTGATCGAGCCGCGGCGGGTAGGCCCGCAGCGTGACGCCCGGCTGGAGCGGCGGCGCCGACGGCGCACCCGGCACGAGTTCGATGTAGGGCTCACCGAGCGGCCCTTGCGTCGCGAACTCGACGCGCACGCCCTCGCGCAGCTGGGCAAAGATCTCGCGATCGATCTCCAACGCCATGCGCACGGCGAGCGAGCGGCCCTGCTCGTCGACGCGCTCTGGGAAGAGCTTGATCTCCTTGACGTGGCCGACGCGCACGCCCGCCATTCGGACGGGCGCGCCGCGCGGGATGCTGCCCGAGTGGGTGAGGTCCACGTCGATGCGCGCGCCTTCGAGCCGGAACTCACCCATCAAGTAGAAGAGCCCGACCACGCCGAGCAGCGCGGTGACGAGCAAAAGGCCCACCTTGATTTCGAGATGGCGTTCTTCGGACATGGGGCGCGCCTTCTAGCCCAGCGATTGTTCAGTTCCTGAAATTTTCTCTGACCTTCGCGTCGAGCGCCGCCGAGCCGAGGCACTCACCCGCCAAAGAACAGGCGCGTCACGAAGACCGCCACGAAGATCCCAGTGATGTCCGCGCTCAGGCAGCAGGCCACCGTGTGGCGTGTGGCGCGGACGCCGACGGCACCGAAATAAACGGCGAGCACGTAGAAGGTCGTCTCGGTCGATCCGTTGATGATCGACACCATGTAGCCGACGAGCGAGTCGGGCCCGAAGGCACGCATGGTCTCGGTCATCACGGCCAGGGCGCCGCTGCCCGACAGCGGCCGGATGAGCGCCATGGGCAGGGCGTCGGCGGGCATCCCGATGAGCGCGGTGAGCGGGCTGAGCAAGCTGGTCAGGCTCTCCATGGCCCCGGACGCGCGGAACATCCCAATCGCGACGAGGATCGCGACGAGGAACGGGATGATGGCGATCGCGACCTGGAACGCCTCCTTGGCGCCCGCGATGAACGCCTCATAGACCTTGACCTTGCGCACGAACCCCACGCTCACGATCGCGAGCATCAGGATCGGGAGCAGCCAGCCAGAGAGGAGCGCGCGCATGAAGTCGAGCGCGCTCGTGCCCTCGCCCGCGCTCTGGAAGGCATGCGTCGCGGCGACGGCGATGGCGACCCACGCGACGCACATCACGGCCAGGCGCGGCGTGCTGCCCGAGGCCACCTCCGCGGCGATGGCCTCGGCCTTGTCCATTCCGGCGATGGGCGCGGGCGCGGCCGAACGTGGCTCTGGATTCGACGCGCTCTCCTCTGGGACGAGCCCCGAACCCTGGACGTCGAAGGCGCTCAGCCGCGAGAGGAGCTTGCAGGCGGCGATGGCCACGAGCGTGCTGCAAAACGAGACGATGAGCGTGGGCACGATGATGCCCGCGGCGTCGGTTGAGCCGAGCGTGGCGCGCATGGCCACGGCGCCGAGCGGCAGGACGGCCACGCCCGAGGTGTTGATGGCCAGGAACAGGGCCATGGCGTTCGTCGCCACGCCTGGGCGCGTGTTGAGCTTGTTGAGCTCGACCATGGCCTTGATCCCGAACGGCGTGGCCGCGTTGCCCAGGCCGAGCATGTTCGCGGAGAGGTTCAGGATCATGGCGCCCATGGCCGGGTGATCGGCCGGGACCTCGGGGAAGAGGCGACGCATGAGCGGGGCGAGCACGCGCGCCAGGGAGCGCATCAGGCCAGCCTCCTGGAGCACGCGCATGAAGCCGAGCCAGAGCGCCATCTGGCCCACGAGCGCCAGGGCCAACTCCACGGCCGATTTGGCCGAGCTCATGGAGGCGGCGCTGACCTGGGGCATGGTCCCGTTGATGGCGCCCGCCAGGACAGCGCCCACCACGAGCAGGAAGAAGAACCAATTGAGCACGCGACACTCCGTCGAGATCGAGACCAGTCGAGATCAGCCGAGAAAAACGAAGCGCGGCGTCCTAGCCGGGTCCGGGCTCGAACGGAAAAAAACGGGAATCAGTTCGTCACCACGCTCCCTCTCACCTCTCTCTGGGAGACCCCGCGGACGCGTCGGACGACTCGGACGAGCTCCGACGTGGAGCTCCCCATCCCACGAGTTGGAGAGGGAAAAGATGACGCGCGCCGTGGGCGTTCCCCCCTCTCCTGGTTGGCGGGAGAGAGTTGAGGAGAGGAGAGCGCGACGAAAGACGCTGCAAGCAACGCCTCGCCACATCGCCTCACCCCATCCCGAGCTCGCCGCGCATCCACGCCATGGTCTTGCGCAGCCCTTCGTCCAGCGAGATCTCCGGGACCCAATCGAGCAGATCGCGGGCGCGGCCGATGTCGGGCCTGCGCTGCTTGGGATCGTCCTTGGGGAGCGGCGAGAAGTGGATGGGCTGCGCGCTCCCGGTCAGCGCCCGGATGGCCTCGATGAAGTCGAGCATGGTGCGCTCGACGGGATTGCCGAGGTTGACCGGTCCAAAGTGATCACTCCTGGCGAGCAGCAAGATGCCGCGCACCAGGTCATCGACGTAGCAGAACGAGCGCGTCTGCGATCCATCGCCGAAGACCGTGAATGGCTCGCCGCGCAGGGCTTGGCCCAGGAATGCGGGCACCACACGGCCGTCGTCGGTCCTCATGCGCGGGCCATAGGTGTTGAAGATGCGGACGATGCCCGCGTTCACCCCGCGCGAGCGGCGGTAGGCCGACACGATGGCCTCGCCGTAGCGCTTGGCCTCGTCATAGACGGCGCGCGGTCCGAGCGTGCTCACGTTGCCCAGGTAGTCCTCGCGCTGCGGGTGGACGAGCGGGTCGCCGTAGATCTCCGAGGTCGAGGCCTGGATGAAACGGGCCTCGTGGCGCATGGCGAGCTGGAGCGCGTGCTCAGTGCCGAGCGAGCCGACACGCAGCGTCTCGATGGGCAGCTGGGCATAGTCGATGGGCGAGGCGGGTGAGGCAAAGTTGAGAACGAAATCCACCTCACCGACCACGTCGAATGGCTCGGTGATGTCCTGCTCGACGAACGCGAAGTCGACGTCGGGATTCGCGAGGAACGACTCGACGTTCTGCCGACGGCCCGTGATCAGGTTGTCCACCGCCACGACCGCCTGCCCCTGGCCGAGGAGCGTCTCGCACAGGTGCGATCCCAAAAATCCAGCACCGCCCGTCACGACCCACCGCTGCTTTCGCGTCGTCATCACCATCACCGAAGCTCCTCTGTCTCGAGAGCGGCGCCCCCTAAGGAGTTGGCCCCACCTTGTCAAAGGCTTTGCGGGGGCCTGCGAGAGGGGGTTCCAAGCGCTTGACGATGCAACGCATGGGGAGGGCCGGGCCCCTGTGCCCACCCGGGCGTTGGTCGAAACAATACCGCGCACGACGGGCAGCCACGGGGGGGGGCCGCCCCTACAGAAAATGCGCAACCATGCATCGCCATCGATCGGACGAGCGCTTCCCCTGCCATCCCCCACCGCTCTCCCAGGGCAAACGAGTTCTATTTTTCGACCAAGATCGAGGCGTGTCTTCGTAGGGGCGTGGCGTGCAACGCCCTGCGGGCGTCATTCGACAAAAACACGACGGGCGTTGCACGCAACGCCCCTACACATCCCGATTCGAGATCAAAAAAATAGAACTCGACCGCCCTGGCCGCTCTCCGTGCCGAAGTTGACGCTCGCGATCCGATCCTCTATCGAGGCGCGCTTTTTTCCAGGGGACATCGCCTCTTCCTCTCGCCTTCTCCTTCGGGACGAACCTGCCCATGACACCGATGACGACGACCTTCCGAACACCGTGGCTCTGGCTGCCGCTGCTCCTCCTCTCTGCCTGCGCCACGACTTCGACGCCGGTCGCTCCGGTCATACAGATCCCCACGACCGCGCCCACCCACTTCCCGGTAGAGCTCCAGCGACAGCACTTGCCCGAAGATCTGGTGGAGGATCTCGATCTCGACGGGGATGAGAAGCCTGACATGTGGCGGTATGCCCGGATCGGGGCCGACGGCGGCGCGAAGTACGTGCGCAAGGAGATCGACCTGAACCACGACGGCCTCGTCGATGTCTGGCGCTACTACAGCGAGCGTGGCGAGCTCTTCATGGAGGCCTTCGACTTCGACTTCGACACCCGGATCGACCAGATCAACTTCTACGAGAAGGGAGCGATCTCGCAGAAGAAGCGGGACCTGTCGGGGAGCGGGAAGACCGACGTCTGGGTCTATTACGATCAGGGCAAGATCTCCCGCAAAGAGCGCGACTCCACGGGCAACGGGAAGATCGATTACTGGGAGTATTGGGAGGACGGTCGCGTCAGCCGCATCGGCGAGGACCTGGACGGCGACGGCGAGGTGGACCGGTGGAGCAAGGCGGAGAACGACGCTGACGCGGCGGACGGAGGCAGTGCTGGGGCCGCGCAGTAGCGGCAACAGCAGCGCGCGTGGCCATGGTCGTCGTGAATGGCCGTTGGTCTTTCTCCACCCGCCGACGCCACCGACGCCCTCATCGTCGTCGCCCTCATTGCCACGACGCCGACGCATCCAGAGCCTGACCCGCGCGAGCCACGAGGCGCGCTCAACATGAAGATCGTCGTTCTCGAAGACGAGCTGGCCATCGGAGAGGTCCTGGAGATGCGGCTGCGGGCGCAGGGGCACGAGCCCCGGATCGCGACCGACTGTGCGGTCGCGCTCGACCTGCTCCGGCGCGAGACGCCGGACGTCATCCTCTCGGACGTGTGCCTGCCGGACGGCAATGGCATCGAGCTCATCGAGAAGCTCCGGCGCGCGGGCAAGGACTGCCCCATCGTCCTGATGACGGCCTTTGGAACCATCGACGTGGCGGTCGAGGCCATGAAGCGCGGCGCGAGCGACTTTTTGACCAAGCCCCTCGACTACAAGCGGCTCTACGCCACGCTCGAAAGGCTGGAGAAGCAGATCGAGTTCACGAAGGAGAGCCGCGCGCAGAAGGCCGCACCCCGCGCGGGCGATCCAGCCGCTCCAACCAATTCGATCGACGCGATGGCTGCCGAGGCCCAGGCCGACGCGCCCTCGGAGGCAGAGCACTCGCTCGGCGCGCTCGTGGGCAAGAGCCAGGTCATGCGTTCGCTCTACGCCGAGCTCAAGAAGCTCGCGCCAACCGACACCTCCATCTTCATCTGTGGCGAGAGCGGGACGGGCAAGGAGGTCGTGGCCCGCACCATCCACGCGATGAGCAAGCGTCAGAAGGCCCCGCTCATCGCGCTGAACATGGCGGCGCTGCCCGAGGGCGTCGTCGAGGCCGAGCTCTTTGGACACGCCCGTGGCTCATTCACCGGTGCCGTGGCCGCGCGCCCCGGAGCCTTCGAGATGGCCCACGGCGGAACGCTCTTCCTCGACGAGCTGGCCGAGATGCCCATCGCGCTGCAGCCCAAGCTCCTGCGCGTGCTCGAGGGCGGGACGTTTCGCCCCATCGGTGCGCGCGCCGAGATGTGCGTGGACGTCCGCATTCTCGCCGCCACCAACCGCGATCCGCTGCAGGCCATCGCCGACGGCCGACTGCGCGAAGACCTCTTCTACCGACTCAACGTCTTCATGCTGACGCTGCCCCCGCTGCGCGAACGGCGCGAGGACATCCCGCTGCTCACGCGCGCCTTCGTCCGCCAATTCAACAAGAAGCACGGCACCACGGTGGCGGGCATCGGGGCCGACGCCCTGGACGCGCTCGCGCGCTACGCCTGGCCCGGCAACGTTCGCGAACTGCGCAACTTCGTGGAGCGCGCCGTGATCCTGGCGCGAAGCGGCGAGCTGACGCGCGCCCACTTCCCCGAATCGATCCTGCGCGAAGCGCGCGATTCTGCGCCGAATGGCGGCGATGGCTCGGAGATGAAGACGCCCGCACCGCTCGTGCTGCCGCCCGACGTCACGGCGGCCGAGGCCGAGCGCATCCTGATCATGGAGACGCTCCGCCAGATGGGTCAGAACAAGGCGGCCGCCGCGCGCAAGCTCGGGATGGACGTGAAGACGATCCGCAACAAGCTCAAGCAATACGGCCTGTCCACGGGCGGTGAGGGCGCGGATTGAAGGTCACGACCAAGGTCGCCACGGGTGCGTTCATCCTCATCGCGCTGCTCTTCCTGCTCCTCGTCCGCAACCTGGCTCTGGTGCGCGATCTCACGCGAGATCACGAGGCGCTCTTCGAGGTTCGCTTTTCGGCCGTCGTCACCTCGCTCGAACTCATCAAGCTCATCGAGCAGACCGAGGAGCGCACGCTCAAGTTCATCGTCACGCGAGACCCGGCCTACGCCGCCCACCTCGAGCGCATCTCGGACGAAGTAGAGCGCGCCATCGATCGCCAGCGCGCGGCAAGGCTCTCCGGGCGTGAGCTCGAACTGCTCGACGAGATCTCTCGTGAGTTCGCCGAGCACGAGGGCCTCTTCGAACCGCGCGTCGCCGACTTGCCCACGGCCACTTCCGAGGAGCGCGAGGAGTTGCGCAGCGAGGTCGTCGCCCGCCTCGACGCGCTGCGTGTCCTCGCCTCCGATCTCCTCGACGAGATCCAGCTCGAGACCGCCGAACAGGTGGCGTTGGCGCGCCAGCAGGCCATGGAGAGCGAGCGCATCTCGTGGCTGCTCGCCGTGCTCTCGATCGTCTGGGCGCTCATCTTCGTGCTCGTCGTGGTCCACGCGCTCAACCGACCGCTCGGCCAGCTCATCGAGGCGACGCGGCGCGTGGCCGAGGGCCGCTTCTCCAAGGTCTCGATGTCTGGACGCGACGAGCTGGCGAGCCTCTCGCGGGCCTTCGACGAGATGGTCGAGCGCCTCGACGAGATCGAGCAGATGAAGAGCCACTTCCTCTCGCGCGTCTCGCACGAGCTGAAGACGCCGCTCGCCGCCATGCAGGAGACGAATCAGCTGCTCTTCGAGGAGCTCGCGGGCCCCCTGACGCCCAAACAGAAGCGGCTGCTCGAGCTGAACCTCGATGCGGGCCGCCGCCTCTCCTCGATGCTCACGCGCCTGCTCGATCTCTCGCGGCTCGAAGCTGGCGCGGTCCACTACGCGGTCTGCGAGCAGAACCTGAACGACCTCGTCGCCGCCTCGTTCCAAGAGTTCGAGGGCAAGATGCGCGACAAGTCGCTCGAAGGCGTTCTCAGCCTCTCGACCGAGGCGCTGCCCATCGAGGCCGACCGCGACTGGCTCATGCAGGTCTTCGAGAACCTCCTCGAAAACGCCATCAAATTCTCTACCCAGGGCAGCAAGCTCACGATGGCGAGCGCCAAGGCCTGCTTCTCGTCCCAGGAGCTCGCCGCGTTGCCCGAGCGCGCCAAGCGCTGTCTTGCCAGCGGCCCACATGCCCTCGTGCGGGTCATCGACGAGGGCTCTGGCATCCCGCCGCAGGCGATCGAGCGCGTGTTCGAGCGCTTCTTCCAGCTCCAAGGGCAGCGCAAGGTCGCTGGTGGCGTGGGCCTGGGCCTGGCCATTTGCCAGGACATCGTGGCGGCCCACAGCGGCGCCATCTACGCGACGAGCCCTGGCGTTGGATTGGGCAGCACCTTTCACGTGTTGCTGCCGCTCAGGCGTGAAGACGACGAGGAGGGCGAGGACGACGAGGTGAACGAGACGGTCCTCGCCAACGCTGAACAGCCGCCAAAAACCGCTTGACTTTCAGCAGGGCAAAATCTCCCTCACGCCCCGCGTTCGCCCTCCCCTCCTCTCCCCTCTCCCCACCTTTTCCTTCGACCCTGGCCGATTCTCCTTGAACGCTCCTCCACAGGCCCACCTCCTCCCCCTGGCCGCCAGGCTCGCCGCCCTGCTCCTCGCGCTGGGGATGACCGCCGCTTGCCAGACCCCGGTCGCAGAGAGCCGGTTGCGCGTCGGCGATCGTGCCTTTGCCGAAGGTCGTTTCGAGGACGCCGCGGCAGCCTGGAGCGATGACGATCCGGCCATCGAGGCGGCGCTGCTCTTCCGCCACGCGCTGCTCTGTCAAAAGCGCGACCCGCCCTGCCTGCCCGAGGACGAGCGCGCCCTGCTCCAGACCGTCGCGCGCGACTACCCGACGAACGTCTTTGGCATCTCGGCCCGCCTGCAACTCGAGCTGGAGAAGGAGATCGCGCAGGCACTGGCCTTCGAGCCGCTCCTCGACGAATGCCTGCGGATGAGCATCGATCTCGACGCGCGCCTCGACGCCGAGCGCGCCTCCAAGACCGCGACCGATGAGGAGCTGCGCGCGGCTCAGGCCCAGCTGACCAAACTCTCCCGGCTCGCCGAGCTCCAGTCGTTCG
>JAISIF010000034.1 GCA_031262165.1 Myxococcales bacterium | reverse complement strand
ATTGGACGATCATGTGAAATCCTTTGGTGTCGTCATGGAGAGGACGAAGGAAGGGGATGGACGGAGAAAACAGGGGGGGGGGATGAAAAAAGTCGCGCTCTATAGAGGGGCGTTCGGCGTTTGCCAACAGATTCGCGGCGCGTCGGCAGGGCAATCGAGTTCTAAATTTACTTGACAGCCCAACACCGCCAGGCGGGCCTTTGAGTAACTCCAAGCAGGTGTTCGAGAACTCTGTTTCACCCTGAAAAAGAACAAGCGACCCAAGGGTGCCAACCCCAAACTGCTGCCCTTCAAGGCCTGCTTGGTTAGAACTCGATTGCCCTGGGCGCGTCGGCGGGCCGTCGAATTCTCGAATTGCTTGACGCAGCGGCATCGAGTTTTCCCGCACCCCATCGCTTCGCGTCGGCCCTTTCCCACGAGTGGGAGAGGGAGATGATCTCGTGAGTCGTCAGGAGATCTCCCTTTTCCGCAGAGCGGGCGATGGACGGAGAGACGACCAGAGGAAACAGGGGACCTCGTGAGCTGGTGAGATTCTGGTAGTCGAAGACGCGTTTGAGCCAAGGCGCCTGGAGCTCCAGGGCGAGAGCAGCGACAAAGGCGAGCGCAAAGCCGACGCGGAAGGTCGGGGGGCAGAGGCCAGCGCGGCTTTCGCCGGAGCAGCCAGACGAAGGCGGCGGCGATCGCGACGATCTCTCCGGCAAAGATCGCGAGATCGCCCCAGGCACCGGCGAACACGGCGCCGAGCACGTCGAACACCATGTCGAGCTGCGTGAAGTCGCCGGGCACGAGCGGCTTCTCCAGCACCTCCATCTTCTTGAGGTGCCCAGCCAGGAGGCTGAACACGCCGATTGCACCCAGGAGCGCGGCGATGGCCAGGCGGCCCGTCAGGCTCCACAGGGATGGTCATTCGCGGAGGACGAGCTGGAGCACGCGCTCGCGCCGCGTTTCGAGCAGGCGCGCCGTGTGAGGGAAGAGGAGGGCGTAGAGAGCCAGGCCGAGGAGTGCGATGAGGCCGAGCCAGAGCAGTGTCGCGCCAGAAGGCCCATCGCGCCCCATGGCGCGCAACACGAGGACGGAGGGGGTCAGGGCCAGGGCCGCGGCAGCGAAGCCGACGAAGGTCGAGAGCATCGGTGGGCGATCGCGGCGCCGGAGCGACGCGTGGAATTTGCGCGGGGCCACGGCCGACAGCACGTTGCCCACGAGGAGCAGCACCGGCAGTTGGCCCGCGATGGCGAGCAGGCCGATCCACAGGCTCAGGCTCTGCGGCAGGCTCGCGTAGAGCGCATAGAACAGGGTCAGGCCAATGCCAGCGCTGAGCGCGACCAGGGCGTGGACGAGGTTTTTGGCCAAGAGGAGCAGTCGCGGCGGCGCGGGCGCGGCAAAGAGCAGGGCGAGCCCGGCCCCGTCGTAGGCGAAGCTGTTCTGGCTGAAGTTCGTCGTCACCACGACGCTCGCGTAGGCGCACAGCACGTAGAGCAGCCAGGCGTCGGCGCCGTCGGCGAGCAGGGCCGCGCCGAGATCGCGGGCCGACACGAGCTTGAACAGGATGCACAGGAAGAAGGGCACGGCGAGGAGCAGGCGGGCCTTGGGATTGCGGAGCAGGTCGCTCAGCTCGCGCTCGGCAAACAGGCGCAGCGCGCTGCCCGGCAGGAGGCTTTTGCGGTGGCGCAGGCGTTTCTCGCGCGGGGCGGGCTGGGCCGTGCCCCGGTAAAACGAGAGGAGCAGCCGGTAGGAGAGGGCGAGGCCGACGAGCGTCAGGAGGTGGAGGGGCAGCGCCATGACGGTGGCCGCGTAGAGCGTCTGTTCGAGGCTCTGGGCTGCCGTCGTGGGCGGGTTCTGGGCGAGTGCTTCGAGGCCCGTGGCCAACAGGGTGGGCGGGAGCCGGGCCAGCGCGTGGCCGATCCTGAGCGCGAGCGCCTGGGTGTCGATGAGCGCGCTCGCGTTGCCTGGCCCGCCGTCTGCGTTGAAGAGCGCGTAGATCCAGTCGAGGTTGATCGGCATGGGCGGCAACAGGGCCGCGCCGAACATCGCGGCGATGAAGAACAGGCCGATGAGTTCGGCAGAGCGCCGGTGCCGCAAGACGTTCAGGACGGCCGTGAGCGCGGCCGAGCCCCAGACGATGTTGAACGCGAAGTAGGCCGCGGTGATGGCGAGCGCGGCCGGGAGGCAGAATGGTCGGTGCGCGCCATAGCCGAGCACGAGGCCGAGGATGAGGGGCCAGAAGAAGAGCGCGCGCGGCTCGACGAGCGAGGCGATGGTCGAGGAGAGGAAGAGGCGGAAGGGGCGGATCGGGAAGAGCGTGAAGCGCGTCAACTCGCTCTGCTCATCGACGCCAGCCGACAGGATGGGCCACACGATGAAGATGGCGCTGATGAGGAAGGCGAAGAGGCGCAGCAGGAAGTGCGTCCAGATGGGCGCGGCGGCCAGCTGCGGCGCGCTGAACAGCGCATAGATGCCGAAGCCGAGCGCGCCCGACGTGCCGAAGAGCGCGAGCGCGCCCAGAATGGCCAGCAGAGAGCCGCGCTTTCCACGAAAGCGGTTGGCCGCGATGGTCAGGCGTAGCTTCCAGACGAGCGCGAGCTGGCGGTGCAACGCGAACGGGCGCGGGTGGGGCATCGAGGATCCGGAGTCGGGGTTGAAAACAGGGACAGAGGGGATTGCGTGTGGGGGCGGCCCCCTGTGGGCGCCCTGTCTGTGATCGGGAACGGCAACCACGCGTGGCCGCATCGTCTGTCTCGGCTCATCGACATTCATCGGGGCAGGCCCCTGTGCCTGCCTGCCTCGACATCTCTTCAGATCAGAATGAAGCGCGCGCGATTCAGCGCTCCATGCCTCGCCGCTGCCTCAATTCAGCGAGGCCAGGCTCTCCAGGGCGCTCGGGTTGCCTGCCACGAGCAGCGCGTCCGACGGCGTGAGTTTTCGATCTGGGTCCGGGACCGGGAGCATCTGATCGATGAGCATGTCGTGAACGGCCACGACCTGGATTCTGTATTTGGCGGGAAGCGCCAGGTCGCGCAGCGTCTTGCCGAGCCACCCCGCCGGGACCTGCATCTCCTGGAGGCTCAGGTCAGTCCCGAGCTGGACGTATTGGAGGAGCTTCGTGCTCGTCACGCGCGAGGCCAGGCTCAGGGCCGACTCACGCTCGGGAAAGATGCAGTCGGTGGCGCCGAGCTGTCCGACGATGCGGGCGTGATCCTCGGAGCGAACCTTGACGAAGATGTTCTTGACCCCGAGGTCGCGCACGGCCAGCAGCGAGAGGATGGAGGCCGTCAGGTTTTCACCCGTGGCCACGACCGCCGTGTCTGCGCCCTCGGCCCCAGCCTCGCTGAGCAGCTGGCGGTTGGTCGCGTCTCCGACCACGGCGCGCGTCACGAACGGCCCGATCGCGTCGACGACCTCCGATCTGATGTCGATGGCCAGGACATCGTGGCCCAGCTGATAGAGGCGGCACGCCAGGATGTGACCGAAGTTGCCCAGGCCGATGACGGTGATTCGCTTCACGAAAGGCTCCTAGCTCCTGAGGTTTCCTGGAAGAGGCGCGCTGGCCGTGGCCCGTGTCCTGAAACGCCAAACGGCCGACGGGAGAAATGCCCGCCGACCGCTGCGCGAATGACAATCAGTTGAGGCGTATCGACGGGCGTCGCGTCCGTCAGGGCGTCGCGGGCGCGCTGTCGTCGGCGACAGCAGCGGCAGCAGGCGCCACTTCTTCGGCCGCCGCGTTCTGAGCCTCGGGCGCCGTCGTCGTGGCAGTGGTGGTGGTCGCCGCCGCCGCTGGCTGGGCCGTCTGCTCGGTCGCGGCCTTGGAGAGTTTGCCCGACACGGTCGGGTTGTAGCTCGCCGCGAAGGACAGGGCGAAGGAGGTGACGAAGAAGATGGTCGCGATCACGGCCGTGGTCCGGCTGAGCAGGTTGCCCGCGCCGCGTCCGCCAAAGACGGAGCCGCTGCCGCCACCGCCAAAGGCCGCACCCATGCCGGCGTCCTTACCCGCCTGGAGCAGGATCACGATGATGAGGAAGATGGCGACGAGGACGTGGATGACTGTGAAGAGGGTGATCATTTGGTGGACGGCTCCATCGAGGGAAATCCGGGAGAGGGGCCCGGGAAACGCTGACGTGAGTGAGGCGGCATGCCTCCCCAAAAAGCGGCGCCCTTTAGTGCAGGGAGGTTGGCGATTCAACCCCTGAATCGAGGGCGCGGCAGGGGAGGCTTTCAGTCTGTTTTTGGGACGTCGGCCTCATCAGGACCCGACTGCCCTGGCGCTGGGCGCGGCGATGTGGGGACGGTTGGGAAACTGGGAGCGACCGCTGAGAATTTCCCAGGCGAGGCGACGCGACCTCCTCCAGTGCGAGGCGCCAATCCGCGCAATGACATCGATGACATTCGAGGAAGCGGGGAGATGGGGAGGCGCGAGGCGACGGGATAGACGGGATAATCGAGGGATACGTCCTTATCCCCGCTTCTTCTGGTTCTGACGCTTGCTGCGATAGCCCTCTTTGACGATCTGCCGTCCACGCGAGAGGGCGAGGCTCTCCTCGGGGACGTCCTCGGTGATGGTGCTGCCCGCGCCGATGTAGGCGCCGTTGCCGACCGTGACGGGCGCGACGAACTGGCTGTCCGAGCCGACGAACACGCCGTCGCCGAGCACGGTGCGGTGCTTGTTCACGCCGTCGTAGTTGCAGGTGATGGTGCCCGCGCCCACGTTCACGCCCGCGCCGATGTCGCAGTCGCCCAGATAGCTCAGGTGGTTGGCCTTGGAGCCGACGCCGACGCGCGCCTTCTTGGTCTCGACGAAGTTGCCGATGTGGACCTTGGCACCAAGCTCGGTGCCGGGCCTCAGGCGCGCGAACGGGCCGACGATGGCCGCCTCGCCCACGATCGCCTCCTCGAACACCGAGTAGGGTTTCACCTCGACCGCCTCGCCCACGATCGAATCGACGATGACGCAGCCCTGGCCAATGTGCGCCCCGCGTTCGATGCGCGTCCCACCTACCAGCCGGACGTTCGGACCGATGGTGACGTCGGCGGCGAGCTCGACGCTCTCGTCGATGAGCACGGTGTCGGGCAGCTCGATCGTGACCCCGGCGCGCTGGTGGCGCTCGTTGATGCGGCGTTGGAGCGTGGTCGTGGCGCGCGTCAACTCGACGCGATCGTTGACGCCGCCGACCTCTTCGAACTCGGCGCGGACAGTGGCCGCGGGGGTGCTCTGTTCGAACGCGAGCTGGATGAGGTCGGTCAGGTAGAGCTCGTTCTGCGCGTTGCGGCGGTCGACGCGACCGAGCGATCGCCAGAGGAAGTCGCTGCTCACGAGGTAGAGCCCGGCGTTGATCTCACCGATGCCCAGCTCGTCCTCGGTCGCGTCCTTGTGCTCGACGATGCGCGTCATCGCGCCCGAGACGGCGTCGCGGACGATGCGGCCATAGCCGGTCGGATCCGACGGGCGCGTCGTGACGAGGGCCACGGGCGATTGGGCAGCGGCCTTGGCGTCGATGAGCGCGCGCAGGGTCTGAGCGCTGACGAGCGGTACGTCGCCGTAGAGAATGAAGATGTCGCCTGTGAAGTCCGCGAGCGCTGGCTGGGCGCAGAGCACGGCGTGCGCGGTCCCGAGCTGCTGCTCCTGACGGACGAAGCGCAGCCCATCACCACTGTCCACGACGCGATTGGCCAAGGCGTCTGTCAGTGCCCGCTCGACCTGCTCGGCGCCATGACCCGTGACGGCCACGGCGCGCGTGGCGCCCGTTTCCAGGGCGCGGGTGAGGGGGTAGCTGCCCATGGGGCGGCCCAGGAGCGGGTGCAGGATTTTGGGCAGGGCGCTCTTCATGCGCGTGCCCTGTCCGGCGCACAGCACGATGGCCGCGAGGGGTGTGGTCTGCTGGGGCTGCTGAGGAGAGGTGCTCATCGGTCGTGTCGCTCCCATAAAAATCGGCGCTCGGCCCTTCGACGCTCCATCGAGGTGAGCGAAGGGGGCCGGCGCCGGAGGTTCATTCAAAAAGAAAACGCGCCAAAATAGGGAGGCCAGGCACGATCGTCAACGAGGTGGCGATTTCGACCAGGGCAATCGAGTTCTGTTTTTTTGATCTCGAATCGGGATGTGTGGGGGCGTTGCACGCAAGGCCCCTACGCGCATCGACCTCGCCACGGCCTATGGGGATGGAGCTCCGTGACCTCGAAACTCCCGCGTGCTTTGCGCGCGCAAAGCTTTGGAGGCTTTGCTAAGGCCCGCCGCTTTTGTCGCCCAGCAAACACTCTTTTTCGAGGAAGTGCCCCCCCATGACCCACACGCCGAATGCCTTTTCTGCCCGGGGAGCGTTGCTCGCCCTGACCGTAGCGTTCCTGGCCGTCACCGCCGCCTGTGACGAGCCCGCCTCATCGCCATCTGGGCCAATTTCGATGGACGCGGGCAAGGGCGCCTCTCCCGCGATCCACTCCGAATGGATCGACCCAGAGCTCGTCATCTACCACTCGGGGCCGAGCATCTCGTGGAAGAGCGACGTGAGGATCGCCTTCGATGCGCCGCAGGTCGAGACCGAGGCGATCGGCAAGCCGCTCGATCCGAGTCCATTCCGCTTCTCCCCGGCCGTGGCGGGATCTGCCTCCTGGGAGAATCGGAGCACGCTCGTCTTCAAGCCGTCGGCGCCGCTCGTGCGCGGGCAGCGCTACGAGGTGCAGGTCAAGCTCGACGGCGCGCCAGGCCAGAAGATCGCGGTCGGCAAATACAACTTCGTCTTCAACACGATCCAACCCACCGCGCAGTTCTCGGTCAGCGCACCCAGGTTCGACGATCCGACCAAGCCGACCAGCATGTCTTTCACCGGGACGATCGAGAGCTCTGACGAGGAGGACGACGCGGCCATCGAGCGCACGATCTCGTTCGGCGATGCGGACGTGAAGGCCTGCTGCTGGACGCACGAGGGCAACACCCACAGCTTCACCGTCGCAGGGCTCGCCCGGACCGAATCGGATCGGGTGATCCGCGTCTTCTTCGACGGCAGCGCGCAGAGCTTTGGCGAGCGCGCGGAGGGCGTCGTCACGCTGCCCGGCATCGGCGAGTTCAAGGCCACGGGCGCGAACGCGGTCCAGGGCGACACGCGCTACCTCGTCGTTCGCTTCTCGGATCCCATCGACCCCGCGCAGAACCTGAACGGCCTCATCCACGTCAAGGACCGCTCCGACATCTCGCTCAAGGTCGAGGCGAACACGGTCCGCATCTTCAGCACCAAGGCCTGGAAGGCGAAGGGCGAGACCATCGTCGTGGACGCGGGGCTGCGCAACGCGCTCGGGATGCCGCTGAAGGCAGCCGCCGAGTTCAAGGTGAACTTCGAGCTCGAAAAGCCGGAGCTCCGCTTCGCCACCGAGGGCGTCATCCTTCCGTCCACGCTCAACCTGACCCTGCCGGTCCAGGTGAAGAACCTCCGGGGGGTCGAGATCGCGGTGTGGAAGGTCTTCGACGACAACGTCGCGCAGTTCCTCCAGGTGAACGATCTGAAGGGCGGTCGCGAGTTCCAGCGGGTCGGGCGGCCCGTCTGGAAAAAGTTCGTCCCGATCGAGCACCGCGACGAGGACGTGAACGTCTGGAAGAGCGTCGGCCTCGACATGTCACCGCTCGTGAAGGCGGCGCCGTCGGGCCTCTACCGCATCGAGCTCACCTACCGCGGCCAGGACGCCGTCACCAAGTGCGCCAGGGTCGGCGCTTCGAGCGCGAGCGAGGACGATTCCGATCAGGACGAATCGCCCGCGGCGTTCGAGGAGGATTGGGAGGGCGAGCAGGCGCAGGCGAGCGGCTGGGATGGCATCGAAGGGTTTTATGACGAAACGAACGACGTCTATTGCAGCGAGGACAGGCAGAAGGATCCGTGTCACGCCTGCTTCCAGAAGGAGGCGGTCGCCGTTGCCCGCAACGTCCTGTTCTCGGACCTCGGTCTCATCGCCAAGCGCGGCAAGGATGGCGAGTTCGTCGTCGTGGTCACGGATCTGAAGACGGCCACGCCGCTGCCGAACGCCCTCGTCAAGCTCCTCGACTTCCAGCAGCAGAGCTTGGCCGCGGCCAAGACGAATGACGGCGGCGTCGCCCGCCTCAAGGTCCAAGGCCAGAAGCCCTTCCTCGTCGAGGCCAAGCACGGCACGCAGAGCGGCTACCTCAAGCTGAGCGAGAAAATGGCGAACGCCGTCGCCCACTTCGACGTGGACGGCGTCGCGCGGCAGAACGGCATCCAGGGCTTCCTCTATGGCGAGCGGGGCGTGTGGCGGCCAGGCGACCCCATCCACCTCACCTTTCTCCTCAACGATCCGGACGAGCGCCTGCCGCCAGATCACCCGGTCAAGCTGGAGCTGTTCAACGCGCGCGGTCAGCTCGTCGAGACGATCACGCGCACGAACGGCATCGACGGCTTCTACGCCTTCACCCTGAAGACCGCGGACGACGCGCCCACGGGAGACTGGCTCGCCAAGGTCCGCGTGGGCGGCGCGCTGTTCACCAAGGTGCTCAAGGTCGAGACGGTCATGCCCAACCGCCTGAAGATCGACCTCGACTTCGGCGTGGCGCGCATCGACACCTCGGGGGCGCTCACGGCCAAGCTCTCCTCCGAGTGGCTCCATGGCGCGCCCGCGGGCGGCCTCAAGGCCGATGTCCGCGTCAAGCTCAGCGCTATCCCCACGCGCTTTCCCGCCTACCCGGAGTTCACCTTCGACGCGCCAGCGGCGACCTACCAGAGCGAGCTCGAGACGCTGTTCGAGGACGAGCTCGACGAGAGCGGCAAGGCGACCTTCGAGGCCACGCTGAAGGCCGAGAACGACCCGCCAGGCATGCTCATGGCGAACTTCTCGACGCGCGTGTTCGAGCCAGGCGGCAACGCGAGCGTGGACACGTTCAGCCTGCCGGTCTCGCCCTACGATCGCTACTTGGGGCTGCGCCTGCCCAAGGGCGACGCGGCGCGCGGCATGTTGCTCACCGACGTCAAGCACGAGGTGAAGTTCGTCGCGGTCCAGCCCGACGGCAGGCCAGCGGGCAAGGGCGAGGTCGAGGTGAGGCTCTACAAGCTCTCGTGGCGCTGGTGGTGGGCCAAGGGCACCGAGTCGTTCGCCGAATACATCAGCGGCCTGAACCGGCAGCCGCTCCAGACTGGCAAGGTCGAGATCGGCGCGGACGGCACCGGCAGCTGGACCTTCGAGATCAAATATCCGGACTGGGGGCGCTACATGGTCTTGGCGCGTGACCTCACGAGCGACCACATCTCGGGCCGGATCTTCTACGTCGATTGGCCGGGCTGGGCAGGGCGGGCGCAGGCCGACACGGGTGGCGCGGGCGCGACGGCGCTCACGGTGGCCACGGACAAGCCGAGCTACGAGGTCGGCGAGCTCGTCACGCTCACCTTCCCTGCCTCGGCCAATGGCCGCGCGCTCGTGAGCATCGAGTCGGGCACCGAGGTCCTCTCCACGGCCTGGGTCTCGGGCGCCAGTGGCATCAATGGCCAGGTGCGCCACCAGTTCCGCGTGACGGCGGACATGGCGCCCAACGTCTATGCCAACGTGACGCTCCTGCAGCCGCATCAGAAGAAGGCGAAGGGCAACGACCTGCCCATGCGCCTCTACGGCATCACGCCGATCGGCGTGGTCAATCCCAAGACGGTGCTCAAGCCCGTGCTCGACCTGCCCGAGGTGTTCCGGCCCGAAGAGACGGCGCGCGTCTCGGTGCGCGAGGCGAGCGGCCTGCCCATGACCTACACGCTGGCCATCGTGGACGAGGGACTCCTCGGCCTGACGCGCTTCCAAACGCCAAATCCCTGGAAGCACTTTTTCGCGCGCGAGGCGCTCGGCGTGAAGACGTGGGACTTGTTCGACAGCGTGGCGGGCACGTTCGGCGGCACGCTCGACAAGATGCTCGCGATCGGCGGTGACGACGAGGGCGAGGGCAAGGAGGGCACGAAGAAGAAGCGCTTCCCGCCAATGGTCCGCTTCCTGGGGCCGTTCGCGCTCGAGGCGGGCGAGTCTAACGCGCACCAGCTCCAGTTCCCGGCCTACGTCGGCTCGGTCCGCGTGATGGCCGTCGCTGGCCACGGCGGCGCGTTCGGCTCGGTCGGCAAGAGCGTGCCCGTGCGCGGCGCACTGATGCTGCTGGCGACGCTGCCGCGCGTGCTCGGCCCCGAGGAGGAGATAGAGGTGCCGGTCGCCGTGTTCGCCTCCGAGGAGGCGCTCGGTCGCGCCACTGTCACGGCGAAGGCGTCGGGCGGCGTCGAGCTCGTCGGCCCGGCGACCCAGACGATCGACTTCCCCAAGCCCGGCGAGGGCATGGTCAGATTCAAGCTCAAGGTGAAGGCGGGCACGGGCATGGCGGCGTTCGCCGTGGACGCCGTCACCGCGGACGGCAAGGCCAAGGCGCACCAGAAGATCGACATCGAGGTTCGGATGCCGAGCCAGCGTGTGTCCAAGGCGTCGAGCCACACGATCGAGCCGGGCGAGCGCTGGACGCCGACCATCGAGCTCTTCGGCATCGAGGGCACGAACGAGGTGGCGTTCGAGCTCTCCAACCAGCCGCCGATCGACCTGTCCAACCGCCTCGACTCGCTGATCCGCTACCCCCATGGCTGCATCGAGCAGACGACCTCGGGCGTGTTCCCGCAGATCTACCTCGGTCAGCTCCTGGACCTCCCGGCCGAGCGCCAGGAGCGCGTCGAGCAAAACATCAAGGCGGGCATCGAGCGCCTCAAGACGTTCCAGACGAGCGACGGTGGCTTTGCCTACTGGCCCGGCCAGGCGCAGGCCAACGTCTGGGGCACGACCTACGCTGGCCACTTCCTCGTCGAGGCGCGGCGCGCGGGCTACGCCGTGCCAGACGCGTTGTTCGAGGGCTGGAAGGCGTTCCAGAAGAATCAGGCGCGCAGCGTCACCCTGGGCAACAGCGGCAGCGAGCTGGAGCAAGCCTACCGGCTCTACGTGCTTGCCCTCGCGGGCGAGGCCGAGCTCGGGGCCATGAACCAGCTGCGCGATCGCGCGGCCAAGCTGAGCGACACGACCCGCTGGCGTCTGGCGGCGACCTACGCGCTCGCTGGCCAGCCAGAGGCAGCCACCGCGCTCATCCAGGCGTATGATCCGTCGCTCGACGTGGCGGACTACCGTGAGCTGTCCGGGACGTTCGGCTCGGCGCTGCGCGACCGCGCGATGATCCTGGAAGCGCTCGTGTCGCTCAAGAAGACCAACATCGCCTGGGAGCTCGCGACCTCCATCTCCAACGAGCTGAGCACCGGCAGATGGATGAGCACCCAGGAGCTCGGCTACGCGCTCGTGGCCCTGGCGCATCTGTTCAAGGGCGCGCCTGGCACGAACATCGACGCCGAGCTCGCCATCGACGGCAACCCGGCGCTGCAGATCGGCTCGACGCGCCCGATCCTCCAGCAGTCGATCGAGGTCCGCGACGCCGCGGCGCCGCAGGTGTCGCTCGTGAACAAGGGCAGCAAGCCGCTCTACGCGCGCCTCTTCGTCGCGGGCGTGCCGATGCTGGGCACCGAGCAGGCCGCGTCGTCTGGGATGGCGCTGGACGTCACGTATCGGACGCCCGAGGGCCAAGCGCTCGACGTCGACGCGCTCGGACAGGGCTCCGACTTCATGGTCGAGCTCCAGGTCAGGAACCAGAGCCACCGCAAGCTGGAGCAGGTGGCGCTCTCCTACCTCGTGCCATCTGGCTGGGAGATCGCCAACGAGCGCATGGACGCGACGGCGAGCGACGAGCGCGAGAGCTCCTACGACTACCGCGACCAGCGCGACGACCGCGTCTACACCTACCTGAGCCTCGATCCTGGCGCGTCGAAGACCTACCGATTTCGGCTGAATGCGAGCTACCTGGGCCGCTTCTACCGACCGATGGCCCACGTGGAGGCGATGTATGAGGCCACCACCAACGCGCAGGTGCCGGGGGGCTGGGTGACGGTGACGTCGGCCACGGCAGCCCCTGATGGCGACGAGGGAAATCACGAAGAGTGAGTGAACCAGCGGGGGCCGAAAGATGGAGTCGTGGTCGCGTAGGGGCGTTGCGTGCAACTAAAGGCGTCTCGGCAAGCGTGATCTCGCCAAACGGCGTCGTCGTGGTCGCGTAGGGGCGTTGCGTGCAACGCCCGTCGTTGAGGTCGACGCGACGTTCGATCGTCCTATCTTCCTGTTTTTGAATCGATCGATCCACGAAACAGAGCCCGATTGATAAAGAAACCATTTCGATTTTCTTTGAGACAACTTTTGTTCTACGAGTACATCTTCCAAGAAAATGTCGTGTATTTCTATTGTTCTGCTCAATGGCGTTGAAATGGGATTTTTTGTTTTTTTATAAATCCCAGAAGAATGACATCTCTTGCACGAAACGCACATCTGAAGGCGTTTCTTTGAGAGAAGAAGGCGTTTCTTTGAGAGAAGAAGGCGTTTCTCTGAGAGAAGAAGGCGTTTCTCTGAGAGAAGAAGGCGTTTCTCTGAGAGAAGAAGGCGTTTCTCTGAGAGAAGAAGGCGTTTCTCTGAGAGAAGAAGG
>JAISIF010000001.1 GCA_031262165.1 Myxococcales bacterium | reverse complement strand
CACGTGCGCCATCGTCATCGAGACGCAGGCCCCGCAGATCCTGGGCGAGATCCGGGAGGCGGTGAACATCGGCTCGGGCGGTTACTGGCACAACCGCGAGTATTACGAGACGCAGTATCGCATCATCCGCAGCCGCGAGATCGCCGAGCGCGTGGTCGAGCGCCTGGGCCTGGGCGGGGACATGAACTTCCTGGGCATCGACCGGCTGCCGCTGGAGCAGCGAGAGGCGGCGCTGGCGGGCGCAGACCCGGTCGGTGCTCTGCTCGGCAGGCTCTTCGTCGATCCGGTGCGTGACTCGATGGTGGTCCACCTGCGCGTCGAGGACCGCAACCCAGCGCGTGCCGCCCTCATCGCGAACACCGTGGCCGAGGTCTACATGCAGGCCAACCTCGATCGCCGCATCGAGGGATCGCGCGACGCGACCGACTGGCTCGACGACCAGCGTCGCGATCTGAAGTCGAGACTCGAGAAGAGCGAGCTGGCGCTCTTCGACTTCAAGCGGGAGAACGACCTCGTCTACACCTCGCTCGAAGACAAGCTGACGATGACGACGCAGAAGTTCGCGACGATCAACGACTCGCTGACCAAGACGCGCCTCAAGCGCGCCGAGCTGACCGCCAAGGTCAAGGGCATAGAGGCCGCGCAGAAGTCGGGCGACTTCGAGCAGCTCCTGGCGATCGCCGAGGTGGCCACCAACGCCTTCATCATCGATCTCAAGAAGAAATATCTGGAGAGCCTCAACGAGCAGGCCGATCTGTCCGAGCGCTACGGCAGCGAGCATCCCAAGATGAAGGTCGCCGTGGAGAAGCGCCAGAACGCCGCCGAGGTTCTGAAGAAGGAGGTCTCCATCCTCCTCTCGGTCCGGCTCGCCCAGTATCAGGAGCTCTTGGCGACCGAGCGCGCGCTCGCCGACATGCTCGAGGGCGTCAAGCGTGAGGCGTTCGAGAACAACAAGAAGGAGATCGAATACAAGCGGCTCGCCCGCGAGGAGACGAACGACCGCGAGCTCTTCGACCTCGTGCTCAAGCGCATGACCGAGCTGGACCTCTCCAGCCTGCTCAAGACGAACAACGTCCGCATCCTGGAGCAGGCCTCGCCGCCCGGTGGCCCCATCCGGCCTCGCCCGTTCGTGAACTTCCTGTTTGCCCTGGTCCTCGGCGTGCTCTGCGGCATGGCCATCGCCCTCCTGCTCGACGTGCTCGACCAGACCGTGCGCGGGCCGCACGAACTGGCGGCGCTCGGGCTCGACTGTATCGGCGTGATGTCGCGCATCCCGGCCGGCGATGGCGCGGGCCGCGACCGCTTCGCCGCCGACGCGCCGCACAGCGTGCTCTCGGAGCAGATGCGCGCCATTCGAACGAACATGCTCTTCATGCGGCCCGACAACCCGCCCAGGCGCATCGTCATCACGAGCGCCTTCCCGCAGGAGGGCAAGACCACGACGCTCATCAACCTCGGCATCACGCTGGCGCAGGCCGGTGGCCGCGTCCTGCTCGTGGACAGCGACATGCGTCGGCCCAGGCTGCACAAGAGCTTCGGCATCGAGAACGAGGTCGGCCTTTCCTCGCTCATCGTGGGCGAGAGCTCGATCGACGAGGCGGTCCAGACGACCGACGTGGACAATCTCTTCGTGCTGCCGTGCGGCCCGATCCCGCCCAACCCTGCCGAGCTGTTGCACACGCAGCACTTCAAGCAGCTCATCGGCGAGTTGGGCGCCAAGTTCGACCGCATCCTGTTCGACTCGCCGCCCGCTGGCGTGGTGACGGACGCGATCATCCTGTCGAATGAGCTCGACGGGACGCTCTTCGTGATCCGGGCGTTCAAGACAGAGAAGCCCGCCGTCGAGCGGACCCTGCGCAGCCTCCAGGAGGCCGGCGCCAAGATGCTCGGCGCCATTCTCAACAGCCTCTCCCCCAACAACCGGGGCGGTTATTACGGCGGCTATTATGGTGGTTATTACGGCGGTTATTACCAATACGGTAGCTATGGAGATCCCGCGAAAATGAAGACTTTGAAAGATAAGAAATCGAATTCAAAAGAAAACAGAAGGGATTTGAAGAAATCTAGGGATGACGACGAGAAGACGGCGTGAGGTCTTGCCTCGCTGAATCGACATGAGCGCTGCTGGACAATCCGTCTGAACGATGCGGCGTCTCGTCATGGGGGCGATTATCAATCTCCGTCGTCAAAAATGTTTTGATTCAATGGCCGTAAACGAATTGTGCATGGGCGATTGATAATCGCCTCTACGAATCATCACCCAGAAGCCATCGAGGCAGGTCGTCGAATAGGCCTGTTGAATACTCTGCTCGAATCAAATGTAGGGGCGAACAACCATTCGCCCCTGTGTCATTCTTGGCACGGTCGGCTGTTTTTGGATTGGCGAAGAAAAGGATTTTCATGTTCGCGAACAAAAGACTCCTCATCGTCGGAGGGACAGGCTCCTTTGGAAACGCCGTCCTCGATCGATTTCTCTCCACCGAGATTGGCGAAATCCGCATCTTTTCGCGGGACGAGAAAAAACAAGACGAGCTGCGCCACAAATACAAGAGCGACAAGATCAAGTATTACATCGGCGATGTGCGTGAGCTCTCGAGCCTGAAGAGCGCGATGCGCGGTGTCGATTACGTGTTCCAGGCCGCCGCCCTCAAACAGGTCCCCAGCTGCGAGTTCTTTCCACTGGAGGCCGTCAAGACGAACATCCTGGGCACGGACAATGTCCTGACAGCCTGCATCGAGGCGGGCGTGCGCAAGGTCATCTGCCTCTCGACGGACAAGGCCGCCTACCCGATCAACGCGATGGGCATGTCCAAGGCGCTGATGGAGAAGGTCTTCGTGGCGCGCTCGCGCACGGTCGATCCCGAACAGACGCTCATCTGCGGCACGCGCTACGGCAATGTCCTGTGTTCGCGCGGCAGCGTGGTCCCGCTCTTCATCGAGCAGCTCAAGGCAGGATCGCCCCTCACCGTCACCGACCCATCGATGACGCGCTTCATCATGAGCCTGGAGGAGGCCGTGGAGCTCGTCCTGTTCGCGTTCGAGCGCGCCGAGGCAGGCGACATCCTCATCCAGAAGGCCCCGGCCTGCACGCTCGCGGTCCTGGCTGAAGCTGTCCAGAACATCTTTGGCAAGCACACCGGCGTGCGGACCATCGGCATCCGCCACGGCGAAAAGATGTTCGAGACCTTGCTCACGCGCGAGGAGCGCGTCCACGCCATGGACCTGGGCCGCTTCTATCGAATCCCCGCCGACAATCGGGATCTCAACTACGACAAATACGTGAACACCGGCACCTGCGCGCCCGACGATCTCCAGGAATTCAACTCGCAGAACACGACGCAGCTTGGCGTCGAACAGGTCTCGGATATTTTGCTGCGTCAGCCCTATGTGCACTCCGAGCTTGTGGCCATGGGAGCGCGCCGATGAAGCTCCTCGTGACGGGCGCGGCTGGCTTCATCGGGCAAAACCTCGTCGCCACCCTGCGGGCACGGCGGCCCGACGATGAGCTCCTGCTCTTCGACCGGGAGAACACGCGCCTCGACCTCGACGAGTTCACGAGCAGCTGCGACTTCGTCTTCCACCTGGCTGGCGTGAACCGACCTCGGGATCCCGCACAGTTCATCGAGGGCAATCTCGACCTGACGCGCGCGCTCGTCGAAAGTCTTGACAGGCATGGGAACGCCGCGCCCGTCCTGATGACCTCGTCCACCCAGGCCGCGCTGGACAACCCGTATGGCCAGAGCAAGCGGGCCGCAGAGGAGACGCTCCTTGCTCACGCGCGAGGAGCGGGCAGCGAGGTCTTCGTGTATCGGCTGCCCAACGCCTTCGGGAAGCTCTGCCGCCCCAATTACAACAGCGCGATCGCGACCTTCTGTCACAACGCGGCACACGGCCTGGCGATCGACGTCCACGAGCCCGACCGCCACCTCACGCTCGCCTACATCGACGACATCCTCGACGAGTTCTTGCGGGCGCTCGATGGTTTGCCGACCAGATCGGATGCTTTTCACTTCTGTGAGATCCCCATCACGCACGAGGCCAGTGTCGGCGCGCTGGCGCACGCGATCCAGGGCTTCGAGGCAGACCGGCGCGCTGGCGTTCTCAGCGATCGCTCAGACCCGCTCATCCGCAAGCTCTACGCGACCTACCTGAGCCACCTGCCCGTCGCCGAATGGCGCACGAAGCTCGACATGAAGTCGGATGCGCGCGGCTCGTTCACGGAGTTCCTGCGCCTGGGAGGCTCTGGTCAGGTCTCGGTGAACGTGACCAAGCCAGGCATCACCAAGGGCAAGCACTGGCACCACACCAAGAGTGAAAAATTCCTCGTGGTGAGTGGAAAAGGCCGCATCCGCCTGCGCCCCATCAGCGGCACTGAGGTCATCGTCTTCGACGTGTCGGGCAAAGAACTAGAGATCATCGAGATCCCGGTGGGTCACACGCACGACATCACCAACGTCGGTGACAGCGATCTCATCACCGTGATGTGGGCGAGTGAGCCCTTCGATCCAGCGCGCCCGGACACCTATCTCGAAGAGGTGTAGGGCCTGTCCTTAGGACTTATCCATCGACTTCGGACCGATCCCTGTGAAGAGGACGCCCAATGACAGGCTTTGGCGCGATGCAGGCGCAGCCTGAAGAAAGTGGCCGACGAAAGCCCCAAGCGCTGTTTCTCTGACGACGACGCCACCGTCCCCGCCCCCACGCCTGAAGTTTTCAGTGGCTTCTTTTGGTTCGTGGGTGCAGAGCGCGCCGCCTCATTCAGCTGGCCTCGATGGACTCCTGCCTGACCACCCTTCCCCCATGCCCACGCCTGTCGCGCGGCGAAGAAGAAGAGGCGACATCATGAAGTTCTCTGTGCTCAAGTTCCTGCTGTCCTTGGCCTGTGCCCTGGCTGTCACGTTCGTCTCGACAGGCTGTGACAGCGAAGAGACCTCTGAACCCATCCTCAAGACCTGCTCTGAGACGACGTGTGGTCAGGGTGGCAGATGCGACGACTCTACGGGTGCGCTCCTGTGCTTCTGCAACAGGGGATACGACGGCAACCGCTGTCAGTTCTGTGCGGATGGCTTCGAGGAGGACGGTGCGGGCAAATGCCGGGCGATCTGTGACGAAGGCGCGCAGGACAACGACAGCGACGGCCTGTGCGCGCCAGCCTGCGCACCTGGCGCCTGCGGTGAGCACGCGCAGTGCGACGACGCGAGCGGCGAGGTCGTCTGTAGCTGCGATGGCGGCTACCAGGACAACGACGGCGACGGCGTGTGCGCACCAGCCTGCGCGCTCGACACGTGCGGTGCTCATGGGCAGTGCGACGATGCGAGCGGTGAGGCCAAGTGCACCTGCGATCAGGGCTACATCTTCTACACGGACACCTGTGTGGACGCGGCAACGCTGTCGAGCTGGACGTTGATGGTCTTCCTGAATGGCGACAACAACCTGTGCGACTACTCGGACGAGGATGTGACCGAGATGATGAGCGGGCTCACGGCGAATGGCGCCACCCGCATCAACCTCATCGTCCTCCATGACAGGGAGGGCGCCTTGGAGTGCAGTGGCAGCGGCGCCACGAAGCTCTACAGAATCGCGAACGGGACCAAGGAGACGCTCGATCACGACGGCGCCATCTTCTCTGGAAGCGAGGCCGACATGGGCGACTGGAACGTGCTCAAGAAGTTCGGCGTGTGGGCCATCGAAAACTATCCCGCGCAGAGATACGGCCTCGTCCTGTGGAACCACGGCGCTGGCTGGAAGAAGGATGGGGGCCTGCCGCGCCCACTCTTCAAGGGATTTTCGAACGACGACCACGGCAATTACGACGGCATCGAGTTGTCCAATGGCGACTATGGCAAGGCGCTCCAGGCGATGGTGAACGCCGCTGGACGCAAGCTCGACCTGGTGGGCTTCGATGCCTGCCTCATGGGCATGTATGAGGTCGCGACCACCACTTCGAACTACGCGGACTATCTGGTGGCCTCCGAGGAGACCGTGCCAGCGGAGGGCTGGGCCTACGACGTGTTCCTGCGAAAGCTCTCCAGCAACCCAGACATGGGGCCAATTCCATTGGGTAAGGAGATTGTCGATTCCTATGCGAACGACAGCACTTACAACGACACCCTGTCGCTCACCGATCTGACGAGTATGGGCGAGCTCCACCCCAAGGTGAGCGCCTTTGCCAATGCCCTGAAGAATTCTCTGACTACGCACAAATCGACAATCACCAGCCTGCGCAATCAGACGAAATATTACACAGAGGATTCGCACATCGATTTTCAGCATTTCGCTGAACTGATTGCGGCCAAATCGAGCCTCCCGACCGAATTGAAATCATCGGCAAACGACCTCATCGCGCAGCTCAAGAAGAGCATTCTCCTCAATCGGACGAACAGTTATTCATATTATGGGTATGTCGATAATTCGAATTCCAATGGAATGGCCATCTGGTTCCCCACTTCGCTCAGCAGCTCTTCCTGGGACACTTACGTGCGCTCAGATTTGACGCGCTACGAGACCACCTGGGGCTCCGTCTCCACATGGGCATCATTTCTGGATGCATATTTATAATCGTTATTGATTGATGATTTAATCAAAAGGGCGTCCGACTGCTGGGCGCCCTTTTTTCGTCGAGGGGGCTCGGAGACGGCATGAATCGACCTGTTCCAAAACCGCATCCAAACAAGGTTTTTCATTGCGTAGGGATGCGATTTGTCACGCCCTCTTTCTGAATGGTTGAACCGAAGAGGGCGCCTTGAATGGCGCTCCTAGAAAAAGACATTGCATCAGCGAGGTATGTGAACAGGTTAATGAATCACATGCGCTACAATGAATCACACGCGCCACATCGTGCGCCGTCTTTCGGGCGAGCACAGGGGCTCGCCCCTACGTAATTATTTAATGGAACAAGCGAGTTTTAACGAATGCGGCGCTCTATCTGACAAAAGCGGGCTGCCAATGGAGAATGATTCCGAAGGGCTTTCCTTCTCATCAAGAAGATCCAAAAATCTGGATTATGGATGCGGCTCATAGAGGAAGAAAAGCCAATCCATCTTTCTCGCTCATTGATTCACAGAGTGTCGAAACGACGTGGCCTGGCGAAGAGCGAGGATTCGATGGGGGAAAAAGATAAAGGGGAGAAAGCGGCACATTGTGAAGGATCTATTGGAAAATATATTGGCTATGATTGTTCACGCGGCAAATCTCCATGATACGATGCAGGACGAAAAAGTATTTCAAAAGGCATTGAGTGAATATTCGATCCTTTTGGGTGTTTGCGCAGACGCGGGCTATCGGGAAACATTCGAGAATGCCATCGAGAGTTGAAGATCGAAATGGTTGATCAAATAAAATATGAATTCAAAATACTGCCCAAGCGTTGGCGTGTCGAACGAACATTTGCATGGCTGATTAATTACAGAAGATTGGCCAAGGATTATGAAATCACGACGACTTCCGAGGAGAGCTATGTGGAAATTTCATATATCGCGTTTCTCTTGAGACGGCTGTTCAAGGATTGAATGCAGATTTTATAGCATCTCCCAGAAAGATTGTCATTTATATCCACAGCGTCCGAACCATCCGACTATATTAGAAATTGCAACCCTCTGAAATTCAATTGATTCGAGTTCGAACCTTTCGGAGCCATGCTTTGATTTTTGACCACATTGGTTCTATTGGATTTACAGTGTTTTCAAAAATAATTGACGCTATTCATCGAAGGTTTTGTAGGGGCGCAGCGTGCTGCG
>JAISIF010000147.1 GCA_031262165.1 Myxococcales bacterium | reverse complement strand
GCCGCCTGGAGCTCGCCTTTGCCGACGCCGCGCTGAACCTCCATGTGCTCGACGCGCGGCTGCGGCCCGTGGCCGGCTTCCCGCAAAAGCTCGCCTCGGCCGCGACGAGCCCGCTCTCCTGGGCTTTTCTGGGCGGAGGCGGCGAGGAGGAGGGTCGGGCCATGCGCCGCGCCCTGCTCTGGGGCAGCGAGGACGGGAAGCTCAACGCCATGTTCGCCGACGGCCAGCGCATTCCTGGTTTTCCTCTGGCCACGGGCTTCCTCGTCAGCGCCCAGCCAGCCGTGGCCGACCTAGATGGCACCGGCGAGCTCGCCATCGCCGTCGCCTCCCAAGACTTCAAGCTCTACGTGGTCGATGCGGCGACTGGCGACCTGCTCCCCGGCTTCCCCGTGAGTACGGGCGCGCGCCTGAAGGATAGCCCAGCCCTGGCTCGCCTGGACGCGGCCTCGATGGACCTGAGCCTCGCCGTGGCCGCCGCCGATGGCCGCCTGCACGTGCTGACCAAGGCAGGTAAGCCCAGGGCTGGATTCCCGGCGCGCCTCGCCGATCGCCTCGTCGGCGCGCCCCTGGCCGTCGATCTGGACGGCGACGATCGAGACGAGCTCATCGTGGCCTCGGCAGACGGCAAGCTCCACGCGCTGCGCCACACGGGCCGCCCCTTCCCCGGCTTCCCCGCCCCGCTCAAAGGCCTGCCCGACAAAGGCCCCATCGCCTTTGCTTGGGAGGGCGCGCTCCTCGTGGCGCAGGGCGCGGGGGAGACGCTCCACGTCTTTCGCGTCCGGTCGCAGGCCACCCCCAAGCGCCCGCCGAGCTGGCCCATGCCAGGCCACGACAGCGCCCACAGCGGTCGCATCTGGCCCAACATGCCCCTCTACCGCGACCTCGCACTCTCGCCCGAAAAGCCCACTGTCACCGATCCCATCGAGCTCGCCTACCGCTTCGTGGATCTGGACGGACAGTCAGAGCCTCCCCTCCAGATCCGATGGCTGCGCAATGGCCGCGAGATGCCGTCCGCGCCGAATGCGCGCACGCTGCCCGCTGGCATGGCGCGCAAGGGCGAGACGTGGACCGCCGAGATCGCGGTGAGCCACGCGCGCGTGCTCGGCAAGCCATCGGTCGTGGTGCGCAACACGCCGCCGGGCAAGCCCACGCTCGCCTTCGAGCCGAGCCACCCCACGCGCCAGAGCGGCGTGCGCGCCGTCATCGCCACGCCTGCCGTGGATCCAGACAGCGACCCCATCACCTATACCTACCGCTGGTTCATCGACGGGCACCTGGACGCGAAGCTCAAGGGCGAGTCGATCGGCCCGAACGTGCTCAAGCGTGGCACGCACGTCAGCGTCGAGGTCGTGGCGAGCGATGGCACCGATCGCAGCGATCCCGTGCGGCTCGAGACCTCCGTCGGCAACAGCGCGCCCGGCGTGCCCACGGCCCACCTGACGAACCGCTCGCCCAAGTGCGGCGAGGAGCTCGCCTTCGTCATCGATCGGTCTGCCACGGACGCGGACGGCGACGCGCTCACGTATCGAGCGAGCGTCGCCATCGCTGGCCACCCAACGCCGATCACGCACGACCGGACCCAGATTCCGACCTCGGCGGCCCGCAAGGGCGAGGTGATCGCCGTGGCACTCTCCGCATTCGACGGCCAGGACCAAGGCGCGCCGATCGAGCTCGACGCCACGGTCGTCAACTGCCCGCCGACGCGGCCCGTGGCGGCATTCGCGCCCCTGAACCCCTTGGCAGGCGACACGCTCGAAGGTCGGCTCGCCACCCTCTCGACGGACTGGGACGGCGATTCGCTCACCTACCGCTTCGCGTTCTTCAAGAGCGGCAAGCCCGTCGGCGAGCGCGTCGCGGGCGTGAAGAAGGGCGAGCTCTACGAGCTCCAGGTCGTGGCGAGCGATGGCAGCGCGCAGGTGTCGAGCGAGCGCGTCTCTGTGCGCGTCGGCAACACGCCGCCATCCGCCCCGCGCCTGGCCTGGAAAGCCGAGGCACCGCGCGCGACCGACCAGCTGGAGGTCAGCGTCCGCGCACCCGCGATCGATCCCGACGGCGACAACGTCACCTACCGCTATGCCTGGACGCGCGATGGACAGCCTGTCGCTGGTGAGAGTGCCTCCAAACTCACCTCGGCTCAGCTTCGAAAAGGCGAGCGCTGGGAAGTGAACGTCACGCCTTTCGACGGCACGGACGTGGGCTTGCCCGCGCGCCTGGCCATCGTCATCCAGAACACGCCGCCGCCCGCGCCGACCGTCGAGCTCAATCCGGCCAACCCCAGCGAGCGCGAGGCCGTGCGCGCCATCGTCACCCCAAAGGACAAGGACGCCGACGGCGACAACGTCACCTTTCGCTTTCGCTGGTTCGTCGATGATCTGGAGCTCTCCCTCGACCCCAGCGCCTCCGAGCTGCCGACCGGGACGCTGGCCGCGGCGCAGCACCTGATGGTCGTCGTCACGCCTTTCGACGGGACAGACGTGGGTGAGCCTGCCCGCGCCGAAGCCGAGGTCAGGCCAGGCGCGCCCGAAGCGCCCAAGCTCGCCCTCGATCCCGCGAGCCCAGCCATCGGCGACGAGCTCGAATGCCGCGTCGAAGGCCCTCTCGGAACCAATGAGCGCCTCGACTTCGAGTGGTTCGTCGATGGCCAAACCCAGCGCCTGAGCCCATCCCTGGCGCGCTTTTCGACATCGAGCGCCCGGGCGGGCCAGTCGATCCACTGCGCCGTCACGCGCCTCAAGGGCACGCTGAGCGCCCGGGCCGAGTCGCCGCCTGCCCTCGTGCGCAACGTGGCCCCCACCGCGCCGAGCATCGCCATCGAGCCGAGCCTGCCGCGCTCGGGCGACGACCTCTTCTGTCGCGTCGTGACGCCAGCCAAGGACCCGAACGCGGGCAACATCCGCTACGACTATCGGTGGTTCGCGGACGACGCGCCCATCGCGCCCCGCTCAGACGCGCCCTGGCAGCTCAAGGCAACCGACCTGCGGCGCGGCCCGGTCTATCGATGCGAGGTGACGGCGCACAACGAGGTCGGCGCCTCGCCCAAGGCCACGGCCGAGCAGCGCTACGCGAACACGCTGCCAGGCGCGCCCCAGGTGCGCCTGACCCCCGAGAACGCGACCGCCCGCGACGCGCTCAACTGCGAGCTCTCCGAAGAGGCGCCCGATCCCGATGGCGACGCGCTGACCTACCGCTTCGTGTGGTGGAAGAACGGGGTGGAGCAGCCGCTCGCCTCGACCACGCAGCGGATCCCAGATCGGATGACGCAGCCGGACGAGCGCTGGCGCTGCGGCGCCGAAGCCCAGGACGCCGAAGGCACAGGACCGCGCCATCAGAGCGTCGAGGTGCGGCTGGCGCCCTAGGGGCATCGCGCGCAACCCCGCAGCAACGCCTCCCTCCCCACCAGGGCGGCCTTTGTTCTATTTTTTTGATCTCGAATCGGGGTGTGTCGGGGCGTTGCGTGCAACGCCCGTCGTGTTTGTGTCGAATGACGACCGCAGGGCGCTCTTCGCAACGCCCCTCCGAAGACACGCCTCGATCTTGGTCGAAATACAGAACTCGATTGCCCTGCCCCCTCCGCTACCCCGCCTTGGCATCCCGCTCGCGCAAACCCTGGAGCGCCTCGCGGAACGTTTCGCGGACAGCCGCCACCGCCTCCTCGGGCCAGGTGGCGCAGCGTCGGGATAGCAGGCGCTCGAACACCTCGCTCTCGTCGAGATCCTGGAGCCGCTCCGACGGATGCAGGGCTATCAGGGAGGCATCCTCGATCGTGGCGCCGAGCTCCCGGCTGACCAGGGCGATCATCGGCGAGCCCTCCAGGAGCGCCTCGATACGCTCGCTCAGCTCTGGGATCGGCGGCTCGCTTGGCGCAGCACTGCGCTGGTGGACGATCTCCAACCACGCCGCGCTCCCCGCCTCTTTGAGCCGCGCGATCGCGTCCTCGATCTCGGCCCATGTCCCAGCAATCCGATGACGCGCCTGGAAGCAGGGCACCTCGACCTGTCGGACAGAGGCGAGGCGGCGGCCTTGGAACTCGACGACACACACGCCCTTGGCGCACCGCGCGTCCGAAAAGGTCATCGGCAGAGGCGATCCGCTGTAGCGCCACGCCGGGTGGCCGCTGATCACCTGGGGCGCGTGCAGGTGGCCCAGCGCCAGGTAGTCGATGCACTGAGGGAACGTGGCCTCGGCGTCGATCTGGAGCAAGGAGCCGACGAGGAGATCGCGCTCGCCGTCGTCGGCCACGCCGCCCGTGGCGAACAGGTGGCCCGTCGCGACGATGGGGAGCTCTGGGGAGAGCGCCTGACGCCGCGCTTCGGCGAGCTCGCACACACGGGCATAATGCGCGCGGATGCCTGCCTGCGCCTGCGCCACCCGCTCATCCGGTCCCTCGCCCTCGCCTACTCTCCGAACATCGCGCTCCTTCAGATACGGAACAGCGCAGACGATGAGCTCGGGCTGTCCGTGCCCATTCCTCAAGACGAGGATCTCGTCTTCGAAGGCGATGGCGTCATCGATCGAGCCTCCTCGCGAGCCGTCCTCAGCCTCGACTTCGGATGCTTCGAGTGGCCTGCGCGGCACGGCACCCACGATGTGGATGTCGAGCGCGTCGAGCAGCGGTTTGGGCGCGTCGATGAGCGAGGCCGAGTCGTGGTTGCCCGCGACGACGACGACGTGGCGGCAGCAGGTGCGCACGAGGCGGCCCAGAAAAGCGAAGTAGAGCGAGAGCGCCTGGTGGCTGGG
>JAISIF010000050.1 GCA_031262165.1 Myxococcales bacterium | reverse complement strand
CCCTGCGTGCCCGCTACGCCGCCGAAAAACCGCTCCTTGGCGTTCGCGTCAGCGGCAGTCTCCACATGACCGTCCAGACGGCCGTGCTCATCGAGACGCTCCTGGACCTGGGTGCCCGCGTGCGCTGGGCGAGCTGCAACATCTTCTCGACGCAGGACCATGCCGCCGCTGCCGTGGTCGTGGGTCGCGACGGGGGAACGCCGGAGAATCCCAAGGGTGCGTCCGTGTTCGCGTGGAAGGGCGAATCGCTCCCCGAATACTGGTGGGCTACCGAACAGATGCTCACCTGGCCCGATGCCGACGGCCCAGAGCTCATCGTCGATGATGGTGGCGACGCCACGATGCTCATCCACAAGGGCGTCCTGTTCGAGAAGACGGGGGTGGTCCCCGAGTTCGATCCCGAGCACGATTCCGAGGAGTGGGGCGCGTTCCTCGAGGTTTGTCGAGCCTCGGTTCAGGCCGATCCAACCAAGTGGACGCGCATGGCCAAGGTCGTTCGCGGCGTGAGCGAGGAGACGACGACCGGCGTGCACCGGCTCTACGAGATGGCTGCCAAGGGCGAGCTGCTCTTCCCTGCCATCAACGTGAACGACAGCGTCACCAAGTCGAAGTTCGACAACGTCTATGGCTGCCGCCACTCGCTCATCGATGGCCTCAATCGCGCCAGCGACGTGATGCTCGGCGGCAAGTTCGCGCTCGTGTGTGGCTATGGCGAGGTCGGCAAGGGCTGCGCGCAGGCATTGCGCGGCCAGGGCTGCCGCGTGGCCGTCACCGAGATCGATCCCATCTGCGCGCTGCAAGCGGCAATGGAAGGCTTCGAAGTGACCACAGTCGATGAGGTCGTCGAGAAGGCCGACATCTTCGTCACCTCGACGGGCAACTTCCACGTCATCACCCGCGATCACCTCTTGCGCATGAAGGACAAGGCGATCGTCGGCAACATTGGTCACTTCGACAACGAGATCGACCTCGACGGCCTGAAGAAAACGCCGGGCGTCACGCGCCACACCATCAAGCCGCAGTTCGACGAGTTCCGACGCCCCGACGGCACCGGCATCCTCGTCCTCGCCGAAGGCCGCTTGCTCAACCTCGGCTGCGCCACGGGCCACCCGAGCTTCGTGATGTCCGCCTCGTTCACCAACCAGGTGCTCGCGCAGCTCGAGCTGTTCAAGAACGCTGAGCGCTATGGAAAGACCGTGGCCATGCTGCCCAAGCACCTCGACGAAGAGGTCGCCCGCCTCCACCTCGCCAAACTGGGCGTGAAATTGACGAAGCTCACCGAAAAACAGGCCGAATACATCGGTGTGAAAGTCGAGGGACCGTATAAGCCGGAGCATTATCGGTATTGATTGTTTTACAAATCATTCTCGACAAATGAATCCGAGATAATTCCGTAGGGGCGTTTCGTGCAACGCCCATCGCCCCTCAAATGAATTGAATCGATTGAACGCGAGATTAATTTACCTCACGTTCAATCGAATGAAATTTCGCGTCTTTTGCTTCATTCGGACCCATGACGCGCTTTGATCAGAATGAGCCTAAGATGAATGCTACGCTCGACAAACCAACAGAATTCCTGAAATGGATTTCTCAAAATCCAGTTTCATTTGATTTTGCGAATCTCCGTGTTGCTGAGATCTGGAGCCTCGTCGCTCTGAGCACATTGGCTCGTAAGAATGGAGCGCCCTCGCTCGATGTTCAAATGAATCAAAGCTCATCGTCAGGAAGATTTGCTCATGCCGTCGGCTTTGAGGATGTCTTGGATGGAATGCCACCCATCGCACCTGGAATTGAAGGCAGGACCGTCAAACTCTCCCGACTCAAAAACATCGTCGAGATTGAAAAGACGGCTTCCAAGATCTCCAAATTGATTTCTCCAGACGACGGCCAAACAGAAACAAAAGATACGATTTATTATGTTTTGGTCGAGTTGTTACGAAACGCCCTTCAGCACAGTCAGGATAAACTGGGTGCTGTCGTTGCCGCACAGTTGGGAAATAAAGGCCGGAATAAAAAGTGCCCAGTTATTCAGGTCGCAGTTGCCGATGCGGGAATTGGAATTCAGAGGAGTATTTCTGGAAAACATCCTGAGGTCCAAGAGGCAAAGACGGCATTAGATCGTGCTCTCTGGCCATCTTTCTCCGGGACATTTGAGGAAGGCGAGAGTGGTTCGCAAACGAATGCGGGCATGGGTCTTTTTTTTATCGCGGAAATGGCCAAACGCCTGGCTGGAACTCTTTTAATATCCAGCAGGGGAGCAACGCTCTCGCTTCGAGGGGATCCAAATTTCAATGGACACCATGAACTTAGATTTCTCAATGGTGTGGAATTTCCAGGAACATTAGTTGCTTTCGAAATCCCTGAGAATTCTGTCGAAGAGCTCAAGGGATTGTTTGAAGTCATCAAACAGACTGCAGAAGAGAGGACTCCTCGTAGAGAAATTCATCGATGGTTCACTTTTGAAAATCCATCTGAAGAATTATTGGGAGAACGAAGGATTATTAGAGTTGCGGCAGAAGATACGAATAAAGCTTTTGAGCTGAGTGAAGAATTTCAGAAGAGACTATTTGAAAGGAAACCACTCGTCCTCGATTTTTCTAATCTTCAGATTTTAACCCAGAGCTATCTGCACGCATTGCTCTATGAATCACTCCGATTGGCTTGGGCACGTAAAGTTCCAATTTATATCATCAATGTTTCGCCCGCCATTCGAAGCACATTGGAACTCTTACAAAATTATGCGCTCGGTGGCTGATTCAAATTTATTGGAACGCATTCGATGAATGAGTTTTATTTTGGAGAAGAGATAGAAGTCGAAATCGAGACGCCACGATCTTTCATCTTTAGAAAATGCTGTTTCGAATCCACCAAAACCCACCTGAACAATCAGAGTTCAAAACACCCCTAAACAGGTAGTTTTTGCATATCTATGAGTGAGTTCGATGCGCCAATGCGTTGCTCGGAGGTCGAACCGATGTCGTCGAGGTCGATGGTCAATAGATGAAGACCAGCTTCTCGAACTGCTCCTCGGACGCGTTGCCGAGCGCGCCCAGCGCCCGTGCCGCTGTCTGTGCCGTGGTGCGTGGGCTCGACAGGAGTGCGGCTTCGTTCTCGCTCGGAAGAAAGGCGGCCAGCTTGGCGAGTGAGGAGGCCAGGAGATTGAAATCGTGGCTGCCGCTCTTGGTCGGGATGGATGGCCCATAGCGATCCGGGCCTGGAATTTTGCCGCGGACCGTCACGACCTCCATGCCATCGGCGCGCACCATCAACCGGATTTTGGCCAATGGTTTTTCAGCGTCCATCCAGGCGCCGAGCGCTTCGGCCGAGCGTGGGTGCACATCGAGGCAGCGGGCCATGCCAGCGCCAGACACGCGCAGACACAGCGCCTCGTTGAAAGCGAGCACCTGCGCGATCTGGTCGAAGGCCTGGGAGAGTTCGGCCATGAGCAGGCCAGCCTCGAAGTCGATGGCCAGTGGCCGAGCTGGCTCACCGCGCAGTGCGCTCAGAGCAGGACACGCGCCCGACGCGGGACACACCTCACCCGAGGGCAAGACGAGCGCGCGATCGCGGATCGTGAGGAGGAGTGCGCGCGGCATGTAGGGCGAACCTTGATTGGCAGGGATGACGGCCAGACCTGGTGGCGCAGGCACGGGTGTCGCCCGGTCGCAGGCCGCGGTGAAGGACATCGAGGTGGCAGCCAACATCGCGATCATCGACAGCTGCATCTTCTTCATCTTCGACTTCTTCATCGGACGACCTCAGTGCTCCAGAACGAGCGCAGCGCGTCGAGTTCTCCGAAGCGGCGGGCAGGGGGCAGGCTCTTGAGGAAGGCCTGACCGTAGCGCTTGGTGGAGAGCCTTGGATCGAGCACGGCCACGATGCCGCGATCGCGGCGCGTGCGGATGAGGCGGCCAAAGCCCTGGCGCAACAGGAGCGCTGCCTGCGGGAGCTGATACTCGTTGAAGGCCGAGCGCCCCAGCGCGCTGATCCACTCGACGCGCGCGGCCACCACTGGATCGCCCGGCGCGGCAAACGGCAGCTTGTCGATGACGACCAGCGAGAGTGCCTCGCCCGGGATGTCCACGCCCTCCCAAAAGCTGTGCGAGGCAAAGAGCACCGATGGCGCCTCTTGCAGCTTGGCGATCAGCGCACTCTTGGGCGCGTCGCCCTGGAGCATGGCGCGGCATGGCAGCCGGTGTTCGAGGCGGCGGTAGGCCTCGGTCATGTTCCGCAGGCTCGTGAACAGGAGCAGGGCGCGGCCACCCGTCACGTCACAGAGGGCGACGATCTCCTCGGCGACCGCGTCGATGAAGCTCGCATCAGAGGGCTCGGGCAGGTGTGTGGGCGCGTAGAGCGCCGCCTGCGTCTGGAAGTCGAAGGGCGAGTCGAGCATCAGCTCGTCCACGGGCGTGGCGAGTCGCGCTGCCTCGGGGCTGTCGAGCCGGACCTCTTCCTTCGATGGATCGGGGGCGATCACCTTCTGCTTGCGCGCCTTTCGAGGGGCTTCTCGATCGGTGTCTGGCTCGGTGAGACCGAGGCGCTTGCGCGTGAACTCGAGTTTGCCCTCGGCCGCGAGCGTGGCCGACGTGAACACGATGGTATCTGCCGTCGTGTAGAGGCGGCGCCTGAACTCGCCGCCTACGTCGATGGGCGCTGCCCGCAGGAAGGTGCCTCGACCGCGCTTCTCCTCCCAATAGACGAACAGCGGATCGTCCACGGCCACGAAGAAGGAGAGGTCAGCGGTGAGCGCTTTGGCGCGACGCGTGAGCGCGTCCTTTTCCAGGACTTCGAGCGGTTCGAGGGCGCTGGTGAGCGCGCGCAGCGCCTCGACGAGATCGCCGCTGTGCTCGGCGAGCGCGTCGGCATCGACCTCGCGCGTGAGGCGCCGCGCTGGATCGTTCGACGTGAGCAACATCCCGCGCTGGTTGAAGAAGCGGTTGGAGAGCGCCTCGACCTTGGTGAGGAGCGAGGCGATGAGGGGCTTGTCGTCGGAGGCGTGGGTGCCTGTCGGGAGCACACGCTCGATGTCGTCGAGCAGATCGCGCACCCGGAAGTTCGAGAGCGAGACGCCGAAGAAGTCGGTGGCCACGTCCTCGATCGCGTGCGCCTCGTCGAACACGACGGCCTGGTAGCTCGGGATGACCTGGGCGCTGCTACCCGGCCGCTCGGTCTTGAGCGCGAGGTCGGCGAAGAGCAGGTGGTGGTTGACGATGATGAGGTCGCTCTCGGCAGCGGCGCGGCGCGCCCTGGACACGAAGCACTGCGCGTTGCGCGGGCACTTGCGGCCCAGACAGCTCTCCGAGGTCGAGGAGAGCTCGCGCGCGATGGGGCTTTTGTCCGGAAGGTTCAGCTCTGCCCACTCGCCCTGCGCCGTTGTCCGAGCCCACTCGACGACGCGCTCGAAGTCGCGCCTGTCCTTGGCGAGGAGCAGCGCCTGACCCGCCTCCTCGGCCTGGTCTAGCCGGTAGAGGCACACGTAGTTCGAGCGGCCTTTGAGCGCCACGGCGCGGAATTCGATCCCGGTCGAGCGTGCGAGCAGCGGCAGATCCTTGCCGAGGATCTGGTCCTGGAGCGTCTTCGTGGCCGTGGACACGACGACGCGCCGACCAGAGAGCAGCGCGGGGACGAGGTAGGCGAGCGTTTTCCCGGTCCCAGTGCCTGCCTCGATGAGACAGTAGCGCCGTTCGTCGAGGGCACGGCGGATGAGGCGCGCCATGTCGAGCTGCTGTGGCCGGTGCTCGTAGCCATCGAGCGCCCGCGCGAGCAGGCCGTGCGGGCCCAGGTATTTGAGAATGGGATCTTGAAAGGGCGCGGTCATTCAGAGGGCCAGAGAGAGCGGTCGAGACGGGAGAGGCTGGGAATCGCTCGGAACGGCTCGAGCGCCGCGGCGATTTCCTCACCATCGACCCAGGCAAGGGAAGGGGGAGGCAAAGGGCGCGCTGGGCGACCGGATTTGAATTGGATTGTCAAGGACATCCTTTGGAAGTCGAGGGGCGCCGCCGCCAGGGGTGGTCGGGTTTTGATTTTTTGCTGCCACGAAGCGGGGAGGGGAGGGGGCACGCAAGGTCCTGCGGTCGTCATTCGAGACAAGCACGACAGACACGACGGGCGTTGCGCGCGACGCCTCTTCAGAAAACACGCGTCTCTTCTGGCCGAAATCGAGCGCTCGCCTACCCTGTGCGCGAGCCTCTTTGGGCCTTTGCAAAACTCTGGGACGCGAGTAGGCAGCGCGCCCGCTCGTGACCAGCCACTTCGACAGGCTCGGCGCGATCCTCCTTTTCGGCTTTCGGCGCGCTGACCAGGGAATGCCGCGGTAGCTCTGAGGTGTCTCTGGAATTGGGAAGGGCAGGGGCTTCGGACGGTGGTGCCGATGCGCTTCGCCCTCTCGGCACGGCGCGCTTCGACAGAGGTATTCGACGACATGGCAGACAAAAGAGATCCCCTGATTCAGTCGGATCTGCACAACGCGCGGGGTATCGAGTTGGCCGACAGGGGCTGGCTCGACGAGGCCGCCAACGAGTTTCGCAAGGCCATCGAGCTCGACCCCACGAGCGCGCACGCCCACGACAACCTGGCCACGGTCCACGCCGAGAAGGGCCGCTATCGCGAGGCGCTCGCCGAGTATCTGACCGCGCTCGAGCTCGAGCCGGACAGCGCCGCGGCGCACTACAACCTGGCCTGCTTCCTCTCGTCGCACGCGCTGGACATGGCCGTCGGTGAATACCAGCGGGCCATCGAGCAGGAGCCCGACTACCACGACGCCCACGTCAACCTCGGGATCACCTACGCCGAGCTCGGCAAGCCGGACGACGCCAAGTGCTCGCTGAAGACGGCCATCGAGCTCGAACCGAACGACACGTTCGCGCGGCTCGAACTGGCCGACCTGCACATGGACGACGACGAGCTGCGCGAGGCCATTGCCCAGCTCAAAGAGGTCATCCGCCTCGAACCCGAGGAGTTCGAGGGCCACCTCAATCTGGGCATCTGCTACGCGCAGAAGGGCTTTTACGCCGAGGCCGAGAGCGCCTACCGCCGCGCGCTCGAGCTCAACCCAGAGCAGGTGCTCACGCCCTACAACCTCGCGGCGCTCTACGCGCTCTGGAACAAGCCCGAGGCGGCGATTGACGCCTTCCAGCGCGCGCTGGCGCTCGACGCGAAGAAGGTGACCACCTGGCTGCGCGACGATCCCATGTTCGACGCGCTGCGCCGCTTGCCAGAGTTCCAGGCCTGCCTGGGCGCGGCTGCGCCAGCCGAGTCCATCACATCGACCGAGTCGGCGGAGGACTAGCCGAGTGGACGCGCGCGCGATGACGATGACGCGATTGAAGCATCCGATGAAGCGCGTCGGTTTCGTCGTGAACCAGAGCCATCCAGCGGCGCCCGAGCTCGTCCGGCTGCTCGGCGACTGCCTGCGCGCGCGCCAGATCGAGTTCTTTGGCGAGGCAGACGGCGCGGCAGGGCTCGGCCTGACGCCAGCGGCATCGAACGAGGTGTTCGAAGAGGCGGATCTGTGCGTGGCACTCGGTGGCGACGGCACGCTCCTGCGCGCGGCCCGGCGCCTCGGCGATCGCGAGATTCCGATCTTCGGCGTCCACATGGGCGCGCTCGGCTTCATGACCGAGATCACGGTCGAGGACGCGGCCGCGCTCCTCGCCAAGGTCGTCGAGGGCGACTTCACGGTTCAGCGGCGCGTCAAACTCGACGTCCACCTCGCCTCGCGGCGCCTCGGCACGGTTCTCAACGAGCTCGCCCTCAACAGAGGACCTCGCGCCCGAATCATCGATATCGAGCTTGCCATCGACGGTCGCTTCGCCACCCGCTTCCGCGCGGACGGCATCATCGTCTCCACGCCCACGGGCTCGACGGGATACGCGCTCTCGGCCGCGGGCCCAATCCTCGACCCAGCGCTGAGCGCCACCCTCATCACGCCGATCTGTCCGCACACGCTCGGCCTGCGGCCCCTCGTCGTCCCGAGCCAAAGCCAGGTCGAGCTGTGCCTGCGCTTCGACCCAGACGACTCCAGCGCCCTTTTGACGCTCGACGGACAGAGCGCCGAGACGTGCGTGAGACCGCTCGATCGGCTCCGAATCACCAGGGCGCGCAGCGACGTCCTGCTCGTGCGCAACCCGAACGTCGATTTCTTCTCCATCCTGCGCTCGCGCCTGGGCTGGGGTTGCCGTCCGTGACCCAAAGACTCTCCCCATGATCACAGCGCTGCGAATCCAGAACCTGGCCATCGTCGAGTCGCTCGAAGTCCTCTTCGACGAAGGTTTCAACGTCATCACCGGTGAGACTGGCGCGGGCAAATCGCTGCTCGTCGATGCCCTGCACCTCATCCTCGGCGGCCGCGCGAACCTCGATCTGGTGCGTACTGGCGCGGACGAGGCGTGCGTCGAGGCTCTCTTCGAAGGCCTCGAGCTCGACGCCGCGCTCGACGCGTTCGGGCTGCCCACCGACGCGGGCAGCCTCCTCATCCGGCGCACGCTCAGCCGTTCGGGCCGAGGCCGCGTCTGGATCAACGGCGCGCTCTCGACCGTGGGGCAGCTCGAAAAGCTCGCGCACGGGCTCATCGACATCAGCGGTCAGCACGAGCATGTCAGCCTGCTCGACGCCGAGCTCCACCTCGGGCTGCTCGATGCCTTTGCGGACGATGGCGAACTCCTGAAACGCTACAGTGTGTCCCACGCTGCGCTGATCGATCACCATTAGCAGCGCGCTGCGCTCCTCACCGACGACGCGGAGCGCGCGCGGCGCTTCGATTATCTCCAGTTCCAGCTCGACGAGATCGAGCGGCTCGATCCGCAGGCGGGAGAGCTCGAAGCGCTGGAGCTGGAGCGCAAATCGTTGGCAACGGTCGAGCGCCAAAAGCGCGCGCTCAGCGAGGTCGAGGCGCTCCTCTATTCGGACGACGCGAGCGCGCTCGATCGGATCGCGAGCGCTCAGAGCGCGCTGAATGGCCTGGCCGCGCTCTCGCCCGAGGCAGAACCCTGGGTCAGCGCCCTGGAGTCGACCCGCATCGAGCTCGACGAGCTCGTGCGCACGCTCACACGCCATGCGCGCGACCTGAAGGAGAGCCCGGTTCGTCTGGAGGAGGTCGCGGATCGGATCGAGGCGATCAAGCGCCTGTGCCGAAAGCACGGCGGCACGCTCGAGGCGGTGCTCGAGAGGCGCGATGCGATGCGCGCCGAGCTCGACGGCTTCGAGCGCCAGGCAGAGCGGCTCGACGAGCTCGCCAAGGTCTGCGCGCGCCTGGGGCAGGAGGCGCTCGATCTGGCCGAGGCGCTCTCCAAAGTCCGCCGCCGCGCGGCTGGCGACTTTGCGCGCGCTGTCGAGGCCGAGCTGAAGAAGCTCGCGATGGACAAGACCACCTTCGAGGTCGCGCTCACGCCGCACTCCTCTGACGCGGGGACATCGCTCGTCGAGGGCAAGCGCATCGATGGCCGCGGCCTGGAGACTGGCGAGTTCCTGCTCGCGCCCAACCGCGGCGAGGCCATCAAGCCATTGGCGCGCATCGCCTCGGGCGGCGAGCTCTCGCGCCTGATGCTGGCGATCAAGCGGGTGCTCGCCAAGCTCGATCCTGTCTTCACCTACGTGTTCGACGAGGTGGACACGGGCATGAGCGGCGCGGCCGCCGACGCGGTCGGTCGCCTGCTCGAAGAGGTCTCGCGCGAGCGCCAGGTCATCGTGGTGACGCACCTGCCGCAGATTGCTGCCTTTGGCTCACGCCACTTCACCGTCGAGAAAGAGGAGGGCGGTGACCGCGTGCGGGCTCGCGTCAAGGCGCTCTCGGAAGAGGCACGGACGCGCGAGATCGCCCGGATGCTGGCAGGCAGTGAGGTCTTGCCCGCGGCGCTCGAAAACGCGCGGGCCATGCTCGCGGCGTGTCGTCAGAGCGCGAGTCATTAGACGAGCGTCTAATATCCTTGGGCTGCCCGTCGTTGGTGAGGCGACGAACCGCGCCAGCGGATACGCCTCACCCCGACGCGAAGCGAAGCGACGGGGTGAGGGTGCGTCGGAGTCGAGGTTTTTCAGATGGCCTTCACCTCATTCCTGATCGCCCAGCATTATCTCCGCGGCGGCCTCGTCTTTCCCTGAGTCGACTCGCTCGCTGGCCGCTGGCCTGAGCTCGGTCTCCAGCGCGACGCTGCACTCACTCGATTCGCGCCGGATGCGGCCAGACGTGCGCAGCATCTCGGAGACGGCTTCGAGCGCGCGGCGCGGCGCGGCCTCCTGCCAGAGGGCGTCGGCATCCCAGGGCAGGCGGAAGCTCCAGTTGTCGTCCGAGATCGTGCCTGGGCGGTTGATTTGGGTGCGCAGGCCGAACAGGTCCTCGATGGGCAGGAGCGTGAGGCGGGAGCCGCTCCCCATCACGGTCTCCAACAGTCCAAGCCAGACCGACTCGTCGAACCCTGAGCGCGCGCAGGCCTTTTCCAGCTCCTGGAGCGCGCAAAATTTTCCGCGCTCTGCCGCATTGAGCGACTCCCACCAAAGCGTGAGTGGCGGCGTGTCGTGCGTGCCGGTCATGGCGATGGACAGGTCGGGCCAATCCTCGGGCGCCTGTCGTGAGAGATCGTCCACCTCCCAGCGCAGCACGCGCATTCCAGGCACGCCGAGCGCCCACAGCGCCTGTCGGACGAATATCGGCACATCGCCGAGGTCTTCGGCCATCAGCGCCACGTCGATCTTGCGCAGTCGATCGATGATCTCGATGCCCTGCGCGATCTGCGCGTCCTCGCCGAGCGGCACGTAGTGGGGCGCCGCGCCGCTCTTGGGGCGCAGCCACGTGCGGAAGTAGCCAGCGGCGTGGTCGAGGCGCACCAGATCGTAGAAGCGGGCTGCCCAGGCGAGCCGTGCCTCGAACCAGCGGTAGCCCGTCCGCGCGAGAGCCTCCCAGTCGTAGGCGGGCAGGCCCCAGTTCTGCCCCAAGGGGAAGAACATGTCGGGCGGCGTCCCGAGATTGGCCTCGAAGTTCAGCTCGCCCTGGTGCTCCCAGGCCTCGGCACTCTCCTCGCTGAGCGCGAAGGGCAGATCGCCCGCGAGCCGCATGCCCGCGCGGCGCACCTCGTCGATGGCATGTTCGAGCTGCCGGATCGCGTGCCACTGGAGCCACTCGTAGTAGCGGCACAGGCGCGCGCTCTGGCGCCGGGCGAGCTCGAGGGCCTCAGGGCGACGCTCCCTCAACTCGATGGGCCAGCGCCGCCAAGAGAGCGATGGGTTGGCGTCGCGCAGGACGTGGAAGAGCGCATCGTCGAGCAGCCAAGGCGACATCTCCTCGACAAAGGTGTCGAGGGCTTGGGCGCCCGAGGTGCCTGGCCTGCCCGCGCCCAACTCGAATCGGATGAAGGCGCGCTGGAGCAGATTCTCCTTGAGGCGGCGCACCGTGGCGAAATCCACCCGCGACGATCTGCGCGCTGCTTCGAGCGCGCGGCGATCGTTGCGTTCGAGGCCGCGCTCGCCACCCAGGGCGACGACCTCCTCGATCTCGTCGAGGTCCAGATAGATGGGATCGAACGCGTGGCTGGAGATGGACGAGTAGGGGCTCGTCAGGCCGGGTTGGATTTCATTGATGGGGAGCAGCGAGAGCCAACCAAAGCCCGCGGCGCCGAGCGCGCGCGCCATCGCGCCAAGGTCTGAAAACTGGCCAATGCCAAAGTTGCGCGAGCTTCGGATGGACGCGAGCGGCAGCACCACACCAGCCGCTCGAAATGGGATGGACTTCAAGCAAGGCCTCTCTTTCCTGAGAGGAGATGTCCCGGGTTTGGGCCGAGCATCTGCTGATCGAGTGATCGATCGATTCGAAGCCGATCCGCGTGAAGCGAGGTGCGTGGCCCAGGTTCTCCCTCTCATTCGCCGGGAAAATCTGGGATGCGCCTGCCCCGAAAGGAAGTCCCAGCGCTGGCGGCCTTTTGAAGGTTTCCGCTGAGGCGGATGTAGGGGCGCAGCGTGCTACGCCCGTCGTGCGAGGGTGCCGGTCGCAGAACGCAAGGCGTTGCGCGCAACGCCCCTACCGCGATCCCAGGCCCTTCCAGGTGAGGGAGCTGTCCCGGAGGGCCGCAGGGAGAGTCATCGCCAGCGCCCAGTCGAGCCAGGCTCTTCCCTCCTGACCTCAGCCGCCTAATTTTTGGGCCGCCGTTCGGTCGGTGGATTCACTGGAGCCGATGCTGACGGCGGAGTCGATTGATTCGCTGGGGTCTGGGAGAGGGAGAGGGGCAAAGGCGTCGTGTCCGAGTCGATCCTCAAGCGCGCGCGGCCGCTCATGATTGCCCGCGCCCTGTCGGCGGCGCTCACGCTGGCCGTGCCTGCCATCCTGGCGCGGTTTCTCGTTCCGGCCTCCTACGGCACGTTCAAGCAGGCCTGGCTCATCGCAGGGACGCTCGCGATGGTCATCCCCATGGGCGCGGCGTCGAGCCTCTACTATTTCGTGCCACGTGAACCCGAGCACCGCACGCGCTTCGTGTCGCAGTCGCTCGTCTGGTCATTCGTGAGCGCGCTGTTCGCGGCGTTCCTCATCCTGGCTGGCAAGCCACTCATCGACAGCACATTTTCGAATGAGGCGCTCAGCGCGATCGTCCCGTGGATCGCTCTCGTCACCTTCTTCTGGATCGCGGGCAGCGCCTTCGAGCCCGCGCTCACGAGCCTCGGCCAGATGCGCGACGCGGCCATCGTTCGGGTGCTCAGCGAGGTCCTGCGCGGCCTCGCGATGGTCATCGGCGCCGTGCTCACCCAGTCGAGCCAAGGGCTCTTCATCGGCATCGCGGTCGTGCTCGGCGTGAAGGCCATCTGCTGCTTCGTGTGGCTCATCGCCAAGCTGGGCTTCGAGCTCACGCGGGCCGACTTTGCCCGCCAGCTCGGCTATGCCCTGCCGCTGGGCGCGGCCTTCCTGCTCATCATCCCGCAGCAGCAGTTCCACCAATACGCGGTCGCCGCGCACGTCACGCCAGCGTTGTTCGCGCTCTACTCGGTGGGCTGTTTCCAGCTGCCCATCGTCGAGATCCTCTACACGCCCGTGTCCGAGGTCCTCCAGATCGGGCTGGGGGAGGACGGCGCGCGCGACGATCCGCGCCAGGGGTTGCTCCTGTTCCACGAGGCCATCTCGCACCTGTCGTTCGCGTTTCTGCCCTCGTGCGTGTTCCTATTTTTGTGCGCGCGCCAGCTGCTGACATTCGTCTTCACCGAGCAATACGAGGGCGCGACGCCCATCTTCCGCCTCTCGCTCATCACCATCCTGGCCTCGTCGTTGCCGCTCGACGGCGTGATGCGCGCGCGGGCCCAGAACAGGTTTCTGCTCGCGCTCTCCATCGCCAAGCTCGCTGCGACGGTTCCGCTGGTGCTCCTGTGCCTGCGCCTGCTCGGCCCCATCGGCGCGCTGCTCGGCTTCCTCGTGGTCGAGCTGTTCGGGAGGTTCGTCATGCTCGCGCGCTCGGCCCGCCTGTTTGGCGCCACGCTGAGCGAGAGCCTGCCTCTGCGCGAACTCGGCAGCCAGGCGCTCGCCGCTGGCTGCGCCCTTCCCCTGAGCGCGCTGTGCCTGAGCCTGTTTTCAGGATGGAAACTCATGGCGCTGGCGACGTCTGGGATCGCGTTCGCTGGCGTCTATCTCGTCTGCCTTTGGAAGCTGGGGGCGCTGCCCATGTCGTGGCTGCGCAGCAGAGTGGCGCCGTCGAGCGTGCCGAGCGGTGAGGTGGAGTGAGGAGACGCTCCAAGGACTCATCCCTCGATGAGGACCTTTGCATCGCGAAGGGCGGGGAATGTCAGACGAGGCGCGAGGCTTTGAGCTTCCAGACGGAAGTGAAGAGCGAAGCATCGAGGGATAAGTCCTAAGTTTTTGCTTTTCCCTCCACCCAGTCCTCGACGCCGCTCCACTGATCCAATTCGCCATCGAAAAAGAACGCGGCTAGGTCTTTGGGCAGCGGCGAGTCCATCTGGAAGAGGCGGCCGTCGCGCGGGTGCGGGAACTCGATGTGCGCGGCGTGTAGGGCGTGGCGCGGGAGGCGGAGCAGGCGCTTGTCCGCCACGGTCAGGCGGCGCTCGGAGAAGCGCGCGAAGATGCGCTCGTCCGCGCCGTAGATCTTGTCGCCCACGATGGGCAGGCCGCGCGAGGCCAGATGCACGCGGATCTGGTGCTGGCGTCCGGTCACTGGCTCGCACTGGACGAGCGCGAATTTTTGACCCTTGAGCTCGCGCCGCTCGATCACACGAAAGCGCGTCTTCGATGGCTTGCCATCTCTGTGATCGACGAATACCCGGACGCGGACCACGGCGCCGCCGACGCTGAGCGGCGCATCGACCTCGAAGGCGTCCTCGCTGGGCCAGCCCTCGGTCAGCGCGAGATAGCGCTTGTGGACGAGCCCCTGCGCGAACGCGAGCTTGAGCGAGCGTGTGCTCTCCAGGTGGGTCCCGCAGACGACGAGGCCGCTCGTCTCGCGATCGAGCCGGTGGGCTGGGTCGGGTTTCTCACCTGGCAATGCCTGCTTGCGGGCGAGGGCCACGAGCGTCCCATGGAGGTAGCGGGCCGTGGCGTGGATCGGCAGGCCTGCGGGCTTGTCGAAGATCAGGATCTCTTCGTCGCGGTGGAGGAGCGGCAGCTCGGTGGGCGTGGGTGGTTCGTCCTCACGGCGGCGGCGCATCGACAGCACCATGCCTGGCAGGACAGGGGAGCTCGGCTTGAGCGGCCGCTCCGAGACGAGGCCTGCGCGGATGAGCTTCTGCGCCTTGGTGCGCGAGAGGCGCGGCAGCTTGTGGCAGAGGTAGCGATCGACGCGCCAGCCGTGGAAGGGCGGCTCGACCGTGAAGGTGAGCACCTGGAACTCGACGTCGTTCTCCATCGGAGTGGTCGAATCGACGTCGAGCTCAGCGTCAGGCGCGTCGTCCTCGCGGATTGGCAGAGGGGCTAGGGGCATGAGGAAGACGCCCAGATCCAGATCGCTTGGGAGCTCCCGCCTTTTCGAGCAGCTCGATGTTCGGCGTGTCTCGTTTGTTGGCGGGCCTTCTCATCCATCACGCTGTCTCGCTTTGGCGTTCACGTCAGGGCTGCGTAGGCGTTCGCGTCGAGGAGCGTGTCGAGCTCAGCGGGATTCGAGCACTCGATCTGGACGAACCAGCCCTTGCCATAGGGATCCTGATTGATGAGCTCGGGCGCATCGAGCAGCGCCTCGTTGATGGCCAGGACCTTTCCGCTGATGGGATAGAAGACGTCCGAGGCGGTCTTGGTGCTCTCGACCACGCCGAGCGCATCGCCCGCCTTGAAGGCCGAGCCGACCTTGGGCAGCTCGACGAAGACGATGTCACCGAGCTGCTGGGCGGCGAACGCGGTGATGCCGATGGTGACGCTCGTGCCGTCGAGCTTCAGCCATTCGTGGTCTTTGGAATACTTGAGGTCGTTGGGCAGGGACATGGTGGCTACTCCTGGGGAGAGAGTAGAGGCGCAGCA
>JAISIF010000091.1 GCA_031262165.1 Myxococcales bacterium | reverse complement strand
GCCTGAGCGCAACCTCAGCGACAGAGTTGTCGGCATCGTCGTGCGCCAGCCAGTCGGGCAATTCGAGGCGGGCGCGCGGCGGAGCCATCTTCTCCGAGGCGTGCGAGAGCGGCATGTGCCCGATGTCGTGACAGAGCGCCGCGACGCGCACGGCCTTGCGCATCCGCTGGAGTGCCGTGTCGGGCACGCCGTCGATGCGCGACTTGGCAAACGCCGCGTCGAACATGCGCGTGGCCAGATGCATGGCGCCCAGGCAGTGCGCGTGGCGCGTGTGCGTGGCGCCGGGGAAGGCCATCTCGCCAAAGCCGAGCTGTCGGATGAAGCGCAGGCGCTGAAAAAATGGGCTGTCGATGAGGGGGACTTCGTCGCTGGCCACCTGAATGGTGCCGTGGGCAGGGTCTCGGATACGCATGGGCCGGGCGCCAAAGCACGTTCGAGGCCTCGGGACAACGGCGGCAGGGCAATCGAGTTCTGTATTTCGACCAAGATCGAGGCGTGTCTTCGTAGGGGCTTTGCGAAGAGCGCCCTGCGGTCGTCATTCGACACAAACACGACGGGCGTTGCGCGCAACGCCCCTACACATCCCGACTCGAGATCAAAAAAATAGAACAAAGGCCGCCCTGACAACGGCGGAGAGGACAGGGGATGGGAGGGGGAGGGGCATTGCCCGAGTGCTCAATCGACTTGACACAATCACTCCCTCCGGCCCTCCGGTTCACCTCCCTCTGAGATGAGGACCTTGGCGCCGCGAAGGACGGGAAATGTCAGACGAGGCGCGAGGCGGGCGCTTCCAGACGGAAGTGAAGAGCAAAGCAACGAAGGCTGGCGTTTCACTGACGAGCTTTGGCGACGGGAGAATCGAGGGATGAGTCCTTCGGAGTCCCACTCACCGAGAGGGAAGTCGGCAAAGGCGAGATGGGAAGCTGCGGGGGAGAGCGTCAGAACTCGATCGCCCGCCCTGGACGACGCCAACACGAGGGGCAGGCACGCCGTGCCCCTGCTGGACGAGGACGCTCAGCTCACGCCATTCACTCCATCGCCTCGGTCAGGGCGAGCTTCTCCCGCAAGGTCTGCGCGAACTCGGAGAGCTCATTGGCTCGTTCCAGCTCTTCAGCGCGGTTGAGCTCACAGATCCAGGCGGTGGATGGGTCGAAGATCTTGCGCGCGGCCAGGGCGATGACGGCGTAGCGCTCGGCCGAAAATCGGGCGCTGTCGCTCTCCGCTGCGAGCGCCTCACACAGCGACTGCGTCACCTCGACCTCGTCCGGCGGCACAGGAAGCGGCCCGCCGCCGAGTGCCGCGATGCGCGTGAGCAACCGCGACGTGTGCGCCTTGGCCACGTTCGCCCAGGAGGCGATGCGCGTCTGGAGCCGCGGCTCGCGCGCCATCTGCGCCAAAGCCTGCAGCGTCAGCATCTCGACCATCTCCGCCTTCCAGGCCGCCGCCAGCATGGCTGTCACGCGACACCCCTCGCCCATCGCCTCTCCTCCCAGACCACCCACCACCCCACGCCCCATCCAACCCTCTGCCGACGCAGGCTCAAGGTAGAGTCGGCGCCCGGCATCGGCATCTCTCGCCACCCACCCTGGCAGCGCGAGGGATATGGCGTGCCGCAATGCCAATAAGGACTTATCCCTTCATTATCCCGTCCCCCCACTTGTCCGTGAAACGCCAGCCATCGTTGCTTCGCTCTTCACGTCCGTCTGGAAGCTCCCTCCTCGCGCCTCGTCTGAGATTCCCCGTCCTTCACGGTGCAAAAAGGTCCTCATCGAGGGATGCGTCCTAAATCAAAGACATCAGCGGGATCGGCTTTCGGATGTCGCAGAGGGATGTGTAGGGACGTCGCGTGCAACGCCCGTCGTGTTTTGGGCGGTCGCGTTTTTGTCGAATGGCGACACAGAGCATTGCGCGCAACGCCACGACGAAACGCATCGCGCCAAAGCGAAATCACCAGAATTCGATTGCCCCACCCACTCAGCCGCCAATTGCGGAGTGGGAATCTCGCCGCTATAGGGCCGCGTTTTTTTCACGCTCCTTCAACCTCAGACCACGACACCAAACTCAAGAAAGGCTCACCCAGAGATGAAACACGGAAACCGCTATGGCCTGCACCGCGTCCTCGACCCCCAGGGCGTCCTGCCTCAGACCGCGCTGCGCGTGAACAACGCGATGGGCGAAGGCGACCTCTACGACAACGAGATCCTCTGCGACGTGGAGACGCTCAACGTGGACTCGGCCAGCTTCACCCAGATCGAGACTCAGGCGGACGGCGACAAGGCCAAGATCGCCGAGATCATGAAGGGCATCGTGGCCGAGCGCGGCAAGCACCAGAACCCGGTGACGGGCTCGGGCGGCATGTTCATCGGCCGCGTGAACAAGATCGGCGAGGCGCTGGTCGGCAAGATCGACCTGAAGCCAGGCGACCGCATCGCCTCGCTCGTCTCACTCTCGCTGACGCCGCTGCGCATCGACGCCATCAAGGAGATCCGTCCGGACATCGATCAGGTGGACATCGACGGCCAGGCCATCCTTTTCGAGAGCGGCCTGTGGGCCAAGCTGCCGGACGACATGAGCCCCACGCTGGCGTTGTCGGTCCTAGATGTCGCTGGCGCGGTGCCCCAAGTCGCGCGCCTGGTGAAGCCCGGCGACACGGTCCTCGTCATCGGCGCGGGCGGCAAGTCGGGGATGCTCTGCCTGCATGAGGCGAGGAAGCGCGTGGGCGTGTCGGGCTGTGTCATCGCCAACACGAACGGCGCGGCGAGCACCGAGCGGGCCAAGGGCCTGGGGCTGGCCGACCACGTGTTCGCGGCCAACGCCACGCAGCCGGTCGAGGTGCTCCAGCACGTCGAGGCGCTCACGGGCGGCAAGCTGTGCGACGTGGTGATCAACTGCGCCAACGTGCCCAACACCGAGATGGCCTCCATCCTCTCGTGCCGCGATCGCGGGGCCGTCTATTTCTTCTCGATGGCGGTCAGCTTCACCAAGGCAGCGCTCGGTGCCGAGGGCGTGGGCAAGGACGTCGATATGTTCATCGGCAATGGCTACGCGCGGCACCACGCCGACATCTCGCTCAACGTGCTGCGCGAGAACCCGAGACTCCACGAGATCTTCACCAAGCTGTATGCGTGATGATCGTAGGGGCGATGAGCAGGGGCGATGAGCAATCGCCCGAGCGCCGCTCAGCCACGACGCTTGAATCAAACCATTTTTGACGACGGGCGATGGCGAATCGCCCCTACGACGGACCTCTCCCTCCATGCCCTCCTCCCCTCGCTCGCTCCAGATCGCCCAGCGCGTGGCCAGCGTGCCGCCCTCTGGCATCCGCCGCTTCTTCGACATCAGCGCGACGATGAAGGACGTCATCTCGCTGGGCATCGGTGAACCCGACTTCACGACGCCTCAGCACATCCTCGACGCGGGCATCGAGGCCCTTCGGCGCGGTGAGACGCACTACACCTCGAACTCAGGCATCCTCGAACTCAGGCAGGCCATTGCGCGCAAATACGAGGCGCTCTACGGCGTGCGCTTCGATCCCGAGGACGAGCTCCTCGTCACCGTGGGCGGCAGCGAGGCGCTCCTGCTCGCCATGCTCTCCCTCGTCGATCCCGGCGACGAGGTGATCGTCGTCGAGCCCTCTTTCGTGGCCTACAAGCCCGCGGTCATCTTCGCGGGTGGCGTCCCGATCGTGGTCGAGGCGCGGCCCGAAAACGACTTCGAGGTGACCGGTGCAGACATCGAGGCCAAGATCACCTCGAAGACGCGGATGATCTTCATCGGCTATCCCAACAACCCGACCGGCGCCGTGCTGCCGCGCGAGCGCATGCTCGAAATCGCGGCCCTCGCCGAGAAGCACGACCTCCTCGTGGTCTCGGACGAGCTCTACGATCGGCTCGTCTATTCGGGCTTTCAGCAGACCTGCTTCAGCGCGCTGCCAGGCATGAAGGAGCGCACCATCCTCGTCGCCGGCCTGTCGAAGAACTACGCGATGACGGGCTGGCGCGTGGGCTTCATCGCGGCCAACCCCGCGCTGCTCGCCGCCATCCGCAAGGTGCATCAATACATCATCATGTCTGCGCCGACCGTGGCGCAGATCGCGGCCATCGAAGCGCTCGAGAACGGCGAGGTGGCCGTCGAACAGATGCGCCAGGAATACGACGCGCGGCGCAAGCTGCTCGTGGGTGGCCTCAACGCGATGGGCCTGCCCACCTTCGAGCCCAAGGGCGCGTTCTATTGCTTCCCGTGTATCCGCTCGACGGGCCTGACGAGCGAACAGTTCTCCGAGGGACTCATCTTCGAGGAGCAGGTCGCGGCGGTCCCTGGATCGGCCTTTGGCGATTGCGGTGAGGGCTTCGTCCGCATGGCTTACACGAGTGGGCTGCCGCAGATCGCCGAGGCCCTGGAACGCATCGAGCGGTTCGTCAAACGCCATCGCTGAGGAACGACGCCCGTGACGAACACGACGATCGGACGGCTCATCGCCCTGGAGGGCATCGATGGCAGCGGCAAGGGCACGCAGGCGCACCTCCTCGTCGAGGCCTTGCGGCGCCAAGGGCACGAGGTCGAGTTCTTCTCGTTCCCCGCCTATCGCCAGACGTTCACAGGCAGGCTCATCGGCACCTATCTCGATGGCGGCTTGGGTGATCCGCGGGCCATCGACAGCAGACTGACGGCCCTGCTCTACGCGACCGACCGCTTCGAGATGCGCGAGTCGCTCAGGGCCGCGCTCTCGGCAGGTCACCTCGTGGTCTGCGATCGCTACGTGGGCTCGAACCTCGCGCACCAGGTCGCCCGAGCAGCGCCGCGCCGCCGTCCCGAACTCCGCGCCTTCATCGAGACGCTCGAGTTCGATGTGTTTGGCCTGCCTCGACCAGACCTCGTCGTGCTGCTCGACATGCCCGTTCGCCTGGCCCAAGCGCGCGTCCTCCAGAAGGCTGCGCGCAACTACACGCACAAAAAGCTCGACGCGGCAGAGGCGGACGCCAGGCACCTGAAGGCCGCCGCCGCCGAATACCGCCACCATGCCGAGACAGATCCCGCGCGCTGGTGCCGCGTCCCGACGACGAGCGGGCGGCACGAGAGGGCACGCGACGAGATCCACGCGGACGTCCTCTCCACGCTCAGGCACCTGACGATGCCCTCTTTCGCCCCACTCGATTGATTCGACTCTGAGGAGTGCCCCATGTCCCTCGCTCAGGCCAAGGCCATCGCAACGCCCATCTCGCTCGAAGCCATCGCCTTTGCCCCGCGCTTCGCGATGGCGATCTGCGCTGGCCATCTGCCACCGGACAGGGAGCTCGACGCCCACCTGCGCGCAGCGCTCGCGACGTTTGGCGTTCAGCTCGAACGGATCGACGCCCACTCATCCGACACGCGCCTCCTCCATGGTGAGCTCCCCATCGGCCGCGGTCGCCTGCTCTCCCCGGACGAAGCGTGCGGGCTGTTCGGCATCGACGCGCCCTTTCTCGCCTGGCGCTCCCCGTGTCCTTTCGTCGGCAACGTCACCGCCTACTTCGTCTGGGAGCACTTCGTCGCGCGGGACCTGCCCGAACAGCGCGGCGCCTTCACAGACCTGATCAAAGGCCTCTTCTCGACGGGCCTGAGCTTCATCGCCCGCCTGGACACGGGGAGCCTCGTCGAGCTGGCGGTCGAGCGCGCGCTCCCTCTCGCCGACCTGACGGATCGCTGGGGCTTTGGCGATGGCGATCTGCTCCTGACCCGCGCCGCCGACACGCCCTATGCGCGTGCCGCGCGTCAGGCAGCCGAGGCAGCGCTCACGGCGCTCGGCTTTCGCGCCGAGGTCGAGTGGGTGCCCACGAGCCACAACCCGCTGCGCCTGGCGTGGCACGAGCTGCCCTCCTCTTTCTGGCGCAAGCGCCTGGGTTGGGAGCCGCGCCGCGTGCCTGCTCTCTACGGCAAAGGCGGCAAGCCCTGCCCACCGCGCCTGCTGAGCGCCAAGACGTTCCAGTTCTGGACGCTCAACCTCGACGCGCTCCACGACGACGCACTCTGGGGCCTGGACGCGCTGGGGACCGTCCGCTGAGCGCCGCCCCTGTCTTCAGAATCCCCAATGAAATCAACGAGTTGGATGATTTCAACGCCGTCTGGTCGCTCGCCTTGTAATCCAGATTTCGATCCCTAGAATCCCACGCCGCTTCAGGGCCTCCTCAGCTCATCCGGGGAGGCTTTGCTGCGTTGACGACAACTCAAAACCGAACGGGTGAAACGTGGCTGACAAAAATGAAATGGAAGAGCTGCTGGACCTTCTGACCGAGCGCGTCGTCGAGCGCCTTTCCGAGCGCTGCGACTGTGGCGGCGACTGCGACGAGGATGATGACGACGACATCGAGTGTGACTGTGGGTGTGACTGCTGCGACGATCCAGACGACGACACGTGCTGCTGTGACTGTCATGATGATGACGACGATGATGACGATGACGCGCTGGAAGACCTGTTCGACGAGATGGACGCAGAGGAATTCCAGAATCTGTCGCACCCAGTGGCGCCGCCCGATCCCAGCAATCTGGCGACCTACATCGACCACACGCTGCTCAAGCCGACCGCGACACAGGACGAGCTGCTCAAGCTGTGCGACGAGGCCCGCCAATACGGCTTTGCGACCGTGTGCGTGAACTCGGCGAACGTCGAGGAGGCCGCGGTCCTGCTCCAGGGATCGGACACGGTGCCCATCGCGGTCGTCGGCTTTCCGCTCGGCGCCTCGCTGCCAGAGGTCAAGGCCTACGAGGCGCGCGAGGCCATTCGCAACGGCGCGCGCGAGATCGACACGGTCATCAACATCGGCGCGCTCAAGGACAGGAATTACCAGTTCGTGCTCGATGACATTCAGGAGGTCGTCGACGCGGTCGCCCCAGTGCCGGTGAAGGTCATCATCGAGGCGAGCCAGCTCGACGAGATGCAGAAGATCATCGCTTGCGCGCTGTCCAAGGCGGCGGGCGCGGCCTTCGTGAAGACCTCGACGGGGTTCACGGGCAGCGGCGCCACGGCCGAGGACATTGCCCTGATGCGCCAGGTCGTCGGTCCGGACATGGGCGTCAAGGCCTCGGGCGGCGTGCGCACCCTCGCCGACGCCAAGAAGATGATCGCCGCGGGCGCGAGCCGCATCGGCGCCAGCGCGTCGGTCGCCATCGTCATGGAGGCCGAGGAAGCCAAGAAGAAAGAAGACGCTCCCACGGGCGAGGCCGAGAAGAAGTCCAACGAGGGCAAGTGAGCGCCGTCGATCTCGATTCGACTCAGGCGCGATCACGACGACGAAAAGAGGCGCGGCAAAGGGATAAAGGCAAAATAGAACGGAAGCGCGAATGGATATACAACTGCATTTAAACCAGGGCGAGTTTGAACAGATTTCACGCATTCTGGGAGACGCCCTTACCGGTTCAGAAATAACAATGAT
>JAISIF010000121.1 GCA_031262165.1 Myxococcales bacterium | reverse complement strand
ATGGTTCAATCGTTTTCGGAAATTGATTCCTCGTTATGAAAAGACGGACGCATCATATAGTTCTTTATGTGAATTGGCGGCAGCGATGATTGTTTTCGATAAGGTCATTCCTATCTATGGATAATCCCTAGAACTCCCTCTCTCAGCGCTTCGCGTCGGCCCTCTAAAGAACGGGTGAGGGAGTAGACCTTGGCCCTGTTTCATTCGGGACAAGTCGATGATGTCCTTGCATGGCTCGCATCGACGCCAGCCGTGGCGCTTGCTTCAAGGGAACGCTGAGTCGAATCAACGTCGCGGCGCGTCACATCGCCATCGGCGCGCTGTCATCGGCATTGGTCTCAGACGCTGAATGCGGTCTTTGATTTTCGCCTTGCCGCAATCGCTCGAAGCACGCGGTCGGCCACGACGTAGAAGGCGGGCACGACCACCAGGCTGAGTCCTGTCGAGATCACGAGACCACCGATGATGGTGATGGACATGGGCGCGCGCGTCTCGCTGCCTGGGCCCAGGGCCAGCGCCGCTGGCAGGGCTGCCGCGAGCATGGCTGCCGAGGTCATGACGATGGGGCGCAGGCGCACAGGCCCCGCCTTCTGCATCGCGTTCAGCGCATCGAGACCACCGTGCTCTGGCCCACGCAGCTGATTGGCGTAGTCCACCAGGATGATCGAGTTCTTCTTCACGATACCCATCAGGAGCAAGAGGCCAATCATGCTGAAGATGTTGAGCGTCATGCCCATGGCCATCAGCGCTGCCACCGCGCCTGCTGCCGACAGAGGCAAAATCGTGATGACCGTGATGGGATGGAGGAACGAATTGAACTGCGAGGCGAGCACCATGTAGGCGATGGCAATGCCCATCAGCAGCGCAAAGAAGAGCCCGCTCATCGAGTCCTGGAAGGTCTGGCTCGACCCACTGATGACGATGCGCGTTCCCTTGGGTGCCTCGCGTGAGACCTCGTTGACGAGTTCGAGGACCTCGGCCTGCGAGTGGCCAGGCGCGATGTTTCCATAGACGGTGATGGCGCGTTCGCGCTCGCGGCGCGAGATGAGCTGGAGCGCTGGCCTCTCTTCGAACTGAGCGATCGAGGCGAGTGGCACGACCTCGTCGCTGTCCGTCTTCACCATCAATGCGCTGAGCTCTTCTGGCCGGGCGCGCTGGTCCGCGAGCAGGCGAACGCGCATGTCGAGCCGTCGGTTGTCGTCGGTGTAGCTGGCGACCTTGAGCCCGCCAACGAGTGCGTTGATGGTGCTCGAGACGGTCTGCATCGAGACGCCCAGATCAGCGGCACGCTCGCGGTCCGGGACGATGCGCAGCTCGGGCATGCCCATCTCGTAGTCCGAGTCGAGATCGATGACCGCGCCGCTCTGGTTGAGCTTGTTCATGGCTGCCTCGGACGCAGTCACGAGGTCGTCCCAGTTGGCGCCGCGCACCGAGAACTCGACCGGGAAACCGCGCTGTGCCGAGAAGCCCGACTGCGACAGATCCATCACCACGGCCTTGAGGCCAGGGATGGCGTTGAGCGTCGTGCGCAGCTCTGCCTCGATCTCTTTTTGCGTGCGCTCTCGCTCGTTGGGCGGCGGGATGGTGATGAAGAGTCGCCCTGTGTTCGCGTTGCGGCCGCCGACGTTGTTGAAGAGCGTGAGCGTCTCGGGCAGGGCCTGGGCAATGGCCTCGGCGCGTTTGAACAGGCGATCGGTCTCGTCCATGTTCGTGCCGACCGCCGCGCGCAAAGACACGACGATGCGGCTCTGATCCTGCGAGGGCACGAACTCGCGCGGCAAGCGCGAGGCAAAAAAGCCAGCCGCAGCCAAGAGGATTACCGAGAGCACGAGCACGACGCCGGGGTGACGCAGTGCGCCTTTGAGCACGCGCGCGTAAAAGCGTTCGACGGCACAGAAGGCTCTGTCCACCAGGCGGCCCAAGGCGTTTCGATCCTCGTGCGATGCCTTGAGGAACTGGGCACAGCGCGCTGGCGCCAGAGTGACGGCCTCCACGTAGGAGATCATCACGGCCACCGAAATCGTCACGGCAAACTGCATGAAATAGCGACCGATGATGCCGTCCATGAAGGCGATGGGCAGGAAGATGGCCACGATGGCGAGTGTCGCAGCGAGCGCGGCGAACGTGATCTCCTGGGTGCCCTCACGCGCAGCGCTGACGCGATCTTTGCCGCCCTCGGCGTGCCGGAAGATGTTCTCCATCACCATGATCGCGTCGTCCACGACGATGCCGATGGCGAGCGTGAGGCCAAGCAGCGTGAAGGTGTTGAGCGTGAAGCCAAGGAAGTGGATCACGGCCACGGTGCCCATCAGCGACATGGGGATGGCGAGGAGCACATTGAGCGTGCTGCTCAGCGATCCGAGGAAGAGCCAGCAGATGAGCGCGGTGAGCAGGACCGACAACAAAATCTCGAACTCGATCTCGTGGACCGACTCCTCGATGAATTTGGTCGAGTCGAAGTTGATGTTGAGGCTCATGCCCTCAGGCAGCTCCTTGCGGATCTGGTCGAGCTCCGCATGGATGGCCTGGGCAACGGCCACGGCATTGGCGCCGCGCTGCTTGCGGATGCCCATGCCCTGCGCAGGCTCGCCATTGACGCGTGCGAGCCGCCGCTTGTCCTCGAAGCCATCCTCGATGAGTGCCACGTCCTTGAGCCGGACAGGCGTGCCAGCCACATCGGCGACGAAGAGGTTTTCGAGCGTCGTCAGGTCGAGCGCCTCGCCGAGCACGCGGACGTTGATCTCGCGACCAAACGCCTCGATGCGGCCAGCGGGCAGCTCCACATGCTGCTTTTGGAGCGCGTCGATGACCTCGGCCACGGTCAGGCCAAAGCGGTGGAGCGCGTCGGCATCGATCCACACGCGCACGTTGCGATCGAGCGAGCCACCCAAGGTGATCTCGCCCACGCCAGGGACGATTTGGAGTCGTTCGCGCACTCGGTAGCGGGCGTAGTCGGCAAGCACCTGAGGCGGAAAGGGACCTGCCAGGCCAAGCCAGATGATCGGGTTGTCCTCAGGGTTGGACTTGGCCACGATGGGGGCTTCGATGCCCTCTGGCAGGCGGCGCTGGGTGCGGGCAACGGCAGCCTGCACGTCCTGCATGGCCAGATCGACGGGCCGCGACAGGTGCATCTCGGCCATGATGTTGGCCGTGCCCTGGCGCGAGGTCGAGGTGAGCGACTTGACGCCCTCGACCTGCATCAGCGCCTCTTCGATCGGCTCGACCACGTCGCGCTCCATGACCTCGGGCGCGGCGCCCTCCCAGGTGACCGACACGCTGATGATCGGGAAATCGACGTCGGGGAACTGGCTGATGCCCAGCTTCGTGAACGAGACGGCGCCGAACAGGATGGTGGCGCCCATGAGCATCCAAGCGAAGACTGGGTTCCTGATGCAGACTTCGGTCAGCTTCATGTCGCCTGCCCAGCGCGTTCAGTCGATGTGCCCTTGGTCGGCAGCGCCTTGGTAGGCGTGGACGGGTCTGCTGCATCGATGATGCGGATGCGCGCGCCGTCGAACAGCGGTTCATTGCCACGAACCACGACCGACTCGCCCGCGTCGATCCCATCGCGAATCTCGACAAAACCATCCTGAGTGCGCAGGCCCAGCGACACGATGCGTTCACGCGCCACGCCGTTCTCGATCACGTAGGCCAAAAAACCCTTTTCGCTGGGTCGAATGGCCATCTGCGCGACGACAGGCGCTGCCGACCTATTGCCCACGGGGATTTGGACTTTGACAAAGTCACCGGGCCGCTGTCCCTGCCCCATGGCGTCGACCTCGGCGAGCAGGCGCACGCGGCGCGATCGGGGATTCGCCGCCTGACCAATGTGAATGATGCGCGCCTCCAACGACTCGGTGCTCCCCGTGCTGAAGGTCAGCTTCATGCCGCCTTCGAGCTGCGCTGCCTCGTCCGTCGAGACGTCGGTTTCCAGGAGCAGGGGCGAGCGTCGAATCATGGTGGCGAGCACGGTGCCAGGCTGCGTGTAGAGCCCGGTCTGCACCATGCGGCGCTCCACGATGCCATCGATGGGGGCACGCACATAAGCATCGCGCAGGTTCAATTCAGCCAACTCGAAGGCGGCCTGGGCCAGTGCTTCCTCGGCCAGTGCCACCTTGAATTTGCTGCCATAGAGCTCGACCTCTTCGGCGCTGATGAGGCCTGGTGAATTCTTGCTCAGCTTCTCGCGGCGCTGAAAGGCGAGGCGGGCCTCGTGTGTGGCGGCCTTGGACCTATCGAGTGAAGCCTTGGCCGAGGCAACGGCGATGCGCCAGCGCTCTGGCTCGATCTCGGCGAGGATGGCCCCCTTCTGGACATGCGCGCCCTCGATGAAGCGGACGCGCTCGACCACACCAGAGACACGCGAGGTGATCTGCACCTCTTCTTGGGCCAAAAGCGTTCCGACCGACTGGATGGTGTAGTCGACCTGACGTGCTTCGACAGGCGCAAGCTCGACAGGAAAGTCGGCAGCCCGACGCCCCTGACGCTCGGAGGCAGCTTTGGTATCGGAGCGCTGGCAAGCGCTGAACATCGCAGCCAAAGAGAAGCAGCAGACAGCGAGGGCGAAGGGCAACTGCTTTCGCAGGATGTTTGGACAGCGCATGGTCTTCACTCCTTCTCGTCTTTTCCGTGTCGTTCTCTGGCTGGCGACCAGCCTGGCTCACACAAACTATCGAAAACAAAGGCGCCTCAACGAAAGAAGGGGCCCTTCGATTTCATGGAGATGAAAAAAACAGCCGAACAGTCCGTCTGACCTCCGCAGGGCGCTGTTTGAGGCAGGAGAAACACCGCCCGTTCGTCCTGCGCCAAGCAGCTAGGCGCGCCAATAGCGCACAGTCTGGCGCCTCGCGCCCAAGCATAAATATGCAAAATCTCCTTAAAACGCTCCAGAAACAGGCTCTTTTTGAGCGTTTTAGCTCTGAGAATGTTCAGGTGTGTTTTCATGGGCAGGAAACAACGCTTTCCTACAATAGAAATGCATCCGCATTCTCGTTCACCGGACACATCATGGACAGAGTCGAATTCTGCCCCGCCGAGCTCGATGGCGCGCGCATTACAGCTCGCAAGTTTTCGAAGCGCGCGATGGTGTCGGGCGAATTTAGGCAGCAAATGCCCTCTGCCAACTCACCCTTCGCGGTGATCCAGCTCTGCTTTCATGGATACATCGCTCACCTGGAGAGATGTCCAAGAGAGTCGCTCACCGCCATTGATTCGGGCGATCGACACATCTTTAAAAGGTACATGTTGGGAAGGGTGCTAAGGAACAAGCCACAACCGCTCAACTGCTCGAATCGTGGGAATTATCGTTAGGTGAAATCGAGAAAAGGATACGGCATTTGTTTGCGCAAAAGCGAACGGCCGTGAATGCCAATCTTTTTCTGAAAGGTTGATTGAGTTCAGAGCCACGCAAAACCGGATGGACGCGCGCCGAGGTGACTGGCGATTCTGTGCCGTGGCGTCAGCAGGGATTGCTTGGGCGCGACCGATGGAATGCCGACGAATTGCGCGATTTGGTGCGCGATTATGTGGTCGAGCATTTTTCGGAAAAAGATGCGGTATTGGTGATTGATGAGACAGGATTTCTGAAACAAGGCAAAGCATCCTGTGGAGTATCGCGACAATACACGGGCAGCGCTGGGAGAATCACCAATGCTCATGTATCGCGGCATGGACACGCATCGATATGATCGCAATGATTGCAGGCGCTATTTTCCAAAAAGTTGGACGGATGATGAGATACGTCTCAAAAAAATCGCTGCCAATAGATATTGGTTTTGCGACAAAACCACGGATTTCGATTGATAGGGAGAGCATAGGGTGCGGTCATGGAATGAAACAGGCCTTATCAATGAAGCAGCATCGAGCATTGCCAAAGAGCCGTCGAAGCACGAGCGGCGTGAAGAAGAGTCGCTCCGAATTTTCGGGCAGCTCCATGCACGCCCTCCATTTCACGCACGGCAACCTCAAGCCCTGTTCGCGCCCGCTTCATCAAAATCCTTTGACATCCATTCTCAAAAATGTCTTAGGCCGCGCGCTTTTTGGCCAGGGGTTTCTATTTGAGTGATTCTCTTTGGTGAGTTTCATCGATGTTTCTCTCGCATGATATGGGGAAGTTTGTGCAGCGTTTTCAAGAAAGTTTGATGTCTATTTTGGACCTCTGACACTCTAGACCTTATGTGTCATTCTTTCTTGAAACACCTGCACTATAAACATACCCTAGACTGGTAGATAAAGATGTCTGATAAAAACTCCTCTCTCCCTCCCGCGAGGTATAATAAATTGTTCAAACTTGTTCATGCTTTATTTGTTTCTTTCGCATTATTCTGTTTCATCCCTTCAGCCTTCGCCCAATGCTACACGGACGATGCCTGTAAGGGCGATCGCATCTGTGAGGGTGGTGTCTGCGTCTCGCCCAGAGCGATTCCTCCGAGCGCTACTGCTCCAGTGGTGCGCCTGCCCAATGCTCAGCAGGCACCTTATCCTGATCAGCCTGCCCTCTACGCGCCCCCCGCGCTAGATTTGTCGCTCCACCCTTCCCATAATCCCTCGCCCTATGCCTTGAATTACCAGCCCGTGAGCACTGGCTGGGCAAGGGCCGCTGGCACCATGGGCCTCATCGTGGGCATTGCCATTCCGGCCTTGATCTCGGGGATTGGCTCGGCCGCTGAGAGCGAAGAACTCATTTTGGCAGGCGGCGGTATCGCCGGATCGGCCTTCCTGATCTTGCCGCCCATTCTGTTCGCGGGCGGCAACTCGGCGCGTTCCGATCCGCGCGTCCGAGGTCTGCCTGGGCTGAGAGCGGTTGGGTGGGTGATGTATGGCCTGACTTGGGGAAGTCTAGTGGCCTCGGCCACGGCGTTTGCCGCAGACTCATTTGACTGGGGGATGGGCTCTGCCGTTGCTGCGGGCGTATTTGGCGTGTCCTCCTTGCTTTTTTTCATCATCGACGATTACGTCTCCGCCGGACAGGCCGCGCGGCTTCTCCAAAGAGAGGCTGGTTTTGCCATGGCTCCGACCATTCTCCCAATAGGACGCGCATCCCGAATCGACGGCGCGGCATTGGGGTTTGTGGGGCAATTTTAGTAATGATCCCCCGACAAATCCGGGGGCTTTCGTCGCTGGCCTCTCAAAGAGGCCTTTTCGCGGCGTTTTTCAAACATTCTCTGCCAGACTTCTAATTTCGACTTAAATCATGCGCTAAAAGACAAGCTCTTTTAAAATTATAGTTTTCATGTGCTCACCCTTTCAGTCCCCGGCAAATCCGAGGGGGGGGGGCTATTAAAATAAACCATAGGAGACGGCTCACTCAAAAAGAGGCACAACTTGAAGGCGGAGCTATTTCCTTCTGAAAGATATACCATTGGGGAAGATTATACAATTTCTATTGAGCAGAATAATAACAATACACGACATTTTCTTGGAGATTTATTTATAGAACAAAAATTCTCTCAAAGAGAATCGAAATGGTTTCTTTGTCAATCAGGCGCTGTATGGAATTGCACTCTATCTCTATACTGATTGGTTCCATGAAGTGAGAGGCACGATCCTATCTCTTTTTGAGTGACCTCGCTCCATTTTTGGGATCGCGAATATTTCGTTTCAACAGTTGGAAAAGACGAAACAACGATTCGGGAGTAGATCAAGAAATAGAAGATCTCCGAAGCGAGCAACTGAGTCTGTTTTAAGGACTTATTCCTTAATTATTCCGTCGCCCCACCTGGAGGCTCCCGCCCTCGCGCCTCGTCTGACCTTCCCCTTCCTTTGCGGTGCAAAGGTCCTAATGAAGGGATAAGTCCTCAGCCACCGGCAAGGTGGCCCATCAACTGAGAGCCCCGCGTAGCGTTCCTCTTTTAGCCGCTTTGAGCGGATCACCATCACCCCACTCCCATCTCTGCTGGGGAATCCTTGCTGGCACGCTCCTACAAAAAAGGCGCGGTTTTTGGCCGCGCCTTTTCTGCTCCGAGAGGATGAATCGGACTCTGATGATTCAGCGTCAGTTGAAGCCGTAGGGGAGGCACTCACACTTGCCCGGATGGCAGTATTCGTCCGTCCGGCAGGTGCCACCGCAGTCGTCCTGGCAGCTGCAGCCGCAGCGGTTCGGATCGGGGTCGTAGAGAGGGCTGAGCTGGCTGCAGTCGATCTGACTCATGTCGCATTTGCAGCTACACGTCGCCTCGTCGAAGGTCTGACCTATGGGGCAGGCCTCACCCTGGTTTGGGCAGCCGCACGTGCAGGTCGTCGGATCGAGGATCTCGTTTGGACCGCAGACGGTCGCACACTCGCACGAGCACGAGGCCTGCGAGAAGACTTGGCCAGGGCCACAGTTCGAGCTGTCCCCCGCGCAGACGCAGTCGCACACGTCGTTCGAGCCATCCCAGACGCGGCCCTGGCCGCAGGAGACGTTGAGCTCGCACTTGCAGCTGCAGGAGTCCGGATCACAGGCCAGGTTGCCGTTGCACCCACCGTTGCAGTCGGCAGGGCAGGCGCATTGGCACGTGGAGCGGTTGCAGGCCAGGCCAGCGTCGCAGCCACCGCAATCCGAGCAGACGCAGGCCGTGCCCAGGGCATTGGGCACGAGCGGCGCCTGGCAGGTGATGGGATCGCGGTAGGTCGGGTTCGGACCGGTGAGATCTTCCCAGTAGCGATAGGAGACGGCGACCTGTGCCGTGTTGTCTGGGCGGCAGTTGCCGTAGAAGGTGAGTGTCTGCGCTGTGCCGTCGAAGTCGAAGCCGTGGGTACGGCTGCGCGGCATGTCGGCAAGGTTGCAAGTCCCCATCGTCTTGGTCGCGGCAACCTTGAGGCTAGCGGCGATGGGCGGTTTCTTGAGCTTGGTCGAGGTGGCCGATCCAATCGCTGCCGTCATGATCTGGGCGATGCCCTGCTGGAAGGAGTTTGTGTTTTGGATGTCCATCTCGATGCCGCCGAGCGCCGTGATGACGTCGCGGTATTCTGAGGTGACCACCTCCTCCGCGTTCAGCCGGATGCCAACCGGAGGAACGATGCCCGCGACGAAGGCCTTGCCCATGCCGCCGGGCAGGTTCGCGAAGTAGTCGGCCCAGGTAGCGTAGCCCTGCGGGAGGGAGCGCGCTGGATTGTTCCGATCGACGGTGTTGTAGCAGCTGTAGCCAGGGCCGCTGTCGCACACGCCATTGATGGTCTGTTCCTTGGCGTCGGACAGCCAGATGACGACGACCTTGGCGCCGGTGCGCAGCCTGTTGGCGTTGGCGCTCGCCATCGAGGGCAGCCACCTGGTGTTCTCGTGCTCGAGCATCTGTTTGACTGGGGAAAACATCCGCTCGGGGTTATCGCCGTTGGCTTGGACGTTCACCCAGTTCTTGAAGTCGGTGATGTTCGTCGTGAAGCCGTGTGGCTGATGCTTGCGCGTCGTGGCGCGATCCGTGTCGTGGTAGATGACCGCGACGCGCCAGTCGATGGCCGCCTGGTTGAGCTGGGTTGCCATGGCATCGGCCGCCGCCGACACCGCTGCCGTCCATTGCTCCATCGAATACGAGAAATCGACGACCCAGATGAAATCGACCTTGGAGTCGCCCGTGATCGTCACTCGCTCGCAGGCGAGGGGGTGCTTGTCGCCGAACTGGGCCAGCGCCGTGCCGCCCGCCAGATCGCTCAGCTCGATCAACGCCGCGTCACTCGTCGAAGTCGTCAGCGCGCCGACCACGATGGTCCTGTAATTCTGCGAAGCATCCTTGCGGTGGAGGTATTGGAGCTGAAGCTTGAAGTTGCCCGTGCCGCTCCCCGAGTTGCTGCCCAGCGTGCCCTGCACCGAGTTGCCCAAGAAGCCCTTCACGATATTCGTGGCGCGCTGCGTGGCGTTGCCCGAGCCAGCCTGCTCGTAATAGCCGATGGCTGACGGGTAGCCGTCCCAGCTCGTGAAGTTCTGGGCCATCGCCGAGGTGATGGCGCTCGTGCTGGCGACGATGGTGCGGCCCAGCTGTTCCTGCGCGGCGATCGTGGCCGCGGTGATGCCCGGCGAATTCGGCAGCTCGAGGGCAAAGCCGACGACCTTGTTGGTCGGGTCGTAGATCATGATGCCGCGCTCCTTGCCGCTGACCGTCAGGGTGTTCACGGTCGAGAACGTCGAAGGGAAGGCCAGCGAGAGGTCCGCGTCCTTCACGCCCTTCTCGGAAAAGCTGCGCGGATTGCCACACGCGTCTCTCACGACGCCTGTGTCGTCGCCCGCACTGTTCGGGTTGAGCCCGCCGATGACCTCCGCGCCGTCCGGGACGCTGCCATTGTCCGTGTCAGGCTTGCTCGGGTTCGTGGCGCCAAAGCCATGTGGCTTGCCGTCGTTGTCCGTCCCATCGACCTCGGCGCCGTCGTTCAGACCGTCGCCGTCCGTGTCTGGGTTGTTCGGGTCGGTGTTGAGCTGGCGCTCGCGGTAGTCGTCGAGGCCGTCGTCGTCCGTGTCCTTCTCCTTCGGGTTGCTCGTGTAGCCCGATGGGTTGTGAACGTCGGACAGGAAGTCCGCCTCAGGGCAGTTGAACGGATCCGGGTTGAAGGAGACGCCCATCTCATAGCCATCCCGCAGGCCGTCGCCGTCCGAATCCCGGTTATTGATGTTGGTGCCCAGCTGCGCCTCTTCGGCGTCGGTCAGGCCGTCACAGTCTCTATCGACCCTGGGGGGCGGGCAGTCGTTCTTGTTGAGGGGATCGAGGCCATACTGAATCCCGTATTGAATCTCGAAGCCGTCCTCACAGGTATCGCCGTCCGTGTCCTTCTTCTTCGGATCGGTTCCGAGACGGATCTCCTGGCCGTCGTTGAGGCCATCGCCGTCTGTGTCCGCCTGATTCGGGTTGGTGCCGTGGGTGTAGATCTCGGCATGGTCACTCAGGCCGTCGGCGTCCGTGTCGGGCTTGAGGGGGCTCGTGGGGCCATGGCCATGCGAGACGCCCTCATTGTTCGTCCCGTAGTATTCCGCACCGTCGGTCAAGCCGTCGGCGTCCGTGTCGGGATTGTTGGGATCGGAGCCCAAGAGGGCTTCGAGGTCGTCGGACAGGCCATCGGTGTCGCCGTCGGTACTCGAGCAGTCGCCAGAGTTGTTGGGGTTCAAGCCTTTGCTCAGCTCGGCGCCGTCGAGGCAGCCATCGCCGTCCGTGTCGGCCTGCGCAGGATTCGTCGGACCATGGCCATGTGGCGTGCCATCATTGTGCGCCCCATTGAGTTCT
>JAISIF010000103.1 GCA_031262165.1 Myxococcales bacterium | reverse complement strand
CATGGTTCGATTTTTCTTTTTCAGGGTGAAACAGAGTTCTCGAACACCTGCTTGGAGTTACTCAAAGGCCCGCCTGGCGGTGTTGGGCTGTCAAGAAAATTTAGAACTCGATTGCCCTGCTCTCTCGCTCTGCCCTCTTGTCGTCGTGCGTCACTCGCTCTATCAGCCGCGCCCTCGAGGCCTCTCCCGTGACGCTGGTTCTGGTTCTGACGAAGAGACGATTGCGAATGAGACGAGACGAAGAAGGCATCCCCTCCGAAGCGCGCTCGCGCGCCGTTTGCCAGAACCTGGCGCTCTTCATCTGTATCTGCTGGACGCTCTCGTGGAGCGTGCTTCCGAGCGTTGGCTGGGCACAGGAGCTTCAGGCGCCCGCGTCATCGGAATCAGCGGAATCATCGACGCCATCCGAACCATCACCGGAGTCCGAGTCGGTCGAGTCACCCGCGCCCTCCGAACAAGGGCCCGTGTTGACCAAGGCCCCGGAACTCATCCAGTTCGTCGAGGCCGAATATCCAGAGGCCGCGCGTGAGGCGAAGTTGGAGGGCGAGGTCGTGCTGCTCGTGGAGATCGACGAGACGGGCGCGGTGATGAACGCGGAGGTCATCTCGTCCGCGGGCCATGGCTTTGACGAGGCCGCTGCTGCAGCCGTGCGCCAGTTCCGCTTCTCGCCCGCCGAGATCGACGGCCTGCCCGCCGCGGTTCAGATCGAATACGTCTATCGCTTCGTGTTTCGGCCGTCCGTGCCGCCGCCCGTCGAAGACTCGGCCGAAGCCATCGACGCGGCGCCCACCACCCAATCGCTGCCCGTCACCTTGCGTGGCCGCGCCATCGAGCGCGCCTCGCGCAAACCCATCGGCCGCGCGTTGCTGCGCTGTCGGCCGCTCTCGGACGAGGCCGCCGCCAAGGTCGAGAAAGGCGAGAAGCTCGCCCCGAGCGATCTGGGCACCTCGGCCGAGGACGCGCCCACCTGCGGCGATGGCCTGCCCGAGGAGACGGACGCGGACGGCTTCTTCGAGCTGCGTCTGGCCCCAGGCCACTACGTGCTCGAGCTCCTCTCGCCTGGCCACGAGACGCTGCGCCGCGCCGAGTGGGTCCGCGAGGGCGAGGTGCTCGACGTCACCTACCACCTGATGCCCACGCTGAGCGGTCGCTTCCACTCGGTGGTGCGCGGCGAGCGCGAGCGGCGCGAGGCAACGCGGCGCACGCTGGAGCGAGAGGAGATCCAGGCCATCCCAGGCACCATGGGCGATGCCGTGCGCGTCATCCACAACCTGCCTGGCGTGGCACGCAGCGCCTACCTCGGCGGCCAGATGGTCGTGCGCGGCGCCTCGCCCTCGGAGACGGGCAGCTATCTGGATGGCGTCGAGATCCCGCTGCTCTTCCACTTCTTTGGTGGCCCGTCGGTCATCAACTCCGAGTTCATCGATCGCATCGACTTTTTGCCCGGCGGCTTTGGTCCGCGCTACGGCAACGCGACCGGCGGCATCGTGGACGCGCACACGCGGCGCGGCACGAGCGAGGGCATCCACGGCAACTTCAAGATCGACTTCATCGACGCGGCCTTTTTCGGCGAGGCAGCGCTCGGCGAGAAGACCACGCTGGCCCTGGCAGCGCGGCGCTCCTACGTCGATGCCTTCCTGTCGGCGGTCATGCCCGAGACCGAGAGCTTGGGCACCGTGAGCATCCTGCCGCGCTACTGGGACTACCAGCTGCGCCTCGACCATGGCCTGACCTCGGATCGGCACCAGTTCACGGTCATGCTGTTCGGCTCGGACGACCAGATGGCCGTGTCCACATCGGGGGGTGAGCGCGATCTGGAGCTCGACCTGGGCGGCGACGTGTCGTTCCACCGGCTCAAGCTCGGCTGGACCTTTCGCGACGGTGCGTTCACGAACGTGCTGGCGCCGTGGATCGGGCTGGACCTCGCCTCGATGGACACCGAGAGCGACGAGCTGGCGGGCTTCGCTGTCGAGGGCAAGGAGCTGCGCGTGGGCCTGCGCGAGGAGGCCACCTACGCCTTCGAACGAGGTCACAGGGCGCGCCTGGGGCTCGACCTGCGCTACACCCACGCCTGGATGAGCGGCGAGATCCCGTTCTCGACGGAATACAGGCCACTGCCTGGCGCCTCCTACCTGACCGAGCCGGTCGAGATGGACCGCGCCTACGACGCGCTGAACGCGGGCCTCTACCACGAGTGGGAGCTCGCACTCTTCGACGGCAAGCTCCGGCTACTCCCTGGCGTGCGCCTGGAGCTGTTCGCCATGCGGGACGTCACGCGCTGGGCGCTCGATCCGCGCCTGAACGCGCGCTTCCAGATCGCCGAAGGCACGACGCTCAAGGGCAACGTCGGCCTGTATTCGCAGATCCCAGACCTCGCCTACTTCGACGCGGACTTTGGCAACCCTGACCTGGGCTTCAGCAAGGCCATCCAAACCTCGCTCGGCGTGGAGCAGAAGCTCGGAATGCTGATGCAGGGCCTGAGCATCGACGTGACGGGCTTCTTCATCCACGGCTTCGACCGCGTGGCGTCCAGCGACGAGATGGTGCGGCGGGACGACGGGACCCTGCGATCCGTGCGCTACGTGAACGCCGCGTTCGCGCGCAATTACGGCGTCGAGGTGCTGGTGCGACAGGAGCTGACCGAGCGGCTCTTCGGCTGGATCGCCTACACGCTCTCGCGCAGCGAGCGGCGCCTGCCCGACGAGGAGCGCTTTCGCCGCAGCAGCTATGATCAGGCGCACATCCTCATCGCGCTGCTCCAATACAAGCTGAACCGAGGTTGGTCCTTGGGCGCGCGCTTCAGGCTCGTGAGCGGCAACCCGACCACGCCCATCACGGGCAGCACGTTCGACGCGGACACGGGCCGCTACGAGGCGATCCGTGGCGAGCTCTACAGCGAGCGAGCGCCGGTCTTTCACCAGCTCGACCTGCGCGTGGACAAGGAGTGGACATTCAAGACGTGGAAGCTCGGCGTCTATCTCGACATCCAGAACGTCTATTGGGCGGACAACACCGAATACGTGCTGTGGGACTACCGCTACCGGGGCTCGACCAGCCTGCCTGGGATGCCGTTCTTCCCATCGCTCGGGATCAAGGGGAGCTTCTGATGTGGATCTCTCGAGTTCAGCACAGCGCCGATCGAGCAGCGCCCCAGGGCAATCGAGTTCTCGAAATGCTTGGCGCAGAGGAATCGCATTTTTCCTCTCCCCGCCCTTCGGGAGCCCCTCTTCCACGAGTGGGAGCGGCTTGGGGCAAGGACGTCGAGAGGTCTCTCGATGCGTCTGCGACATCAAAAACGAGAACTCGATGGCCCTGTGCTGCGCCTCTATGGCTCCTGCTGACGATGACGCTGATGACCATGGGGTGCATCGGCGAGCTCGACACGGCCTCGTCGATCCACGACCTGCGTATCCTCGCGATCCAGGCCGACCCACCCGAGAGCTACCTCGTGATCGATGAGTCTGCTCGCACGATCAGGGATCGTGACCGCGGCGACATCGAGTTTCGCCTGACGACGCTCGTGGCCGACGTGGTGGACGGTGGTCTCGTCACCCGCCCGCGCCACTACCGCGTCTCCACGTGCCCCGAGCCAGAGAGCGGGCGCTGCGAGGGGCTCGACGGCGAGCTCGTGCTCGGCGAGGGCACGTTCACGGGAGAGACGTTCGAGGTGGATTTCGAGTTCACCGCGGCGCACGCGGGCCTGCTCGAAGCGGCCATCCGCGCCGACGCCTACTTTGGCTTTGGCGGGTTGCCCGTGCTGCTGTCGGTCAAGGTCTGGACGGACGAGGTGGTCGAACACGCGGCCAAGACCCTCGTGCTCCACCTGCCCACGCTCTCACTCGAAGACGAACCCGTGAACGCCAACCCACCACCGCCAAAGCTCCTCATCGGCAAAGAGGGCGAGCCGATCGGCGAGGAAATGCGCCTCTCGATCGTGGGCGACACGCAGGACCTCGACATCGATCCGTCGGACGCCGAGCGCGAGCCAGCCAGCTACCAAGTCCCGACGTTCACGGGCGGCACGCTGGCGCTCGACGAATCGTGGACCTACGACTGGTTCACGACGCGCGGCAGATACCAACCGGAGTCGAGCGGTGGCCTGAACCCCATCTCGATGAAGCCGCTCTCTGCCCTGACGACGCTCGACCTCGACGATGGCAGTCCAGGCAACTTCGTCTCCTGGGTCGTGCTGCGCGACAGCCGGGGCGGCGTGAGCTGGACGCGCTTCGAAGGACGATTCGAGGATCCCGACCCGCTTTAGGGCTTATCCCTCGATGAGGACCGCTCAACTTCGAAGGCGCAGGGGCCAGTGTTTGTAAAAACCTCTCTGATTTCAGGAGGTTGGAAAGCCTGATGCCCGCTCTGCGGCGTCGATGTTCTTTTCGCGGGATCAGCCTGCCAAGACCTTCGCTGGGCTTGCCTTCGAGGCCATCAGCGCTGGGACGATGGCACCTGCGAGCGAGGCGAGGAGCGCGATACCGAGGCTAGCAAGCACGAGTGGCGCGCTGAACGCGAAGAAACTCTCGGGAGGGAAAGGGAAGAGTGGGACGCGAGAGGCGATGAAGCCGCTCAGGCCAAAGGCTGCCGCGCGGGCCGCCAGGATGCCGAACGCGCCGCCCATCAGGCCGATGAGCGCGGCTTCGACGAGGACGAGCACGGCCACGTCGAGCTTCGTGGCTCCGAGCGCGCGCAGAAGGCCGAACTCGCGCTCCCGCGTTCGGACACTGGAGAGGAGGGCGTGGGCGATGTTGATGGCAGCGATGAGACAGATGAGGATCGAGAGGAGCGCCAGCGCCGCTGTCGTGATGGCCACGGCCAGCCCGACCTTCTCGGCCAGCTCGCGCTCGCCCTCCTCGATCGAAAAGCCCATCGACTGGACGGCCTTTCGGAGCGCGGGGACGTGTCCTGGGTCGCGGGCGACGAGAGTGACGGCCGAATAGGTCTCGGCGTCCTGGCCATAGGCCGCATTGATGGCACGCGCTGCCTGAAGCGGGATGAGCACGCCATGGAGCGGCGCCCGATCCGTGAGGCCAGCAAAGGCGAGGCTCGACGCGCGCAGCGGCATCTGCGTTCCGCCCAGCATCCCGCGGCCGAGCTGGACGTCCACGAGGGTGAGGCCCGCGGCGGCGCGCAGGAGGGGCTCGCTGACGGTGGGCAAGCCCTGCGAGCGGGCAAAGGCCTGGTTGTAGAGCGCGAGAAGGCGCTTCGAGGCCATCGCGGGCAAGGTGGGGAAGGCATCATGACCGCGATCGCCGACGGCCGTCGTTTGACTCTGGAAGGCGATGCCAGGTGCGAGATCGGCAGCGATGAACTCGGGCTCCACGCCCACGGCGATCAGCGCCAAGCGGATGTTGCCCGGCACCTTGAAGTTCTGGACGAGATGGGCCGCTGGCGTGGCCATGGCCGGGATGCGCACCTCCATCTTTCGAAACGCCTGCGACACGCCATCGAGAGAAGACAGCCGAGCCACGGCGGCCTCGTCGAGCTTGCCAGCGCCGAGCAGGCCAGTGCCTAGGGAGAAGCGCGGCGGGACGACCTCGAGAGCGCGCGCGTCGATCGGGAAGAGACGATCGCGGACGATGCTCTGCACGCCGCTGCCCAAAGCCACGAAGAAGGCGAGCGCGCCGATGCCGACGGCCGTGCCCAGACACGAGAGAAGCGCGCTCTTGGAGTCGCGACGCAGGTTGATGGCGGTGAGCCTGAGGAGTTTGGGAGGGGTCATGTCGAAGTTGTCGCCGATTGAGTTTGAGAGGAAAGCGCACTCCAAAGGGCTGGAAGTGGGAGGCCGTATGGTCCCACACGCCAACGCTTGGGCAGTATTTCAAATTCATATTTTATTCGCTCGTTTTCACACTCTGTGAATCAATGAGCGAGAAGGATGGATCGGTTTTTCTTCCGCAGCCGCGTCCACAATCCAGATTTATTGGATCTTCTATAAAACGACCAAACCGTTTGATAGGGAGAGAAATCCTTCGGAATCATTCTTCATTGGCAGCTTGTTTTTGTCAGGATGTATCGATCGTCCTAATCAATGGCGGTGTTCGATTTTCCATTCGACGATGAAAACCACGACGACTGTAGTGATAAAAGAAACGTTTGGAGTTTTCCCATCTACAATTATTTCCTGGCATAAATTCAAAGAAGAAACAAATTCATTTGTTTGTTTGTGGAAAGCAGCCTCGGAATCATCCGCGATCCATTCTCCCTCGCCCGTTCACGAGAGAGGGCCGACGCCAGGCGTGCCCCGCCATCGCCCCTTTCGACCGACATCCGAAAAAACGAAACGCGATCGCGCCACGCAAAATCCCTGTTCCCGTTTCGTTGGAGCTGATTCACAAGGCCTCTCCTCTTCCAACGGAACACGAGGCTCGAAGATCGAGATGAGTGCTGAATTCTTGAAACAGTCTCGCGCGCGGCGCGTGGCGTGTGTGGTCAGCGCCCTCATCGTGCTCTCGGTCCTGGGCTGGCGCGATTGGCGCGGCGAAAGACCCGAGGCGTTCGAACTCCTCCAGCTCGTCCGAGCGCAGGGGGCGCTCCAAGTGGGCGCAGGCAAGGCCGCGCTGATGCCCATCTCTGGTGTGGACAAGGCTGGCTACCCCCCCCGTCGCCCAAGGGCAGACGGACAGGCAACGCCGCTCTTTGCGCGGGCGCTGGCACTGCGCGTGGGAGACGCGGCGACGCTCGGTCTCGTCTCGCTCGACCTCCTCGAGGTCTCTGAAGAGCTCGCGGATGAGATCGACCGAGGTGCTCGCTCACTCGGCCTGAGCGCGGTCCTCGTGACCGCGACCCATACTCACAGCTCCCTGGGCGGCTACGACCGCAACCTCGCCGTAAGGGCGGCGGCACTCGGCCATTTCGACGCAGCGCAACAAAGGGAGATCATGACTCGCTCGATCGAGGCGCTTGCGCAGGCGTGCGCGCGTGTCGAGCCAGCGCGGGCGCGCTGGAGCACGCGACCACTCCAGGGCCTGAACCGAAACCGGGCACAGGCCGACGGCCCGATCGATCGCGATCTGAGAGTGCTCGCGTTCGACGCAGAGGCCTCGGGCGCGGCCATCGCCACGCTGTTCTCCTTCGACGCGCACCCCACGCTCGTGGCGCGCCACAGCGCCCAGCTCGACGCCGACTTTCCGGGTCGAACCTCGGAGCTCATCGAGGTCTCCACTGGAGCGCCAGCCCTCTTCTTTCAGGGAGCGGCCGGTGACGCAGGCGCGCTCCCGCCCAAGGAGGATGCACAGCTGCCCAAGACAGCGCTCATGGCCGCGCGCCTGAGTGAGGAGGTCAGCCACGCCCTCGCCTTGGCCACGCCACTGCCGATCGACGCGCTGGCGATCGCGCGCGGCAGGCTCGCGCTGCCCAAGGCCCAGGCGCCCGCGACCGTGCCACGATTTCTCCAGCGGCCGGCCGCCAATCTCCTCCAGGCCGTGCTCATGGAGCGCGCGCCGCTCGCCCTGATTCGCCTTGGACCGCTGACCCTCGTGGCCATTCCGGGCGAGCCCACGTTTTTCACTGGCCAGAACCTGCGCCAGGCGCTCGGAGGCGAACACGTGATCTTCGCTGGGCTCGCGCACGGCTACGTGGGCTACGTCGAGTCTGCCGTGCGGCGCGAGCAAGGCCTTGGCGAATCGCGCCGCGCGCTCTGGGCGCCCGAGCTGGAGGCACGCCTGATCGATGGCGTCGAGCAGCTCCTCACCGCGCTCGATGCCCCTGACACGCCACTCTCCAACACACCGAGCGCAGGAGCAGACCCGACATGACGACATCGATACGGCGTGGAGCGCTCGCCCTCATCTGTGCCTCTGCCCTGGGCTTGGGACTCGCCACGCTCGCTGGATTTCCTGGCGTAGCGCAGGCCGCAGAACCATCCCCCGTCGCAGCCGAGGAGAAGGTCCAGTGGGCCAAACGCTTGGCAGAGGCGCGCGCCGCAGAGCTGGAGATGCTCGCGACGAGCTTGCTCGCCTCGCAGCGCGCCACCGTCGAGACGGCTCTGGGCAAAGGTGGGCTCAGCCAGCTACCGCTCTATCGGATCGAGCTCGCCTTCGATCCCGAGACCTCGCGCCTGAGAGGCCAACAACAACTCATCGTCACGCCATCGCGCCCCATCGACGCCCTGCACCTGCGCATCCCCGCCAACGCCGATCAGGCCAACGTCGATCTTCACGAGGTCAAGCGAGGCGAGGCAACGCTGCTGGTGCAGGAGCGCGCGGGTGGCCGCGTCACGGTGCAGCTCCCCGAGTTGGCCCAGCCTGGCGCGCCGATCGAGCTGTCTCTGCGCTTCTCGATGCGCGTGCCCAAGGACGCCGACCCAGGGCGCGCCGTCCCGATGGATCAGCTCTTTGCCCAAGCCTTTTCACTCTTGGGGATGATGGGCGGGCAGTCGCCTCTGGACATGCTGCAGAACCCTCCGGGGCCGAACAGCAGGGCCGCGACCAGTGGCAGCAGCGCCGTCGGCGATCTGTCGATCGATCTGGGTGGGATCGTCTCGCTCGTCGGCTTTCATCCAGAGCTCGTGCGGGAGCTGGACGGCCTGCCCGATCTCGAACCAGAGCCAGCGCTCGGTGAACCGATTTGGGGTCCGCTCGCGAATTACATCGTGACGATCGTGGCGCCACCACAGTTCGAGATCGCGGGCACGGGGCGACAGATCGGACGCTTTCCAGAGCGCGATGGTCGGATGCGCACCACGCGCATCGCCGCGGCCACGCGCGGCTTTGTCCTCGCGCTCGGCAAGGGTTGGAAGGCCCAGGAGGCCCAGGCGGGCGAGGTCGCTATCCGCGCTTGGTCCAGCGAGAAGAACGCCGAACAGACGCGCAAGCTTCTCGACGTGGCCCGACGCGCCATCGATCACTACTCCAAGAGCTTCGGCGCCTACCCGTGGACCGACTTCGAGGTGGCAGCCGTTCCCTTGGGCCAGGGTCGCGAAGCGCTCGCCTTTCCGGGCGTCGTCTTCGCCTCGCCACTCCTGACCGACCCCGAGGTCTCCGACATGCTCGCGGGCCTCGTCCCCAACTCGACGCGGACGAGCGACGGCGCGCTCGAATTCTCGATGGCACATCAGATCGCGCACCAGTGGTTCAGAGGGATCGTCGGCTCGAACGCGCGCTTGGCGCCTGCCGTGGACGAGGGCGCTGCTGTCCACGCCGCGTTGCTCTACGTCGAGCACCGGCGCGGCAGCCAGGCAGCCCAGGCGCGCCAGAAGGAACAGATCGCGGGCGCCTATCGCCAATACAGAATGATGTCGGGCCCGGACTTACCGCTGGAGACGCCGCTGTCGGCCTATGCCTCCCCGGCGCAGATCATCGGTCTGCTCCAGGGAAAGGCCGCCGCGTTTCACGTCGCGGCCCGCAAGCGCCTCGGCAAGCAGGCCTACCTCGCGGCACTCAAGCGCTACGTGGCGGCGCACCTCTTCAAGGAGGCAACGCTCGACGGCTTCACCTTCGAGGCAACGCGCCCGCTCTCCCCGGGACAGGCCACTGCGTTTCTCAAGATGAGCAACCGCTTCCTGCGTCAGGCGCACGGCGACGAGGACATCGGCGCCCCCCTCAGCCCCCAGGAGGCATTCGGCCTGACAGGCCTACCCCCGGAGTTTCAGGAGATGCTCGAGCAACTCTTCGGCGGCATGGGGGGGATGGGTGGCCTGATGCAGCTGACGCCGATCCCGCCAGGGACATCGGGTGGGCCTGACGAGGAGGAGTAGGTGTCTGCTCCCGCAGTGAAGTGGTCTGGATGAACAATGAATCTTTCTGCTTCCTGGGGTCATACCATCTCAACGACGCCAATGTTCTGGTCTGGGCGAGCGCGTCATTGGCGTGGAGCTTGGCAGAGCCATTGTCGAAGTATTTTTCAGCACTGTATTTGCCGGTGGCCATCACCAGATGCGCCTCGACAAAATTGCGACGATTGAAGCCGAAAACAGCACTTTGACTGCAGATTGCAGTTGAGCTCGCCCTGAGGGCATCTCTTCGAATTCAAATCAATCTGCGCTTCTTGCGTCATGCGAAAACCTGCAAACCCATCTTTTGGGGAGGCCGATCGTCAGCACCAAAAGCGGCGTGGTTTGTTTCATCGCCTCGCTTCTCAAAGAATACTATCTTTCGAGACATTCATAAATAGCCGCTTCCAGGGACTCACATCGTAAAACATTATCGCCTAGCCATCTCTTGAGATTTGCCCATGTCTTTTCGACTCGGATTGCATTCTGGAGAATATATTGGCATGAAATATCAAAAACAGCACCAGCGATTTTTGGAATAAACCCCAGAGATTTTTCTATGAAACGAGGCATTGTTCATTATTACAACAGAGTCGCGTGCCACGTTTGATAACAATTCACAAACCAACCATTTCATTTCTCAGAAGCCGCATTCATGCCGAGACACCCCCTCTCTTCCTGATATAGATTGGCGTCTCTACAATACACCTCTGTAAGAAGAATACTTTGAGTTACTCTACAGATTTGACGGACGCACAATGGCAAGCGGTTGAATGCGTCTTTAAAGAAATGGAGCAGCCGAGTTTTAATGAATGCGGTGCTCTAGACGAAGCAGTCCACCGTCGATCAACCTCGTCGAGTGCATCATCATTGCGAGGAGAGAAGTGAGGTCATCCCCTCCCCTCTCTTCCCTCTCCCGCTTGCGAGAGAGGACCGACGCGAAGCGCCGGGGAGAGGGAGCGATCGTCTCGCTTTTCAGAGACACACCCTAAGGCCTTATCCCTTCATTATCCCATCGCCCCACTTGTCCGTGAAATGCCAGTCTTCGTTGCTTCGCTCTTCGCTTCCGTCAAAGAAGCTCTCGCCTCGCCCCTAAGGCTGGCATTCCACGTCCTTCGCGGTGCACCGGTCCGCATGACGGGACACGTCCTAATCTTCATCT
>JAISIF010000085.1 GCA_031262165.1 Myxococcales bacterium | reverse complement strand
CTCTTCACTTCACTTCCGTCTGGAAGCTCCCGCCTCGCGCCTCGACTGACATTCCCCGTCCTTCGCGATGCTCGGTCCTAATCGAGGGATAAGTCCTAAGGACCTATCCCTCGATTATCCCGTCACCTCACTCGTCCGTGGAACGCCAGTCTTCGTTGCTTCGCTCTTCACTTCACTTCCGTCTGGAAGCTCCCGCCTCGCGCCTCGACTGACATTCCCCGTCCTTCGCGATGCTCGGTCCTAATCGAGGGGTAAGTCCTGATGGAGATGCCCCTCAAACCGGCGACTCTCCCTGAGCGATCCGACGCGGGTTGATCGTGAGCAGGCGCTCGACCTCCGCGGGCCCGCAGAACCTGTCGAGCGCACTCAGGGCGCGCCCGATCCATCTCGCGTCGTCGAGCTCGTGCATGTCTGTCGCGGCCACGGCGTAGTGCTCGCCGTCGAGCAGCTGGCGCGCGGCACGCTCGGCATCGCGGCCATACAGGCCGACGAGGCTGCCGAGGTCGAGCTGGAGCAGGCCCCCCGCTGCCCTGACAGCCACTGCCGCTGCCTCGGCCCCCTGAAGGAAGTGCGCGCTGCGCTCGGGGTGCGCGATGAGCGCCGTCCGGGCTGCGTTGGCGAGCTGCGCCAGGATGCTCGGGAGCGCTGGACAAGGCGCGAAGGGCGAGAGCTCCACGAGGAAGAAGCGCGTCCGCGCCAGCATCATTCCCTTTCCCGTGATGACATCGGCGATCATCGAGGGAGAGAGCTTGTTCTCGGTGTTCTCGTAGAGATCGAAGTCGATCGACGCGCGGGAGAGCACAGCTTCGAACTCCTCGAGGCGCTGCCGCAGGAACATCGCGTTGACGCAGTGCGGCGATGGCGCGGCGCCGTCGAAACCCAGCGTGATGAGCGCGTGGACCATCTCCACTGATTCGGCCTCGGAGCGAGGGCCATCATCGATGCCCCAGAGCAGGTGGGTGTGCAGATCCAGATACATGGCAGTCGCTCGTCGAGGTCAGGGGGGGGGCAGGAGATCGCGGCAGGGCAAGCGAGCTCTATCGATTCGCATCGCGACGCCTCCTGTCGGCTTTGCCGACATCCCTCTTGGTGAAGGGGATTCCAAAGAAAAGCCTCCCTCTCAGAGGGAGGTGGCCTGGAGGGCCGGAGGAAGTGGGCGAGTCAAATCAATTGAGAACTCGAATGCCTTGCAGGTCACGGTGAGAGGACTGGGACAATCGCATCCAAGAGGCGATGCGCGGCCTCGATCTTGGTCAGGGAGTCGAACGGCGTGACGCGCCCATCGGCGAAGAGGAGCGTGAGGCGGTTGGAGGCCGAGGCAAAGCCACTCCCAGGCTCGGCCACGTCATTGGCCGCGACGAGATCGAGCCGCTTGTCCGCGAGCTTGTGACGGGCGTTGTCGAGCACGTGATCCGTCTCTGCCGCGAACCCCACGAACAAGGGCCTGTCCGGGAACGCCGCGTCCCCGAACCGCGCGCGCGCCTCGCGCAGCACGTCGGGCGTGCGCGCCAGCGCCATCGTGGTTTCGAGCGCCTCCTTCTTCACCTTCGAGGCAACGCGTCGCGCTGGCCGCTGATCGCAGACAGCCGCCGAGGAGATGAAGACATCCGCGCCGTCGATGGCTCGGAGGGTGGCATCGCGCATCTGCTCCGCGCTCGTCACATCGATGCGCAGGACGCGCGGCGGCGAGTCGAGCTCGACCGGGCCGCTGATGAGCGTCACCTGGGCACCCCGCACCGCGGCGGCGCGCGCGAGCGCAAAGCCCATCCGGCCCGTCGATGGGTTGGAGAGGAAGCGGACCGGATCGCTGAACTCGCGCGTCGGGCCTGCCGTGATCACGAACTTCTTGGCTCCGAGATCCTGCGGCGTGAGCAAGGCTTCGGCGGCGTCGAGGATCTCGTGCGGCTCGGACAGGCGGCCCTCGCCCACGATACCCTCGGCCAGTGTGCCCACCCCTGGTCCGACGAACGCACAGCGCAGGTCGGCACGCAGCGCGGCGACGTTCTCTTGGACCTGGGCGTTGCGCCACATCTGCACGTTCATGGCAGGCGCGATGAGCACGGGGCACGACGAGGAGAGGATCGAGGTCGTCACCGCGTCGTCCCCCATCCCCGTGCGGATACGGGCGATGAGGTTGGCCGTGGCAGGCGCCACGATCAACAGGTCGGCGCGCTTGCCCATCTCCAGGTGGCCGAAGATGGCTTTCTGGTGGAGGTCGAACAGGTCGGTGAGCACCGGGTTGCCCGTCAGCGCCTGAAACGTGACGGGCGTGACGAACCGCTGCGCGTTCTGCGTCATGGCCACGCGCACCGAGGCGCCGCGCTTCATGAGCAGGCGCGCGAGCTCACACACCCGATAGGCCGCGATGCCACCACCGACGCCCAGGACGACCGTGCGGTTTTCAAAGGGGTTCATTGCCCTCTCCTCCTCTTCCAGCTCGAAGAGCCGGGAGAGGGAGAATCCCATCAGAACGCATAGCGCAGCGAGGCGGACAGGGCGTTGATGTTCCCGCTGTAGGCATAGCTCGCGATAGGTGAACTCGCCTGCTTGGTGGCCTCACGCTCAGGGATGATGTGCATCTGATAGGCGACCTCGAAGGCGATGGGCTCTTTGAAGATCTCGAGCGGGTCGCGGAAGAAGAGGCCGGCGCCGATCGAGACCGCATGCGTGTCGCCGTCGAGAAAGTTGGTCGAGCCGTTCTGCAGCGGGATCGGCGTCGGGATGAAGGCGTAGCCAGCGCGCAGCGCGAACGCCTGGGGCACGAACCAGTATTCGACGCCCAGGCGCAGCGACAGGGTGTCGGAGAACTGCGGCGCGCTGCCCTTGCCCGTCGCGTCGAACGAGTCGCCAAGGAGCTCCTGGAGAAGCTCCACGTCGCTGTCCAACCCGAGGCGGACGTTCACGGTCGGATCGGGGGCCTTGGACCAGAGCGCGAAGCGCGCCTCCAAGGTCAGCAGCAGTGGATCGATGACCTTCCACTGCGCGCCGAACGTGAAGGTATGCGGCGAGTAGTGGACGATGCCGGTGACGAGGAAGTCGATGACTGCCAGCTCCTTGCGGCCATCGCCGAGGTCGCCCATCACGCGGAACACGGTCGGCAGGCTGTATTCGACCTCGATCGGCCCTCGGTAGCCAAAGCCGATCCTCAGGCCGATGGCGTCGAAGTTGAGCGTGAGACCAGCCAGCGGCGACATCGCCGTGAGCACGTCGGCCTTGAAGGCGCGCGAATCGAAGGTGAACTCGGTGGCGTCCAGCTCGAAGTCGATGTTGCCGATGATGCCGCCGAGCACCTGGAGACCGACGCCCAACGAGAGCCAGTCGGTGATGCGCACGCCGAGCGAGGCGGCGATGGTCAGGCGCTCGTTGCCCGACTGGTGGTGATACCAGTTGGGCCGATTGGGATCGATCGTCTCGGCCCGCAGCACCGCGGCCGTGGGCAGAGAGAGGCCGACGCCGAGGGAGAGCCGGTTCTCCAGCTTGCCGCCAAAGGGAAAGACGAAGCCGAGCGTCCAGCCCAACGAGTCGTCTGGCGAGACAGGCTTGAGCGGCCTCAAGTCATCGTCGATCGTCGATACGTCCATGTTCGGGTTGATCCAATTGAAGGACGCGCCGACCGAAGCGCTCTTCTGGAACGCGAGCAGGGAGGGGTTGAAGTAGGCGGCGGTGTGGTCGTCCGCCGTGGCCACCTGGGCGCCAGCCATGCCCATGCCCCGTGGTTCGAAGCCGTAGAAATCGAAGGTGTTGGCCAGGGCAGCGCGAGGCAGTGCAAACAGCGCGGGCACGGCGAGGAGACAGACGACGGCGAGACGGCAAAGCTGCATTCAGAGACTCCCTGGCGAAAATCTTGAGGAAGCGGGACGCGCTACAGTCTTTCCAAGGGAGCAGCGAAACTCCCCACAGAACGCCCCAGGAAAAAGGCGCGCCCGCTTAGGAGTGGGGAGAAGAGACTGTCAAGGCGTGACCTGCCGACGCGGTGCGTCAGAGCCTCTCACCCTAGAGAGATTGCGTCCCGGCGATTTCGACCAGGGGCTTGCCCGCAACGCCCTGCGGACATCGTTCGACACAGGCACGACGTCGCCCGGCTCCAGATGAGAGCATCGTGCTGAGCGTCACCATCGTCCATGACCACGGGACAGACCCAACACGACGTCGTCCGGGTCCAGATGAGCTCGTCGGGCGTCAAGCACGACGGGCGTTGCTCGCAACGCCCCTACACGTCTCTTTCGACCTCCGAAAATCAAGACTCGATAGCCACTTGCCTCCCACCCGGAGAATCACTAGAGCGCCGCGCCGATCTCGGGTGCCCACATCGGGCTCAATAGGGAAGCCGGTTCGACTCCGGCGCGGTCCCGCCACTGTGATCGGGTGATTCCAGTCACCACCTCCGCATCGTCATCGTCTCTGCTTTTTGATGATCGGCCACTCGCCAAACGCCACACCAGGCGCGGGGAAGGCTTTGGAGGAGGGTGGCCCCGTCGAGCGATTGAACCTCCTCGCCGGGCCCCGAAAGCCAGGAGACCTGCCCGGGATGGCGCGGCACATCGATCGCTCATCTCGTTCGACTCGACCCATGGCCGCGTCTCCAGCGTTCGCCTTTCGACAGAGAAGGCACTGGGACCCATGGCTCGACGACTCTCCTCCGCGCATCTCTCCGCGTGCCTGTTCACCGCGATCTGCCTCTTGACGAGCGCCCCTGTTGGCGCGGCGCAAGGCGACATCGCCCTGGACGAGGTGCTGGCCCTGGGTGAGGCGACGCCTTGGAGCGTCGCTGATCGAAAGGCCGCGTCCACCCCGACGCAGGCCCAGTTGAAGGAACCCACGGGCTTCGTGTCAGCGGTGGAGCGGCAGAGCGGTGAACACGCGACGCCCGCTGATCTGGCCGCGCGATCGGCAGGCGTGACGGTCCGAGATCAGGGGCACAACCAGCCCGCGTCGATCTCACTCAGAGGGTCGTCGTCCGAGCAGGTGACGGTCGTGCTCGACGGGATGCCGCTCAATGGCCTCGCAGGCGGCGGCTTTGATCTGACCGCGCTCCCAGCGCCGTTCGTTCGGCGGCTGTCCGTGGCGCGCGGCGCGCTCGGGGCCCGCTATGGCTCGGGTGCGCTGGGCGGCGCCGTGGACATCGAGCTGCTTGCACCAGCGCGCGGCGAGCGGCGCTTCTTTGGGGAGCTGGGCCATGGCTCTTTTCTGACCTTCGACGCGAGCCTGGGGGGCGCCCTTGGCTTCGACATCACTTCCGTGCTCGTGAGCGCCTACGCGCGCACCTCGCGCGGGGATTACCCGTTTCTCTACGACCCAACGCCGCTCGTGGCCGACGACGCGCTCATCGAGCGAAGGCGCGAGAACAACGCCTCGCAGCGCTACGGTGCCCTGGCGCGCGTCCACCGCGATGGAGCGGTGAAGCTCGACCTGCTCCTGGAGGCCGACGGCGGTCTCCGAGGTGTTCCGGGCGCGGTCCAGGCGCCGACGCGGACCGCCGAACAGCGCGATGCCCGCGCGCTCCTGCTCGGCAAGGCATCTGGCGCTGCCTTTGGGACAGAGTTCGAAGGCCGCCTGGGCGCGCGCCTGGGTTTCCTCGAATGGTCGTCCGATCGACACGCGCCAGAGCCCTGGCAGCACGAATACCACGTGTTTGCTGAGCTGAACGCCAAGCGCTTCTTCGGTGTGCACGCGCTCGAACTCAGCGCGCGTCTGGGCCACGAGGGGCTCACTGGTCCATCGCACGGCACGCACGATCGACCGCTCGCCGCGCTGTTCGCGGGCGGCGAACTCGAACTCGGCCCCTTTGCGCTCCTCCCTGCCGTGCGCGCCGAATTCGTGGGCGAGCGCTTTGGCCTGTCGCCCAAGCTCGGGATCTCCCTGGCCATCACGGACGACATCGAGCTGCGCGCCAACGCGGGCCGCTCCTTTCGCGCGCCCTCGTTCGGCGAGCTCTACCTGGAACAGGGCAGCGTCTCGCCCAACCCAGACCTCACCTCCGAAACGGCGATCTTTGGGGACGCGGGCATCGAGGCGCGCCTCTCACCCACGACCACGATGCCGCTCAGCTTGCGCGGCGCTGCCTCGGGCTTCGTCACGCGCCACGACGACGTCATCCTCTACGAGCTCCACGCGCCGATGCGCATCAAGCCCTACAACCTGGGCCGTGCGCTCGTCTGGGGCGGCGAGTTCGAGGCCGAGGCAGCGCTCGCGCTCAAGCGCGCCTCACTGCGCCTGCGCGCCGCCTACACGCTCTCGTTCTCTGAAAATCAGAGCGGCGATTCGCGCTACGACGGCCGCGACCTCCCCTTTCACCCGCGCCACCGCCTGACCAGCCGCCTCGACGTCGAGGTCTGGCGCCTGAGCGCGCACCTGGGCGCCGAGCTCCAGAGCAGACAGCAGGTCAACCGCTCGAACACGGATGCCCTCGATGGCCGCGCGCGGATCGACGCGGGCGTGAGCGCGCGCCTGCATCGGCCGAGCGGCCTCAGACTCACCGCGGAGCTCGGCAACCTCTTCGGCGCGCAAGGGCAAGACCTCTACGGCTACCCGCTCGCGGGCCGCACCTTCCACATCACGCTCGGCTTCGACGCCGACCTCACCCCAGCAAAGGACTCGCCATGAAATCGTCTCTCTCTCTTTCAATCGCCCTGGCGCTGGTGACCGCGGCTTGCTCGACCTCAGACGGGCCTGAGCGCTCGAACACCTTCGAGGAACTCCTCGTCTTCGACGCCGCTGCCCTGAAAAAGGACGACGGCGTGGCAGCGAACTCTGCGCGGCCAGCCGGTATCGCGGCAGTGGCAGGCAAGCTCTTCGTGGCGCTCGGCAACCTGACGCTCGACTGCATGGCGCCCGCTGGCCCTGGCTACCTCGCCGTCATCGATCTGGCGTCGACAGAGACGACGGAAGAGGAGGCGGGCTACCGGCTCATCGAGTTGCCCAGCGCCTGCCGCAATCCCCAGAACGTGTTGGCGTGGGAGGACAGCGTCGCGCCGCGCGTGTTCGTGGCCTGCGCTGGCGAATATGGCTGGGGCGAGACCCCGAGCGAGGCGCTCGTGGCCGTGGACGCCGTGAACGAAGCGCCCCTGTTCACCACGGTGTTCGATGGCGCGGGCGCAGCCGTCACGCCGGGCAAGATGGCCCGCCTCGGTTCATCGCTCCTCGTGGGCGACGGGAACGCGGGCCGCCTCTTCCGCATCGACGCGAACAGCGGAGAGCTCGATCCCGCGTTCGAGCAAGGCATCGAGCTGTGCGCACCCCACGCGACGCTGGGCTGGCAGATGACGGGCGACGTGCTCGTGTCTGAATCGAGCGTGTTCGCGACCTGCTTCGCGACGAGTGAGCTCGTCGAGCTCGACGCGGATCTGAACCTCGTCTCGACGCGGGTGATCGGCTCGGGCGCCCAGGTGCTCGCATCGACCGGCGATGAGCTGCTCGTGGGCGACACCATCGACAACGCGCTCTACGCCTTTGACCTGTCGCACGAGCCCATCGCCCAAGTTCAGGGCAGCGATCGCTTGGGTATGGCGACCAACCAGATCCTCGTGAACGGCGACCGGGCCTTTGCCATCACCTCGACGGACAACACGATCCAAGTCATCGACCTGTCCAAGGCGCGCGGCGGTGATTTCTCGACGGCCCGCGTCGTCGATCAGATCCCGACCGCATCGAGCACCTCGCCAGACGCCACGAACACGAACCCGTATCTGGGCGCGATCGCGGGCGGCCATCTCTACGTGACGCTGATGGGCGCCTGCACCCCTGATGGCGACACGGCAGGCAACCGCCTCATCCGCGTCGAGCTCGGCGAGGGTGACTGACGGATGCGCTCGCTCCTCCTCATCATCATCTCGATGTTGCTCGCGCTCGCCTGCGCACGACCGACGACGCCAGAGCTCCGAGTAGCGCGCGCATCCATCGCGCTGGGGCCGCCGGTGTCGGGCACGCCCGCTCGCGTCGTCTCACTCGCGCCATCGCTGACAGAGCTGCTCCTCGCGATCGATCCCGCCTTGTCGGAGCGAATCGTGGGCGTGACGCGCTTCGACGACGCGGCAGCGGTTGCCCAAGTTCCTCGCGTGGGCGGCTACACGGACCCATCTGTCGAGGCAGTGCTCTCGCTCGCGCCCGATCTCGTGCTCGCCGAGGCAGGGCCAGGCAGCAAGGCCGCGATCGAGCACATGGGACAGCAGGGAGTGCCCGTGCGCGCCTTGTTTCTCGGGACGCGCGCGGAGATCTTGGCCGCGATCGAGATTGTCGGGCAGCTCGTCGGTCGAGCCGAGCAAGGGCAGGCGCTGCAAAGGGAGCTGGCGCATCGCCTCGCCGCGTTCGAGCGCCCATTTCAAGAGAGCCCCCGACCCCGACCGCGCGCGCTCATCGTCTATGGCTGGGAGCCGCTCGTGGTCGCTGGCCCCGGATCGTTCGCGGACGAGCTGCTGCTCACGGCAGGTGGTCGCAACGCGCTCGACAACACCCCCTCGAACTACGCAACGCTCACGGCAGAGACTCTGCTCGCGCTCGCGCCCGAGCTGATCGTCGATGCCGCGCACGATCGCCCGCCGATCCGAGCGCGGCTCCTCGCGATGAGCGCGGCCAAGGGCACGCGTCATGTCCAGGCGAGCCGTGCGCTCTTGCGACCTGGCGTGCGGCTCGTCGACGCCATCGAAGATCTCCACCGGGCGCTGAAGGCCGAACCGTGAAACGCCAAACCACTCCTCTCGCCTTCCTTGTCCTGCTCCTCGGGCTCGCGCTCTCGACCCTCATCGCGGCGGCGCTCGGCGAGTCCTCCCTCGACCTCGTGGACGCGCTGACGCGGCCCGAGTCGCAGGCGCACGCCATCCTGTTCGAACTGCGCTTGCCCAAGATCGCGTTGGCCGCGCTCGTGGGTGCCGCGCTCGGGATCGCGGGCGCCGCGCTCCAGGCGCTCCTCAAAAATCCACTGGCAGATCCGTTCATCCTCGGGGTCTCGGGCGGCGCTGCCTTTGGCGCAACGCTCAGCCTGGCGCTCGGCGCCACGGCCCTGGGGCTGACCCTGAGCCAGCCGTGTCAGCGCCTTCCGGGCCGCTTGGAGGGGCTCTGCGCTGCCGTGCTCCAGGGCTCGCCCACGACGCTGTTGGCGCTGCTCTTCGCGCTCCTGTCCACTGCCGTCGTCTATGGCGCGGCGCGTCATAGAGGCAGGATGTCGCCCTTGCGCGCCCTGCTCGCTGGGGTCGTGTTCAACGCACTGGCGTCGGCGGCCATCACGTTCGTCAAAGTGCTCTCCCCGCCAGATCGATTGGGCGAGCTCACGAGCTGGCTCACGGGCTCGCTCGGCTACCCACAGCCCGGCGCCCTGCTCGCGCTCGCGCTGTTCGAGGGCATCGCGTTCGCGATCATCGGGTGGCACGCGCACGGCCTGAACCTCCTGGCACTGGGCGATCGGAGCGCGGGCCTCCTCGGGCTCGACGTGGAGCGCGCGCGCTGCATCCTATTCGTCGCCCTCTCGCTCCTCGTGGCGGCGGCCGTCTCGGTTTCGGGCATGATCGGCTTCGTGGGCCTCATCGTGCCGCACCTGCTGCGCCTGTGGATGGGCGCGGATCAGAAGCGCCTGTTGCCCGCGTCCGCGCTCCTGGGCGCAAGCTTCCTCATCCTCGCCGATCTCGCTGCGCGGCGCCTGTTGCCCATGCTCGGGACAGCGCCGCCCGTCGGTGCCCTCACGGCGCTCATCGGCGCGCCCTTTTTTTTGGGCCTCTTGAAGCGCGGCCACGAGGAGGATTGAGCCCCCGTCTCTCTTCTCGCCGTCTTGGCCTCTGCCTCAGTTCAAATACGTGGGCGGCGGCTTGCGCTCGTCTTTCCTGGCGACCTCTTTCTCATCGTCCTGTCGCTGCTCCTGGTCTTGGACGACGCGCAGATGGCGGCGCGCGCGCGATCTCTTCAGCTCTGCCTGAGCCCAGGCGAGCTTGATCTGGAGCCAGAGCTTCCGCAGCGGGTTTCGGCGTTGGAGCATGAGGAAGCCGATCGCCATCGACGTGAGCACGGGGACGGTGGCTTCCCAGTCGCCCTGGACGATGCTGAAGAACGGGAACAGGAGCGCGATGACGAGCAGGAAGGGCGCGCGCACTGGCAGGAAGAAGAAGAACACGCTGGCGTGCCAGTTCATCAGCACCCAGGCGAGCAGGATGGTTTGGAACGCGATCCCGGTCCCTCCGATGTGAAGCGCGGGCACGCCGCGCAGCGACGAGGAGAAGGTCCCGAGCAGCGTCGTGATCACCGCCGCCGAGACGCCCGTCATGAAGAAGAAATAGAGGAAGCGCCGCGTGCCCCACTGCCGCTCCAGCTGCGCGGCAAACATCCACAGGCCAAACAGGACATAGAAGATGAGCTGGAGCGGCGAGAGCGAGACGAACAGGTAGGTGAGCGGCGTCCAGAGCCGGTGCGCGTCGAGGACGGCGCTCGGCGAGAACAGGAGCGCGCTCGCCAGGGAGCTCGATCCAAAACGGCCCGAAGACGCCAACGCGATGAGGCTCAGGCCAGCGGTGAGCGCCATGAGCCAGAGCGTCCCGGGCGGCGGCTTTCTGAAGATGCTCCCTGTGTCGAACGACATGCGTCTGGGGTCCATGACATCGCCCTTTTCTCTGAGCCCTTGAGGCTCGGAACTCCTGAGCTGAAGTTGCCGCGGTGGCGCCTCGAAATTCAGGGTGCCGCCCAAAGCGCATTCACCCCAGCAGGACAAGCTCCCAGCGAGGGCATCAAGGGGCGATTACCAATCGCCCGTCGTCGAAGGTGAGTCGCTCGTCGATGGGCGTTGCGCACGGGCGGATTGCCATCCGCCCCTACGGGTTGGCTCCGTGGGACACGAAGACAATTTCGACCCACATCTCCCCCGCTGGCCATCGAGTTCTGTCGATTCGCATCGCCACTCCCCCTGCCGACTTTGCAGACATCCCCCTCGATGATGGGGACTCCATCCAAAACTTCTCTCGCAGAGGGAGGTGACCCGGAGGGCTGGAGCTAATGGGCGTGTCAAGCAAATGCCTGTCGGAACGGGCGCTCGTCGAAGGGCGCGACGAGCGTCCGCAGGCCTTCGTCGATCAGGGCGGCGCCAAAGGCTGGCTTGGCCGAGAAGCGGCGCAAGAGCTCGGCCTCGATGGTGCGGGAGGGATGCTCGTGAACGCCTCCCGATCGTTGGATGCCAAGGCCTGCGTGCGCTCGCCCCATCGAAGCAGCGATCGCTGACCACGTGCTGGCAAGGGGCGAGGACGTGGGTCGTCGCTGTCTGTCCGCAAAACAGGCACGGTCGATCCTCTGGCTGGAGAAAGTAGAGGCGGACCTTTCGCCACCAGAGTTCGGTGGTGTCGTTCGGGATGCCATCCGGGAAGCTGCGGAAGAGCAGCTCGTGAGTCTGATCGCCGCCGACGTGTGCGAGCCTCGTCGAGCGCCGCCGCGATGAGACGACGTAGCCAATGCCCGTGAGCTCGAACTCCATGGCCCGCACCTGGTCGTCTGACGACTCGACGCCGTTCGGAGATCCTACGGTGGCGAGTGAGGCAAAGGCGAGGCATCGCCGCGTGAGCGTGAACCCGAAACGCTCGGTTCGACGACGGCCTAGCGGCAGTCGGCGTCAGACTCAGCGCCGCCGCGCGCTCCGACCACCATCGACAGCCAAGATCTGCCCGGTCATCGACGCAGGCCCGGTCAAGAGAAACAGAAGCGCGGCTTCGAGCTCTGCCACTGTCCCTGGTCGGCCCATCGGGATGTTCTCGAGCGCAGCCATTGGCGGTGCGGGCGGTAAATCGAGGATGCCAGGCGCGATTGCATTGACGCGGATATGCGGCGCGCATTCCAGGGCCAGGCAGCGCGTCAGCATCGCGAGAGCTGCGCGTGTGGCGCAGTAGGCCGCGCCTCTTTTCCAGGGGATGAACGCGCCACCCACGTCGAGCAGGTTCACGATGTCGCATCGACCTTGACCTTCTTTGGCGCGCATCTGTGCGAGGGCAGCCTGGCAGCAGGCCATGGGGGAGATGAGGTTGATCGCGACGAGCGCATCCATGGCCTGACGCGATGTCTTTTCGAAGGGATCGCGGTTCAGGATCGAGGCGCTGTTGATGAGCAGGTCGCAGCCGCCGAGCTGCAAAGCCTCGTCGAACGCGCGATCGACGCCATCGGAGCGACTCAGATCTGCCTGGACGCCGATCACGCGCTGGCCGTGCAAGAGCGCCTTGGACCAGGATTGAGTGTCGAGCGGCGAGCGCCAGTGACAGGCCACGATCGAAGCGCCTGCTTTGACGATCGTCTCGGCCAGGTGTCGCCCCAGAGCGCCCGAGGCGCCAGTGAGCAGGGCCACGCGGCCAGCCAGAGGAGGAGCGCTCATTCGTCAGAGCTCTCCCACGGCACGAGAGGCGCGCTTGTCAAAGGGGAGGCGCCCTGTGGCCACCTTGAAAACATTGATTTCGGCATAACGAACGAGATGGAGGGGCATGGCAGGCCGTTCATTGAAGGAGTTCGCGTCAAAAGCACGACGGACGGCCACAGGGGGCCAGCCCTGCGACTTCCTCTCGCAAGCAAGCGCAAGTCACCCAGTTGCCGCCGCCTCGACGCCTGCCCGGAAGATCGCGAGGCTCGTCTCGAGCACCGAGGTCGATTTCCCCGCAAACGTCTCTTCGATCGCTGCCTCGACGGCACAGATGGGCAGGACATCGCAGCGGGCCATGAACGCGCCGAGCAGGGCAAGGTTGGCCGATCGCGCCGCGCCACCACGTTCGGCCAGCGCGTTTGCATCGACGTAGAGGGCGCAAAGATCGCCGCGCTTCACCGCTCGATCGATGAGCGCGGTGTTCACGGCGATGAGGCCAGAGGGCCTGAGCTCCTCTTCGAACTTGTCGAGCGATTGCTTGTTCATGACGAGGGCCGCGTCCGGGAACTTCACGAGGGGCGATCCGATGGGATCGTCCGCAATGACGACGGTGCAGTTGGCCGTGCCGCCTCGCATCTCTGGTCCGTAGGAGGGCAGCCACGTGACCTCCTTGCCCTCGTGGATGGCAGCCTTGGCCAGGATCTTTCCGATGGACATCACGCCCTGGCCGCCGAAGCCAGCCATCACGATGCTCGTCTGAGCCATCTCACGCCTCCTTCCCATTCGTTGATTTGGCATCCCCCACCGTGAGGTCGGGCGCGTAGGGCATGGCTGCCTCGGGCATCGCGTCGGGCCCGCGCAGCACGCCCGTTTTGAAGAACGGCATCATGTTGTGCTCGAGCCAGCGCATGGCTTTGTCGGGCGGCAGGCCCCAGCCCGTCGGACACGTCGAGAGCAGTTCGACGAACGTGAAGCCCGTGTGCTGCAGCTCGAACGCCTGCCGGATGAGACGCTTGGCGCGCACGATCTCCTTCACGCTCGAGAGCGCACCGCGCGCGATGAAGCGAGGGGCCACGAGCGTGTTCAACAGCTCGCTCACGCGGATGGGGTGGCCGCACTCTTCGGGCTTTCGACCGTAGGGCGAGGTCGTCGTCTTCATGCCTGGCAGCGTGGTCGGCGCCATCTGGCCGCCCGTCATTCCGTAGATGCCGTTGTTGATGAAGACGACGGTGAGCTTCTCACCCCGGTTGGCCGCGTGGACGATCTCGGCCATGCCAATGGACGCGAGGTCGCCGTCGCCCTGGTAGGTGAACACGTAGCGATCGGGCGGCAGCACGCGGCGGATGCCCGTGGCCACGGCAGGCGCGCGGCCATGCGCGGCCTCCTGCATGTCGAGGTCGAAGTAGTCGTAGGCGAGCACCGAACAGCCGACCGGGCAGACGCCGATCGTCTTCTCCTGGATGCCCAGCTCGTCGATGACCTCGGCCACGAGCCGGTGCGCAATGCCGTGCGTGCAGCCCGGGCAATAGTGGGTGTGCTTCGGCGTCAGGACGCGCGTCCGCTCGAAGACGACCTTTTCCTGAGTCTGAGTCTGAGTCTGAATCTGAGCCTGAGTCTGTTCGCTCATCTGGAGTGACCTCCCGCGCGGACCCAACGGACACCGAAAGCCTGTTTCTTTGGGCTTCGAAGAGCGGCGTGAGCGCGCCAAGAAAGTTCTGAAATCTGAAGAGTGGGAAGAGTTCGAGGGGGGGAGGGAGATGGAACGTGAAGCGGTGGGCGATTTTGAGGATCGAGGTCGAGGCCTCAGCCACACAGGCGCCTCACCTCGTCGGCGATCTCCTCGACGCTGGGCACCACGCCACCAGTGCGTCCCCAGAAATCGACCGGACGCCGACCAGCGAGGGCGCGGCGCACGTCCTCGACCATCTGGCCGCAGCTCAGCTCGACGCAGATGAAGCGCTCGGTCGTCTCGGCCTGTTCGAGGAACGCGGAGGTCGGAAAGGGCCAGAGCGTGATGGGACGCAAGAGGCCCACGCGGATGCCCTCGGCGCGCAGCTGCTGCACGGCGCTCTTGGCGATGCGGGCCATCGTTCCGTAGGCGCACAGACAGACAGGTGGGTTGTCGTCGAGTTGGAAGCGCTCGAAGCGAGGCTCCTCGCGTTCCATGCGTGCGTATTTGTCAAAGAGCTTCGCGACGTGCCGCTCCAGCCCCTCGGGCGACAGGTCGAGTGAGTTGATGACGTTGCGCTCGCGCGAGGCAGGCTTTCCCGTGGTGGCCCAGCTCTTCTCTGGCAGCTCAGTTCGCGCTTCGGGAAAGGTGACCGGCTCCATCATCTGGCCGATGAGGCCGTCGCCAACGAGCAGGGTCGGATTCCGGTATTTGTCGGCGAGATCGAAGGCGAGGCCCATCAGGTCCACCGCCTCCTGGAGCGTCGAAGGCGCCAGCACGATGGCGCGCTGATCGCCGTGGCCAAAGCCGCGCGTCATCATGAAGTAGTCGCTCTGCGATGGGCCAATGCCGCCGAGTCCTGGTCCGCCGCGCATGACGTTCACGATGACGACCGGGACCTCGGCGCCGACCAGATACGAGAAGCCCTCGGCCATGAGCGCGACGCCCGGGCTCGAGGAGGAGGTCATGACGCGAACCCCGGCCCCCCCTGCGCCGTAGATCATGTTGACGGCCGCCACCTCGCTCTCGGCCTGGACAAAGGCGCCGCCGATCTGGGGCAGGCGCTTGGACATGTATTCGGGGATCTCGTTCTGGGGCGTGATGGGGTAGCCGAAGAACGAGCGGCACCCGGCGCGGATCGCGGCTTCGGCGATCGCCTCGGTGCCCTTCATCAGCAGTCGCTGGGGATGCGGACTTTGCGAACTCATGGGAGATGTCCTCAAAGGGATGGATGGGATGGCGCAGGGGGGCGACCGGATGCCCCTACTTGACGCCTCGGTAGACGGCGATGGCGCCTTCGGGACAGAGCGTCGCGCACTGGGCGCAGGCCACGCACTTGGATGCATCGAGCACTTCGACCGGATGGTAGCCCTTGGCATTGAGGTCCTTGCCAAGCGCGAGCAGCTCGAATCGGCAGGCACCAATGCACAGACGGCAGGCCTTGCAGCGATCCTGATCAATGGCGACGCGGTTCATTCAAAGTCTCCTCGTGCGGATGGTGGGTGGGTGAATGGGTCATTTGGGGTAGGAGCAAATCACTCAGACATGGCGGTGCCATCAAGAGAGCGGCGCGGCCTAGCACACGGACGCGGCGCGAGGTGCCAAAATAAGGACTTATCCCTCAATTAGGACCGAACATCGCGCAGGACGGGGAATGTCAGAGGTGGCGCGAGGCAGGAGCTTCCAGACGGAAGTGAAGAGCGAAGCAACGAAGGCTGACGTTTCACGGACGAGCGGGGCGACGAAGCAATCCATTTCCATTGACGAATAGACCTGTTCCGAAATCTCGCCGATACAATGTCTTTTCGTAGGGGCGCCATTCATGGCGCCCTTTTCTGTTCAACTATTCAAAATAGAGGGCGCGATAGATCGTCTCTCTATGCAATGAAAAATCTTGTGCAGATGCGGTTTTGGAACAGCTCAAATGAATTCGGCGACCAGCCTGGATTGCTTCGCTTCGCTCGCAATGACGGCAGCGATACTCTCTGGGGAGAGGAATCCCTCGGCATTCGATTTTGATTGGCTGCCAAACAAAAAAGCCACTCCTCGGAGACCGGGGAATGGCTTTTGGTTTTTTAGTTTCGTCTTTTAGATCGATGAATCGCCAATCTTTTACTTTTTCGTCTCGGCTTTGGCGCTCTGAGCGACGACCTGGTCGATGAGGCCATAGTCTTTGGCCTGTTCGGCGGACATGAAGTTGTCGCGGTCGGTGTCCTGGCCGATCTTTTCGATCGATTGCCCAGTATGAGAGGCCAACAGCTCGTTCAGGCGCGACTTCATCCGCAGGATCTCCTTGGCGTGGATCTCGATGTCGGACGCCTGACCGCGCGCGCCGCCGAGCACTTGGTGGATCATGATGCGCGCGTTGGGCAGGGCAAAGCGCTTCCCTTTCGCGCCCGCGGCCAGCAGGAAGGCGCCCATCGACGCTGCCTGACCCATGCAGATCGTCGAGACGGGGCACTTCACGTATTGCATGGTGTCGTAGATGGCGAAGCCCGACGTCACAGAGCCGCCCGGCGAGTTGATGTAGAAGTTGATGTCCTTGTCCGGGTCCTCGCTCTCCAGGAAGAGGAGTTGAGCGGTGACGACATTGGCCACGTCATCATTGATCTCGGTCCCGAGGATGATGATGCGGTCTTTGAGCAGGCGCGAATAGATGTCGTAGCTGCGCTCACCGCGCTGGGTCTGCTCGATGACGTAGGGCATCGGGATGTAGCTCATGGCGCTTGGTTCCTCTCAGAAGGGACATGCCGCGTTGGGGCAGGTGTGAGGGGGAAAGGAGGTGTGTGGGCGCGCCTTCAGTCGTGGTGCTCGTGTGAGCAGGCCGAGCAGGCGTCCTCGCTCACAAGATTGGCCTTGGCCTCGAGAAGGGCAAGGGCCTTGTCCTGCTTGAGCTGGGCGACGAGGCCAGGCTTCGAGTCCGGGGAGAGCATGTAGCCGCGCAGCAGCTCGACGGGCAGGTGAGAGGCGTCCGCCATCGACTGGATCTTGGCGTCCAGGTCCGCGTCCGTCACCTCGATCTTCTCCTGATCGGCGACCGCATCGAGGAGCAGGTGATCGCGCACGTCCTGCTCTGCCCGCGCGCGGATGTCGTCCTTCAGGGGCGAATTGTCGAACCTCATCCCGTCGTGGACGGGCAGACCCTGGCCGGTCATGCGTTCCTTGATCTCCTCGAAGATGCGGTGTGCCACACGCGTCACCATCGAGGGTGGCACCTGGATGGGGTTGCGCTCGCGCAGCCCAGCGAGGAGCTGGCTGCGGGTGTGGCGCTCGGCACTGTTCACCGCGCGCGCCGCCATGTCGTCGCGCAGCTTCTGTCGCATCTCATCGACCGTGGTGCCCAGGTCGGCGGCCTTGGCCAGCTCGTCGTTCAGATCGGGCAGGTCACGCTTCAGGAGAGATTTCAGTGTGATCTGGAAATCGGCGGCCTTGCCCGCGCACTCAGAGGGCGGGGGCAAGTTCTCCTGATCGAAGACGTAATGCAGTTCGCGCGTCTCGCCGATCTTGGCGCCGACGAGCATGTCCGTGTGGCCCTCGACCAGGAAGTCGCCTGGCACGAGCTCGACCTTGGCATCGGTCTCGCTCCCGCCCTCGAAGGCCTCTCCATCTATGGTGCCGATGAAATCGACCATGGCCAGATCGCCCGCCTCGGCCATCTCGCGCCCCTCGACAGGCGTCTCCTTGGCGAACGAGCGGCGGATGCGCTCGATCACCTCATCGATCTGAGCCTCGGTGATCTCGGTCGAGTGCTTGTGCAAGCTCAGTCCATCGATGGAGGCGAGGGCGATGGCGGGTTTCACCTCGACCGTGGCCGTGTAGGAGAGGCTCTCACCCTCCTTGAAGTCGCCGAGCTGGACCTTGGGCTCCGTGAGGGGGAAGAGCGTGGGAGTCTTGTCGAGCGCCTCTTCGTAGCTCGACTGGACGATCGACTCGATCGCGTCGGCGATCGCCCGGCCCTTGTAGAGCGCCTCCAGGCGGCGGCGGGGCGCCTTGCCCTTGCGAAAACCCGGGATGCAGACGTTGGCGTTGATGTGCCGATAGGCCTGCTCGATGGCGCCTGTCACTTCGTCGGCGGAGAGCTCGACGTGGAGTTTGCGCTCGATCGAAGACACCTCTTCCACTGAAAACTTCGTCATTTGATTCCTCGATGATTGACGCCAAGAAATAAAAAACCCCGAACGGTTTCGGGGCTGGTGGATCAAGACCTGAGAACGAAAAAAGGCGCGCGCCCCTACTCGCTGAGCCACATCAAGTCAAGCGCACCAGAGAGTGGTTGCAGGGCAATCGAGTTCTAAATTTACTTGACAGCCCAACACCGCCAGGCGGGCCTTTGAGTAACTCCAAGCAGGTGTTCGAGAACTCTGTTTCACCCTGAAAAAGAAAAATCGAACCAA
>JAISIF010000075.1 GCA_031262165.1 Myxococcales bacterium | reverse complement strand
AATCTAAAAAAAACCAAAAGCCCTCGACCAGGATTGAACTGGTGACCTCGTCCTTACCAAGGACGCGCTCTACCGACTGAGCTACAAGGGCAAACCGACTCTATTTATTCTATTGTTGTGAGCGGGAAACGGGGGTCGAACCCGCGACATTCAGCTTGGAAGGCTGACGCTCTACCATCTGAGCTATTCCCGCCTGAGACCTTCCAACAGACGACTTTTTCTTAAAGTGGACGGGGGTGGATTCGAACCACCGAAGTCATCGACGACAGATTTACAGTCTGTTCCCTTTGGCCACTCGGGAACCCGTCCATTTGTTTGACCGCGCTTTATTCTCTTCCTTTGAAGTCCAGAAAGCCGGCGGAGGGAATCGAACCCACGACCATCTGTTTACAAAACAGATGCTCTACCGACTGAGCTACGCCGACAACGGAAAGCACAAAAAAATGCTTCCGGTCGGGGCCGAAAGCGGCGCGCCTTCTAGTGACGCGCTTGTGAGCTGTCAAGGCTTTTTTGTGTGTGACATCTATCCTACATCAACGGCTCCACGCGCTGTGTCCATTCCATTTCGCCCAGCCGGTCTCCTCGGGCCATTCATTCGATCCCATTGAATTGGAAGAACGCCGCAACGGGTCAGAAAGATTCGGATCGAATCGAGTTCGAGGGCGTGTCCTCGAATTCGGACCGATCCCTCCTCTCCCCGTCGCTTCGCGTCGGCCCTCAGCCACTTCTTTCACCTGCTCGAAGGCAAGGAGTCGCACGCGGTGACCACAAGGGTCATCCTCTTTGCGATGTCTGAAACATAGAGAACTCGGTGTTGGACTGCCTCAACCCAAACCACCGTTGATGCCGAGCACCTGTCCCGTGATGTAGCCAGCGCCCTCGCTCGCCAGGAAGGCGACGAGCGCGGCGACCTCCTCTGGCTTGCCGAGCCGACGCATGGGGATGTGCTCGAGGATCTTCTCGATGGGCGCGCTCTGGATCATCTCTGTCTCGATGAGGCCAGGCGCCACGGCATTGACCGTGATGTTGCGGCGCGCCACCTCGAGGGCGAGGGCCTTGGTCGCACCGATGAGCCCTGCCTTTGCCGCCGAGTAGTTGACCTGCCCTCGGTTGCCAGCGACGCCCGAGAACGAGGCGATGTTGATGATGCGGCCAAAGCGCTGGCGGACCATCGGCATCAGGAGCGGCCGCGTCACATTGTAGAAGCCATCGAGCGTCGTCCGCGTCACCGACTCCCACTCGTCCTGCTTCATCACGGGGAAGCTGTTGTCGCGCGCGATGCCCGCGTTGTTCACGACGATGCCGATGTGACCCTTGCCATCTTGGAGCAGCGCCTCGATGGCGGCCGCGCTCTGCTGCGCGTCGGCCACGTCGAAGGGGCAGAGCTGGACCTCGACGCCCATCGCCTGGATCGCGGCATGGATCTTCTCGGCTGCGGCCTGGTTGCTGCGGAAGTTCAGGACGATGGGGTGGCCTGCCTCGGCCAGCCTCAGGGCGATGGCCGCGCCGATGCCTCGGCTGCCGCCCGTCACGAAAGCTCTCGTCTTCACGGTCGTGGTCTCGTTCATGGTCATGGTGTTTGCCTTGTTGGGATTGAAGTCCTTGGCGCGCGTCCTGGCAGGACATAGTCGCGGTTTCGATAGACGTTCAGGATGGCGCTCGCCGCGATCTTGCCCGCTCGCCGCACCTCGCACCGAAAGGCGCCGAGCTCGGCCTCGCCAAAGAGGCGCTCGACCTCGACCTCCAGCTCGTCGCCCACCTCGAAGTGATCGAACGCCAGGGTGAGCTCGCGCGTCCCAAGCAGGTAGCCGACCTGGATCGGCTCGCCGCAACCATGCGAGACGATGCCGGTCAACAGTCCGATCGACTGCGCCATGTATTCGATGGCCACGAGCGCCGGGACCTGACCGCCCTGGACGAACGGCGAGCCGTCACACAGACGGACGCGGCCCATGGCCTTCTCGCCATCGAAGGCGACGAGCTCATCGATGAGGATCATGGGCGCGGAATGCGGGAGCAGCTCTTCGACGGGAGGGAAAGGGCTCATGTCTTCAGGTGCGCGAGCAGGCGGAGCGCGGGGAGGAGGGGGTGGCGCGCGAAAGCCTCGGGAAGCGGCGCGTCGAGGTCGGCGAGAGAGACGTCGAGGGCGCGCGGCAGGCAGAGGCGTTCGCCGATCGGCGAGACAGGCCGGTCCTGAGCCTGATCGGAATGAGAAGGAGATGAAGATGACGATGAAGAGGAGGCTGCGGTGGAGAGATGAAAGGCCACGGCCAGCAGGGGCCAGGCAGGCTCGGGCGCAAAGGGAGCGGGCGGTGGTTCGTCGAGGCAGACGAAGAGGAGGTCCGACGAGCCCGAACCCGCGCTTTGTTGCCCCTGCCCCTGCGTCACGAGCCAGGCGTGCGCCTCGGCAAACCCCATCTGGACGGTCTGGCTGCCAGCGGCGATCGCCGACGTGAAGGCCGTGTTGCCGAGCGCGATGGAGGCCGTGCCAGAGGCCGTGTTGTGGACGCTGTTGTGGAAGCGCGTGGGCGAGGGCATCCCATCGCCGCGCATCATGTCGAGCAGCGCGAGCGTGTTGTCGATCTCGCCGTAGGCCGATGCCCAGAGCGTGGCCGTGGTGGTTGGGTCAGCGCCACCAGCGTTGGCCGCCTCGCTCAGTGCCTCGATGCCAGCGCGAGTCAGGAGACTCGATCGACGGCGCAGGGTCGACGGCAGGAGCGCGGCCCTGGGCACGCTCACCGACGCATCGGGTGGACCATCGGCGAGAAAGGCCAAGAGACCTGGGTAGCCCGGCGTCCACAGTCCAGCGCCCTTGAGAATCAGAGGATGCTTCGGAGACTTCATCAAAGGCGCGATTCTCCTGCCCGAAACCCCAGTGGGCGGGCGTCCAACTCATCCCTCACGAAAAGAGGGCGCGGCGCTTAGTCGATGTCCTCCTGGCGAGTCAATGGCGAGTTCTGGAGCTGGCAGAGTGAGCGCGCTGTGTTTTTCGACCGAGATCGAGGCATGTTTCCGTAGCAACCATCTCGCGGTTCGGGGGGAGATGAGTGCGGTGTCACCTTCAGAAACTGCGCGGCTTCTTGGATTTCCTGATTCTTACGTTTGGTTCCATTTGGAGGGACGAGATGACGAAGCAATCTCTGGGATCCATTCACTCATCCCAAAGCGGCTTGGCCTCGATGTCCAACACCTGCTTGCAGCCGGGCGCAGCCAGAGCGCCGAGGTCGAACGGCAGGGCCTTCTCCTTGGTCAGCGCCTGAGCGCGTCGCGCGACATCCGGCCAGTCGAACGCGGCCCCGTCACCACGCGCCAGGAAGATGCGGTTGCCCGAATCCTCTGCGTCCAACACGCACATCCGCTCGCCGAACGCCTCTTGGTAGCTGCGCAGCATCGAGTCATAGAGCTCGTTGAAGGTCGGGCTCCAGACATTGCCCGCCACCAGGCCATCGGCGCTCAGGCGCGCGCACACGGAGCGGAGAAACTGGACCGTGGTCAGGGAGACCGGGATGTCGCTCGGGCCATAGGCGTCCAGGAAGATGATGTCGTAACGCTGGTCGCTCTTCTCGATGAAGCGGCGGCCATCGCCGACATAGACCACCATCCTCTCATCCTCCCGGAAGCCCATCCATGCGCGCGCGACCTGGACCACGAGCGAGTCGAGCTCCACGACGTGGATCGAGAGCTTGGGAGCTATCGCCCGCAGGAACATGGGCATGGCGCCGCCACCGAGGCCTACGACGAGGACGCGTGTGGGGTTGGGGTGCGCGGCCAGGGCGACCATCGCGGCGCGCGTGTAGGCGAGCTGGAGGTCGAGGGGCTGGCTCAGGCGAACCGAGCTCTGAATGGCCAGGCTCGGCTCGAACAGGAGGTCGCGCCGGTCATCTTCCCCTTGAATGGTGATTCGATTGAACTCGGATCGCGCCTGAAAGAGCGTGACGGGCGCTTCTGACGGAAGCGCGGCGGCAACCACCTGGCCAGCGGGTTCCGTGGTCGCGCGCTCGGGCGCTCTCCTCGAGACCTCACTGGCCACATCGGGCAAAGTGCCGCTGCACCCAAGGGCCAGCGCCGAGGAGAAGATCAGCTTTTTGGACATGTGGGGGCTCCTCGAGAAACGGGCAGATCGATGTGTTTGGTGCAGAGGCTGTCCTCGAATTCTCCATCGCCGGGCTCGTGTCGTCTGCCGATCGACAGGGCATGGCAACCCGAGCCTCTCTCTACATATCCCATCTCGACATCCCAGAAATTAGGGCGTGTCTTCCAATTCGAAGGGATCGAGGCCCGCGACCGACGACCGACGATGGTCAGCCCGCATCAGCGCGGGCATGGATTCGAGGTGCGGCCGGTTTGACGCGACTACGCGGCATCCCATTCCCCCACCCTCTGCCAGCTCGAACACCCCAGCGCGCCCACCATCTCGCCCCATCGGTGGATTCACCTGATTCCCCAACGGCCAGCCGAACGGGGACTTTCCTTGCTGCCCCTCGCTCACCTGATTATCCATCGCGCCGTCTCGGAGAAGCGTGTCAGACCCCTCCCTAAAATCTTCTGAGCTCTTCGAGATTCACTGAACCAAGAGCCCTGGCCAAAGGAGCCACACACCAGATGAGCCCCGCCCGATCCCGATCGCCCCTCCTCCGCTCCCTCGCCAAACGTCTCCTCTGCCTGGTGGCCCTCGTCGCTGCCTGGGGCTTGCTCGCCGCCGACCGGATGCCCGCCTCGATCGCGCTGAGCGCCCACGCGGCCGCTGGCATCGGCGTCCCCAGGTCTTCCCCGGACGACCTATCGACGTTGCGCGTCTTCAACCGCGTCACGCTCCTGTTGAAGGACAACTACGTCGATCCCAAGCGCGTCGATCCCCGCAAGATGCTCGTCAGCGCCCTCGACGGTGTGGAGCGCCAGGTGGCCGAGGTCCTCGTCGAAGGCGACGAGAAGAGCCCGACGATCACGCTCACCGTGAACAAGGCCTCCAAGACCTTCGACGTGTCCAAGGTGGACAACCTCTGGAACATGAGCTTCGCGCTCAAGTCGATGTTCGGCTTCCTCGATCAACACCTCGTCCGCGAGGGCAAGGACGAGGCGCGCGACATCGAATACGCGGCCATCAACGGGATGCTCGCCACGCTCGATCCGCACTCGATCATGCTCAAGTCCGAATACTTCAAGGAGATGCGCCTGCAGAGCAAAGGCGAGTTCGGCGGCGTGGGCTTCGTCATCCAGATGAAGGAGAGCAACCTGACCGTCGTGCGCGTGATGAAGGGCACGCCCGCGCAGAAGGCGGGCATCCGCGCCAAGGACGTCGTCACGCGCATCAACGGCGAATCGACCGTCAACATCGACCTCAACGAGGCCGTCAGCCGCCTGCGCGGCAAGCCCGGGACGCCCATCACCATCACGGTGAAGCGCGACGGCTGGAAGGCGCCGCGCGACATGACGCTGGAGCGCGCCCTCATCAATGTCGAGTCGGTCCAGGGCAAGATGCTGGAAGACGACGTCGGCTACATCCGACTCAAAGGCTTCCAGAGCAACACGGCGCGCGATCTGGCCACACAGCTCGCGGCGCTTCGCGCGAAGGCGGGCAAGGCGGGGCTCAAGGGCCTCGTCCTCGACCTGCGCGGCAACCCCGGTGGCCTGCTCGATCAGGCGATCCTCATCTCGGACATGTTCCTCGACAAGGGGACGATCGTGACGACCGTGGGCTACTCGGACAAGCTGCGCGAGGTGAAGCGCGCCCAGCCCTCGGGCCCCGAGTCGAACCTACCGATCGTCGTCCTCGTGAACCCGGCCTCGGCCTCGGCTTCCGAAATCGTCGCTGGCGCACTCAAGAACAACGATCGCGCCATGGTCGTGGGCCGCTCGACCTTTGGCAAGGGCAGCGTCCAGGTGCTCTACGACAACTTCCCCGACGACGGCGCGCTCAAGCTGACCATCGCCCAATACCTGACGCCTGGCGATCGCTCGATCCAGGAAGTGGGCATCACGCCGGACATCGAGCTCATCCCGAGCCGCATCGATGCCGAGCGCGTGGACTTCTTCGCCCCCAAGCGCCAGATGGGCGAGGCCGACCTCGAACAGCACTTCGGCAACCCGGACTCGACCTCGGTCGCCAAGAAGCGCGAGGAGGTCGTCCGAACAGAGCAGCCCCTGGAGACGTTCCTCTATCTGCGCGAGTCCACCCCGCCCAAGGGTCAGGATGACGGCAAAGGCAAGCCGAAGAAGAAAGACGTCAAGGTCGGCAAAAAGAATCCAAAGAAGGAAAAGGATCAGCCGAAGGCACAGACCGACTCTGGCGACGAGAGCGACATCGATCTGGCGGACATGGCCGAATACGAAGGCCTCGATCCCAACACGGACGAGATCGTCGAGGACTTCCCCATCCGCTTTGCCCGCAAGCTCCTGTCCGCGGCGCCCGTTGCCTCGCGCTCCGAGATGCTCAGCAAGACCCAAGCGCTGCGCGAGAGGCTGCGCGCCGAAGAGGCGCGACGCGTCGAGGCGGCCATCGGCAAGCTGGGCGTGGACTGGAGCACCCAGACACTCGAATCCATCCCGTCCCAGGCCTCGGCATCTGCTTCGGCCTCGGCTTCGAGCTCGGTCCAGGCCACGACGGCGGCCCAGGCCCCCAAGCTCGATGTCCAGCTCACCCCGAGTGGCCCCATCCGCGTTGGCGAGACCATCTCCTGGACGCTCACCGTCACCAACCAGAGCCCCTACCCGCTCGCGCGCCTTCGCGCCTACAGCGACAGCGACAACCCATGGTTCGACCGCCGCGAGTTCATCTTCGGCCGACTCGAACCAGGGCAGACCAAGTCGTGGACCTCGAAGATCAAGCTGCGCAAGGAGATCGTCAGTCGCCGCGAGCCCGTCACTCTTCGCTTCCAGGCCGACGGCTTTGACGCCGACGCCATCCCCAGCTTTGCCTCCGAGGTAAACCTGGTCGAGCTCGAGCGCCCCTCGTTTGCCTTTGGCTGGCAGGTTCTCGACACGTGCGCGCAGTGCAACGGCGACGGCGTGCCGCAGATCGGCGAGACCGTCACGCTCGACATCGTGGTCAAAAACGTCGGCGACGGCACGTCGTTCGACACGCTCGCCAACCTCAAGAACAAGGATGTGGAGGAGGGCCTCTCGCTCATCAAGGGCCGCGTGAAGATGGGGCCGATCGAGCCGGGCGAGTCCAAGCGCGCGCGCTTCGAGTTCGAGCTGACGCCCGCCTTTGCCAAGGAGGAGGCGGTGCTCCAGCTCATCCTGGGCGATGAGAGCACGAGTGAGTGGATCATCGAGAAGCTCAAGCTCCAAGTCGGCCCCAAGCCCGTGGTGACGGCGCAGCAGGGTGCTGCCGCGCGCACGATCCGCGAGACGTCGCTCTACGCCGCCGCGCTCGACGGTGCGCCAGCCCTGGGTGCCCTCGCCGCCGACGTGGTTCTGGCCGCCGATGCCCGCTTGGGCGACTTCTGGCGTGTGCGCTTCGATGACGGGGACACGGGCGGCACTGGCTTCGTTCGGGTGAGCGACGTCACCATCTCGGGCGCTGGCGCACCAGCCAAAGCCCAATGGCCTGCCGTGCAGCGCGTCCCACTTCGCCACGAACCGCGCATCGAGCTGTCAGGCATCGACCTCCAGCAGGGCGGCCTCTCGACGAACGAGGCGATGATGTCGCTGAGCGGAAGCGCCACGAACGCTGGCGACCTGCGCGACCTCTACGTGTTCGTGAACGACCAGAAGGTCTTCTTCAAGGCCGCCGAGGAGGACTCGAAGCGCATCGACTTCCAGGCAACGCTGCCTCTCAAGGAGGGCAAGAACACCGTCTACATCGTCGCCCGGGAGAACAAAGACGTTCAGTCCTATAAGATGATCGTCGTCACCCGAGTGGCGCCTTGATACCTCTGATGATGCGTAACTGAATCGATGGAGCGCGAACCGCGGATCCTTTTGATGACCGTGTGAAACTATCGAGGCGGACCTCCCATGAGGCCGCCCCGATTTTTTTCTTTGACTGCGCTCAACCATGTCGCTGGAGACGACGATTGGCCAGGCGCTTTAGCACTACAGTTGCTGTTTTCGTTTTGGGACGCTCCAAACTAGTTCAGCCAGAGGGAAGCCGGATGATGGCGACCTCAAGAATTCTTCCGGATCTCCAGGCGATAGAAGTCAATCGCAACTGTAG
>JAISIF010000074.1 GCA_031262165.1 Myxococcales bacterium | reverse complement strand
TGGCGCCCTACGAGGCCGCCGACGTCGAGAAGCTGATCGGCCTCGTGCCCGAGGCCCAGGTCGGCGTCGAACCTCGCCACCTGCTCGACGCGCTCAGCGACTTCGGCCAGATCGAGCCCGTGCCGCTGCCCAAGGGCCTGTCGGCCACTCTGCGTCCCTACCAAAAGCAGGGCTTCGACTGGCTCGTGTTCCTGCATCGGTGCGGCATGTCTGGCGTGCTCGCCGACGACATGGGCCTGGGCAAGACGCTCCAGGCGCTCACCTTCCTCCAGTGGCTCAAGGAGACGCGCGGGCGGCGCACGCACCTCATCGTCGCGCCCACCTCGGTCATCATCAATTGGCAGCGCGAGGCCACCCGCTTCACACCAGGCCTCGACGTGCTCGTCTATGAGGGCGCGAACCGCGAGCCGCTGCTCGAGCGCTTCAAGGACGTGGACATCGTCCTGTGCTCCTACGCGCTGCTCCGGCGCGACGCCGACAAGCTGCGCCGCAAGAAGCTCGGCTACGTCATCCTCGACGAAGCCCAGCACGTGAAGAACCCGGCCTCGCAGGGTGCGCGCGCCGTGGCCGCGCTCCAGAGCGAGCACCGCCTGGCCCTGAGCGGGACGCCCATCGAGAACAACCTCACGGACATCTGGTCGCTCTTCCACCTGATCATGCCCGGCTTCCTCGGCAGCGACACGACCTTCCGCACGCGCTACGCCCGACCCATCGAGGCGGACGGCAACGTCGAGGTCCGCGCCCGACTCAAGGCGCGCCTGCGCCCCTTCATCCTCCGGCGCGTCAAGGAGGAGGTCGCGCGCGACTTGCCGCCGCGCACGGACACGATCGTCCCGGTCGAGCTCTCGGCGGGCCAGCAGGTGCTCTACAAGGAGATGCTCAAGGTCGCCCGCGAGCGCATCGACTCGGTCGTGGCCTCGGTCGGCGTCGAGCGGGCCTCGGTCAGCATCCTCTCGGAGCTCCTGCGCCTGAGGCAGCTGTGCAACGACCCGAGGCTCCTCAAGATGCCGCCGGGCACGCGCCTGCCGCCCTCGGCCAAGCTGGGGGCGTTCTCCGAGCTCGTCCACGACCTCATCGGCGAAGGGCACCGTGCGCTCGTCTTCAGTCAATTCACCGAGATGCTCGGCTATCTCGTGGAGTGGGCCGAGAGCGAGGGCATCGATTACGAGTATCTCGACGGCGCGACGCGCAACCGGCAGGAGCGCATCGACCGCTTCAATTCGCCAGACGGCCCGCCGCTCTTCTTCATCAGCCTCAAGGCGGGCGGCACGGGTTTGAACCTGACCTACGCCGACTACGTCATCCAATATGACCCGTGGTGGAACCCCGCCGTCGAAGAGCAGGCCATCGACCGCGCGCACCGCATCGGCCAGGACAAGCCCGTCTTCAGTTACCGGCTCGTCACGCAGGGCACGGTCGAACAGCAGATCGTGGCCATGCAGACGCGCAAGCAGCGGCTGGCCGAGAGCGTCATCGAGAGCGACGAGGAGGTCGGCAAGAAGCTGACGTCCCAGGACCTCGCCGATCTCTTCAAGGATAGGGACGGCGCCTGATCCAGGGCTTGGCGTGATCCCGACATCCCCCCGACATCCAATGATGAGCGATACGTGTTTTTCGTCGGGGCGTTGCGCGCCGCTCAGGACAATCGAGTTCGAGGACACGACCTAGCGTCCACCACGCGACGCCCGCCTGCCGACTTTGCCGACATTCCCCTCGGTGAGTGGGACTCCAAGAGAAGCCGCTCCCTCTTCGAGGGAGGCGCTGCGGAACGCCGTCGGGAGAGCGTTCGAGTCGAAAAACTTAGGCCCCATCCCTCGATTCTCCCGTCGCCCTCCCCATGTCCGTGAAAGGCCAGACTTCGTTGCTTCGTTGGTCACTTCCGTCTGGAAGCTCCCTCCTCGCGCCTCGTCTGACATTTCCCGTCCTTCGCGGTGCTCGGTCCTAATTAAGGGATAAGCCCTTAGGCCCCATCCCTCGATTCTCCCGTCGCCCTCCCCATGTCCGTGAAACGCCAGGTTTCGTTGCTTCCAGGGCAATCGAGTTCTGCTTTTCGACCAAGATCGAGGCGTGTCTTCGTCGGGGCGTTGCGAAGAGCGCCCTGCGGTCGTCATTCGACACAAACACGACGGGCGTTGCCCGCAACGCCCCGACACATCCCGATTCGAGATCAAAAAAATAGAAAAAAGGCCGCCCTGTCGTTGCTTCGCTCTTCACTTCCCTCGGGAAGATCCCTCCTCGCGCCTCGTCTGACATTCCCGCCCTTCGCGGTGCTCGGCCCTAATCGAGGGATGAGTCCTAAGTCCTTAGAACTCGCCCGCCCTGCCCGCCGCTCACTTCATCGCACCATCGGAGAAAATCATGCGCATCGCAGTCATCGGCGCAGGCGCGTTCGGAACCGCGCTCGCCAACCTGCTGTCTCTCAAGGGCCACGACGTCCAGCTCTGGGCCCGCGAGAGCGAGCTCGTCCCTCTCATCAACGCTGCCCACGAGAACGCGATGTATCTGCCGGGCATCGCGCTGGCGCCCACGCTCACCGCCTTCGACAGCCTCGGCGAGGCTTCGGAGGGCGCCGAGCTCGTCTTGCTCGCCGTGCCTTCGCATGGGCTACGTGCCATCGCGGCGCAGCTCGAACCATCGCTGCCCCCACGCATCCCCATCGTCACCGTGGCCAAGGGCATCGAGAACGAGACGCTGTTCACGATGAGCGAGGTCCTGGAGGATGTGCTGCCGGTCGATCGCCATCCCTACATCGCCATCGTGTCTGGGCCGTCGTTCGCCCGCGAGGTGGCTGAGGGCCAGCCGACCTCCGTCACCGTGGCCGCGCGTTGGGACCGCATCGCGCGCCTCGTCCAGACCGCGTTCTCGAACGAGGTCCTCCGCGTCTACACGTCGATCGATCTCATCGGCGTCCAATACGGGGGCGCCCTCAAGAACGTCATGGCCATCGCCGTTGGCGCGGCGCAGGGGCTCGGCTTCGGCTTCAACGGACAGGCAGCCCTGATCACGCGCGGCCTGGCCGAGATCACGCGCGCGGCGGTCCAGCACGGGGCCAACCCCATGACGCTCTCCGGCCTGTCGGGCATGGGAGACCTCGTGCTCACGTGCACTGGCACGCTCTCGCGCAACCGCGAGCTGGGCATGGCGCTCGGCCAGGGCCGGACACTCGAAGAGCTCCAGAAAAACCGCCTGACCGTGGCCGAAGGCGTGTGCACGGCCAAAAGCGCCCGCCAGATCGCCGAGCGAGATGGCATCGACATGCCCATCTCGTGTGCCGTGCACCGTGTCCTGTTCGAGGGCCAGTCACCGAGGGCTGCCCTGGGCGATCTGCTCTCTCGACCGCTGAAGGCCGAGTTTTGAGGATGGCTTGGGATTTAGGCCTCATCCCTCGATGAGGACCTCTGCACCGCGAAGGACAGGGAGTGCCAGACGAGGCGCGCGGCGGGCGCTTCTTTGACGGAAGTGAAGAGCGAAGCAACGACGAGTGACCTTTCACGGGCGAGCTTTGGCGACGGGAGAATCGAGGGATGAGTCCTCAGAGACGCTCAGTCGCGCGCGGCGCCTTCTGGAGGGTGAGAGACCTCGCTCCTCGCAATGAAGACATGTTTGTTGAGAAGCAGGCGCCGAGGACCGTTCATCCATGTCGGCCAGCCACACGACAAAACCTCGGCCCGCCGGACGTCCTGCCTCCCCTCTTTTGAACTCGTGCCAGCATCCACCGGAGCCCCCATGCGCTTTGCCGCCACCGTCTTGATGAAGGAGCTGCGCGATCACCTGCGCGATCGCCGCTCACTCCTCGCGGCGCTCGTCCTGCCCATCAGCGGACCACTCTGCTTTCTCCTGCTCTTCTTCGTGCTCGACGGCTGGATGCGCGACAGGCCCATCACGCTGCCGATCCAGGGGGCTGAGCGCGCGCCTGGCCTCGTGCGGTTCCTCGAAGGCGAGGGCATCACCGTGACGCCCATCGCCGAGCGGCCCGAGGCGCGCGTCAAGAGCGGTGAGTCCAAGTTGGGCCTCATCGTGGAGCCCGACTTTGGCGACGCGCTCAGCAAAGGCGAGCCCGCCGCGCTGACCCTGGTCGTCGATCGCTCGAACACGGCCTCGGCCAAGGACGTCCAGCGCGTCCAGATGCTGCTCTTCTCGTGGTCGCAGCAGCTCGGGACGCTCCGGTTGTTCGCGCGCGGCGTTGACCCGACCCTCGCGCAGCCCATGAAGCTCTCCGAGCTGGACATCGCCACGCCAGCCCAGCGCGCGGCGCAGCTCCTCACGATGATCCCGCTCTTCCTCATGATGGCGGCGTTCATTGGCGGCATGAACCTCGTCATCGACGTGACAGCGGGCGAGCGCGAGCGCGGCTCTCTGGAGCCCCTGCTGCTCTCGTCTGCCTCGCGCCTGTCGATCGTGCTCGGCAAGTGGGCAGCGGCCGTCGTGGCCTCCATCGCCGTCGTGATCCTGTGCCTGGTTGGCTTTGCGCTGGCGCTGCTTGCCGCGCCGCTCGACAGCCTCGGCATCCCCTTCACGCTCACGTGGGGCCGCTTCGGCGCCATGCTGGCCATCCTGGTGCCGCTGACCTTTGTCGGCGCCGCGCTCCAGATGCTCGTCGCGACCTTCGCGCACTCGTTCAAGGAGGCGCAGACCTACCTGAGCCTGTTCAACCTGATCCCCACGCTCCCGGCAGTGCTCGTGCTGCTCAACCCGTTCGACTCGGCGCTCTGGATGAGCTTCGTCCCCGTGCTCTCGCAGCAGATGCTCGTGCTCGACGTGGTGAAGCTCATGCCCCTCGCGTCGGCCGCCGTTGGCATCAGCTGGATGACGAGCCTGCTCTACTCGGGCGCGACGCTCTGGCTCGTCGAGCGGCTCTTCCACAAGGAGGCGATTATTTATGGGCGGTGAGTGACGAAGTGGATTGGAGCTCCTCAAAATAAAAACGCCGCGTATCTGAATGAGATGTGCGGCGTTTTGTTTGTGGATTTTTTTTTCAATCAATCAATCAGATCATCGTCTGCTTCATGGAGAATATTATTCTTTCTCAAGCATGATACGCCATGATTCTACTACATATAAGTCTGAGTCACATTCGTCTTCTGGAAAATCAAATTCAGACATAGAGGGTGTGTATCCAGGAGAGGTGATTATTATCTGAACATTATTTGCCTTTTCGATGTCTCCTCCTTCAAACCATCGATATGGACTGCCCACCCACAATAGTGGCCACAAAAAAGCCCGCACCAATCAGTGCGGGCTTTTCTGCGTTTATTGAATTTTATTGAAATCGATGCTTTCGAAATCGACTCACCACATGCCGTAGGCGCGGCCATCGTCCAATTCCAGGCCAGCGTGCTCCATCATCTGCTCGATGCTCCGGCGCGCCTTGAGATACTGGTCCTCGGCCTCGTCCCAGATGGCGGCCTGGAAGCGCTCCTCCTTCTCGTCCCCAGCCTGGACAGCGCGCTCGTGAGACCACGCGGCGTCCTCGATCGAGGCGAGCGCCTTCTTCAGGCGTCGGGCGGCCTGTCCGTATTCGGGCGAGCCCTTGAGCGCCCGAGCCTTGCGTTGACCAGACGTGCGGCGCTGCTCCACGGCGTCGTCCTTGAGCGAAGGCGTGCTCTCGATCTGGTCGATGCACTTCTCCAGCTTGCGCAGGGCCATGCCGGTCCGCATCTGCTCTGGGCAGCGATCCTTCATCGTGCGCCACGCATTCTTGGCGCGATCGAGGTGGTCGAACGGGAGCGTCGGCGGCGGGTCGTCGCACAGCTTGTAGCGGGCATCCTCGATCTTCTCGGCGCACTCCGCGTCTGCCTGCTCCTCGGGAGGCACGGGCACGGTCACGGGCGCGCTGTCGTCCGAAGAGGAGGTGATGCCGAGCGTGGCGCATCCCCACCAGGACAGAGCGGCGGCGCAGCAGATGAGCAAGGTCAGGCTTCGGAGTCGGGGCTGAGACTTCATGAACGAGATCCTCCTGAGTCGGGTCGAGCTGAACCAGTGCGTGCGAATGAAAGCTGGGGGTTTCGCGGCGGGCCAGGATGTGTAGAAGGCGCGCCCTTCAAAGGGCCGCGAGCCCTTAAGGAGCGCCATGTTCAACGTCAAGCTCACTCTGGCCAAAGATCTCGGGCGGCAGATCCGCGCGGGGCATCCTTGGATCTTCAAGAACGCGCTCAGGCCATCGGCGCCACTGCCCGCGGGCGCCATCGTGGACGTCGTGGATGGCAGGGATCACTTCGTGGCGCGCGGCTACTGGGATCCCAAGGCGGCCATCGCGATCCGCGTGCTCACGCTCGATCCGAACGAGCGCGTCGATGCATCGTTTCTGCGGCGCCGCGTCGAGGATTGCCTCGCCCTGCGCCAGGCCCTGGTGGCGCGCGACGACACGAACGCCTTTCGGCTCATCCACGGCGAGGGCGATGGGCTGCCCGGCGTGATCGTCGATCTCTACGCGGGCTTTGCCGTGCTCAAGCTCTACTCGGCGGGCCTCCTCCCGCACCGCGCGCGCCTCGTCGAAGCGCTGCGCGCCGTGGTCCCTGGGCTCCAAGGCGTCATCGGCCGCGACGATCTCAAGGCCAGCGAGGGCGAGCTCCTGTGGGGCGCGCGGCCACCCGAGCGCCTGCCGATTCTCGAAAACGGCGCGGCCTTCGAGGTCGATCCATTCACTGGCCAGAAGACGGGCTTCTTCCTCGACCAGCGCGAGAGCCGCCTGCTCGTCCGCTCGCTTGCCTCGAACAGGAGCGTGCTCAACTGCTTTGGCTACACGGGCGGCTTCTCGGTGAACGCGGCCATGGGTGGCGCCACGCGCGTGGTCACCGTGGATCTGGATGCGGACGCGATCGGATTGGCCCGCCGCAACTTCGAGCTGAACGCCATCGACGCTGCGCCGCACGACTTCTGGGCAGCCGACGTGGGCGACACGATCAAGCGGCTCCACGCCAGGGGAGAGAAGTTCGGGATGGTCATCCTCGACCCGCCTGCCTACGCCAAGAGCCAACGCGCGGTGGACGCGGCGCTGTCGGGCTACGCGGCGCTCAACCGGACGGCGCTCGCGCTCGTGGAGGAGGGCGGGATCCTGTGCACGGCGAGCTGCACGGCGCGCGTGTCGGGTGAGGCGTTCCTCGACGCGATCCGCGAGGCGGCGGCCAAGGCAGACGTGCGCCTCCAGCTGCTCTTCCAGAAATTCCAGCCGCCCGATCACCCGATCGCGCTCCAGTTCCCCGAGGGGCGCTATCTGAAGTTCTTCGTGCTCAGGCGGATCGGAGCGTGAGGTTTCCTGCTCCTGTGAACGGCAGAGGGATGTCATCGAAGGATGATTCGCCAATCTGGACGAATCTAATGACACATCCCTTCCTGAGGACCTTTGCACCGCGAAGCAACGAAGGCTGGCGTTTCACGGACGAGCGGGGCGACGGGATAATTGAGGGAGAGGTCCTAAGGAATCTCCCGCTGCTTCCACTCGTGCGAGAGGGGACAGAGAAGATTCAGAACGTCTCGCCGATCCGCTTCTCGAATTGGCGGAAGGCGTCGCGGGCATCGATCGCCTGCACGCCGACGATTTTGCCGTCCTGGAGCACGAGCGTGCAGATCCCAGCCTCGACGGGGATGTCGCGGATCTCGGCGCCTTCGGGGTGTGCTGGGCCGATCGCGAGGATCTCGAAGCCTGGCTGGCGATAGGAGAGCGGCACGCTGGCGCTCTGATAGGTGACCGCGCCGCCCGCCGCGTTCTCGCCTGCCACGCGCCCCTGCTTCACTGCCTCCAGCGCGATGCTGCGCGTGATGCCCGCGAATTCGGCCACGTCGCCGCAAGCAAAGATGCCGGGGATGGAGGTCTCCAGGGAGGCGTTCACCTGGATGCCGCGGCCCGTGGCCACGCCGATCGTTCGCGCCAACGCCATCGAAGGCCGCGCGCCCAGCGAATAGACGACCTGGTCTGCCGCGATGGCGCTGCTGTCCGTGAGACAGAGCGCGAGCGCATCTGGCCTATCCTCGAACGACGCGATTGAGGCGTTCGTGCGCACGTCGATGCCACGCCGTTCGAGCACTGCCTCGAGCGTCGAGGCCACCGGCTCGCAGAGCTGCGCACCCATCAGGCGAGGGGCCATCTCCACGATCGTCACGCGGATGTCGCCCCGCTGCGCGGCGGCGAGCGCGAGCTCGATCCCCAGGATACCGCCACCGATGACGCACAGGCGCGATCCTGGCGTCAGCTTCGAGGCGATGTGGCGGGCGTGCGCCAAAGTCCAGAGCGGCGAGAGGCGCGCGCGCGGCGTGGCGTAGAGCGGCGGCGTGAACGGGCCAGCGCCCGTGGCCAGGATCAGCCGATCGACGCGTTCGATCGACGTTCCTGCGCGCACCTGAAAGCCGTCACTCGAGACGTCGACCGACTCGACGGGCGAGGCGAGCCTCAGCTCGATGCCGCGCTCGTCGAACCAGGCGCGCGGGTGGACCGTGATGGCTTCTTCAGGGGTGTTGCCCGCTGCCACCTCCACGATGCGCGGTCGGAAATAGGGGAGGGCGGCTTCCGCCGAGAAGAGAACGACATTCGAACCACGCTTGGCGGCCACTTCAGCGGCGGCCACGCCCGCGAGGCCAGCTCCGACGATTCCAATGTGCATGGGTTTCTCCTGAAAAGACGATTCCTCGAACCATTCGTCACCGTCACCACCAGGGCAAGCGAGTTCTGGTGGTTTCGCTCCCGTCACCGCTCACCGCGCTCGGACATTGAAGACCATCGAGACGTTGGCCTGTTCGCCCTCGTAAGGCGGGAACTGCCAACCGCCGAGCACCTTGAACATGCACTTGTGGAGCTCCGACGATTCGCTCTTGTAGTCGTGGTGATCGATCCAGAGCTTGGAGACCTTGCCCGTGTTGGCGACCGTGAATTCGAGCGGGATTCGGGCAGACCAAGCTGGATCGTCCTGGCGATGGGACTCGGCGGTCAGGCAGGGGTGCAGCGTCTTCTTCTTGGCCGCGAGGATGCGCTGGATGCTGTCCTCGTCCCACGTCTGGTGACTGTGGAGGCCATCGCGATCGGCGCGCGCGCCCACTCCAGCGGGCAAACGCGGCCGCGCGGAGGTCGTGGCCCTCGATCTCGTGCCCGGCGCTTTCGGCGGTGTGACAGCGCCCTGCGCACCGGCACCGCTCGGAGAGGTCGGGTAGGCCATGCCCTCGTCGTCATCCAAGGCCGCCTTGTTTCTGGAGGCAAGCGCGATGAGCGGCAGCTCGTCGGTGATGATCGGATCGGGCAGCACGACCTTGCGCTCCCAGGGCCGGTTCACGGCCAGGTAGCGGGCGCCGAAGCCGATCGCGATGAGGCCGAGGAGCGCCAACAGGGTGACGAGCACGGCCTTGAGGCCGAGCGCGCGGCGCCGGGTCTGGACCACGTCGCGGTGTTGGGCCTCGACCTTGAGCTTGGCATTCGCCTTGGCCAGGTGAACGAAGAACAGCGGGTTGTCGCCCAGAGGCTTGAAATCGAGGCCGCTGCCCTGCTCGCAGATGGGCGTGCTGCCGTCGATGTCGCCCGAATACAGCTGTTCGACGATCGCCTCGTAGGGGACCGGACCGAGCAGGAGATCGTGCTGCTTGTAGAGCCAAAATGTGCCAGCGCCCGCAGGCGGCTGCTTTCCGGCCATGTCCGTCACGTCGCGTTCTCCAGTGTCCAGGTAATCAGGTCGATTGGGGCAGATATGGCGCTGCTCAGCCCACGGTGTCAGTCATTCAGTCAGTCATTCATCGTCATTTGGCGGCAGGGGGCCGTTGCGCGGTCTTGGGCAGGGTCGCGCCGAGCTTCTCCAGCTCTTCGAGCATGAGGCCGTCGCGCAGTCCTCGGCGCGCGCCTCGAAATGTCTCGACCGAGAAGAATTGCCCGAGCTCGTGGAGCAGGAGCGCGCCCGCCACGATGATCTCGGCGCGTCGCTCCTCGATGCCGCGTGCCGAACGCCGCGCGCTCAGGTCCATGGCGCACAGGCAGGTGCAGGTCCGGGTCAGATCCAGGAACGAGAACTTCGTGCGGCTGGAGATGGCATTGCCGCGCGCGTCCTTTCCCGAGTCGGTGCTCACACGGCGCCGGATGAAGTTGCCGACTGCCCCGAAGGTGCCCGCGCTGCCGACGAGGGTGGGGCAGGGCAGGAGCGCCGAGGGGATGCTGCGCTCGAGCTCCGCGCGGATGAACTCGCGCAGCGCGCGCTCGTCGGCGCCCGAGAGGGGATCGGAGTGGCAGAACCTCTCGGTCAGGCGCGCAGAGCCCAGGGGCAGCGAGATGCCGAAGCGGTTGTGACCGCGATCGACGACGCTGATCTCAGTCGAGCCGCCGCCGATGTCGGCGAGCACGAACTTCCTGGCCGGGACCTGAAAACCGGAGAGCACGCCGCGGGCGATGAGCTGCGCCTCACGCTCGCCGCTGATCACCTCGACCTTGAGGCCGATGGAGGTCTCGATCTCACGGGCGAAGCTCTGGCCGTTCTTGGCCTCGCGCATGGCGCTCGTGCCCACGGAGCGGAGCTCTTGCGCGCCGTGGCTGCGCGCCAGCTCGCTGAAGCGTGCGAGCGTCTGGAGCGCGTCGGCCATGGCCTGGGTCGAGAGCATCCCGGAGCGGAAAACCTCGGTGCCGAGGCGGATGGGATCGCGCTCGTCGGCGATCACTCTGAACCCGCCGTCCTGAAACAGGCGGACGACCTGGAGACGGATGGCGTTCGAGCCGATGTCGATGACCCCGACGTGAGCCTTGACCGGAGCGCTGGGGAGAGTGGGGGCTGAAGAGGCTTCGCGGTCGGTCATGGACGAGGGATCACGAGAGATTCATCTCGATGCGTGAGAGGTATCCACCTCCAAAAAAAGCATGTCGGCGAACGTCGATTTCAGGAGCGCGGCCTCTTAGGACTTATCCATCAATTATCCCGTCGCCCCGCTCGTCCGAGAAACGCCAGTCTTCGTTGCTTCGTTGGTCACTTCCGTCTGGAAGCTCCCGTCTCGCCTCTCGTCTGACATTCCCCATCCTTCGCGATGCTCGGTCCTAATTGAGGGATGAGTCCTTAGTTCACGGTGCGAAGGAGGGTCAAGGCAAGCGGGGCGATGAAGCTGGGCGGCCGTCGTTCTCGGTTGGTTTGGCACGAGCACTCCCTACGGCCTTCCGGGCCATCTCTCTCCGAGAGGGAGGCGTTTCTTGGAGTTCCCTTCATCGATGGGGAAGGGAAGGGGATGTCGGTGAAGCCGAGAGGGGGAGTTGTGAGGGCAATCGAGTTTCCAATTTTCGGATGTCGAATCGGTGGACTCGATTGAGGTGAGGGCGCGACGAAGAGCCGCGCCCTCGACACATCAGGCTCAGAGCGCGACGACGTCCGAAGAGGGGACGAGGACCATCACGGTCTGAGCGCCGAGCGTCAGCTTGAGGTTGCCCGAGCCGTCCACGCTGTGGACCTGCCCGGTCATCACGTCGGTCAGCGCCGTGTTGCCGGCAAAGCTCGTGGACATCCAATCGTTGCCATAGGACGTCGAGGAGGTCTGCGTCTGGCTTGCGTTCATCACGACCAGCACGGTCTTACCGCGGTAGGCGCGCTCGAACGCCAGGATGCCCGTATCCTCGGCACCAGCCGGGCTGGAGCTCGCCCACTTGAAGTCCATCGTCCCGCGGCGGAGCGGCGCGTAGGCCTTGCGGATTTTGGTCAGCTTGCTGATCCACTGATACGTGTCCGTGGAGGTCGAATAATTCGAATGCCACAGTGGCTCGCGGTTGCGCGGATCGTTTCCGCCCGAATAGTTTTGCTCGGTTCCGTAATAGATGGCCGGGATGCCCTCCTGAAGCAGGATATAGGCGAGCGCCATCTGGAGGTCGCGGACGGGATAGGGATCGGCGGGCTTGCTCTCATTGAAGCGGAAGCGCGCCACGTCGTGGTTGTCGAGGCAATTCACGATGATGTTGCGCGAATTGACCGTCTCACCGTCGGTATTCGTCAGGCCAGTGATGGGTGCGCCATTGAATCCGTTGAAATTGGGTGAATTCTTCATCCAATCGCAATCCGAGCCGCACGCCTCGAAATCACCATGCTTTCCGTAGTGATTGACCTGAAGCTGGCGCGGCGCCGCGCCTCCTTTGAAGACGCCATCGAGCTCATATTTCTGAGGGAAGTTGAAGAGCGTATCGAGCTCATTGTCATAGGAATAACTGGCAATCTTCTGGATGCCGCTGCCAAAGACCTCGCCAAACATGAGAAAGCGCTCTTTGCCAATGCTCGTCGCGTGCTGACGGATGCGCGGACAGAAGTCCTGCCAGAACCCGTGCTCGACGTGCTTGACCGTATCGATACGGAAGCCGTCGAGATCGAGCTCCTCGATCCACTGCGCGTAGACCTTGAACATCGCGTCGCGCACGTCCTGTCGCTCGGTGTTGAGGTCCTTGAGGCCACCCGGGAAGTCGGCGTGCTCGACCACGTCGTTCATGTGATTGGCGGTCTCGTATTGGTCTGTCTTGCGCCAGCTCTCGATGCGACCGCGTCGGTTGTACCAGGCCTTGTTCTGGAACTCGGCGGGCATGGGCGGTACGCGGTTGATCTCGGGCATGTAGAGCCACTCGATTGGGGCTGGCCCAGAGGGGCCGAGGCTCGTGCGCCCCTGGATGCCGTTCGCCTCGTAGTAGGGGTCCCACTCCGAGACATGGGTCACCTGGTCCATACAGAGTTGCCACATAGCGCCCGTGTAGTTGTCGCCGCACGCCTGGCTGCGCTCGGCCGTGTCGTTCGCATTGAAGTAAACCGTCTCGTCCGGAACCTGGTTACCGTTGATGTCGTAAAAGAAGAGCTGGCCGACGTGGTTCGTCACGATGTCGAGGATGACCTTGATGCCCTCCGCGTGGAGCGCGTTGATCATTTGGCGAAGCTGGGCCATGTCGCCGAAGTGTGGGTTGAGAGAGCTGAAGTCCTGGGCCCAGTAGCCGTGGTAGCTGGCGTAACCGCTGTCCTCCTCGACGTTCTTGATGATGGGGGAGATCCAGACGGCCGTGACGCCCAGCCCTTTGAGATAGGGGATCTTGTCGATGACGCCCTGGTAGTCGCCGCCGTTGTAGCGGCCCAGGTTGTTCTTATCGACGTTGTAGTTGTTCCCCAGATCGCCGTCGGCAAAACGGTCGGTGAGGAGCTGGTAGATGACCTCGTCGCGCCAGTCATCGACGTGGTTCGTGATCTTGGGCTGGACATCGTCACCGCTCCAGCAGCCAGCGGCGGCCAGTGAGGCAACCGCGGCCGAAAGCAAGCTCAGAAGATTTCCTTTATTCATCTGATTCCCCGTTGTTTCGTCATTGGACCATTCGTGTCGGCTCATTCCAGCCAACCCTCTCATATCGTCAGTGTCGTCGAACGCTGACGCCCCTGACCCTGCGGTGGAGTCCAGGGGCGTCGATTGGTGGCTTCGTCAGCCCTTCTTTCGAAGGGCTTGAATGTCTCTCATGCGCGTCGGCTCGCGTCGAGACAGGCCAAAAAACGACGAAGTGTAGGAGAGGAGTCAGCAATCTGGCAATTTTTTACCGAGAAATCCCTCGCATTTTTGCCAGCGCGCGATCGGCTCTCAAAGGAGGGTCATATTCAATACCAATGATCTATTTTGAAAAAATGTTTGGGTTCGCACTCTAGACGAATCGACCGCTGTCTGGATTCTTTGTGCTGGGTTTTCGCTCTGATCAAACCCAGCCTACAGATGAAATGCATGCATCGATTGAATTGAATGGAATGGAAGGGCGAAATTCCAAGAGTATCGCGTTTATGCGTCACTTGGATTGAATCGGGGAAATGGCCTGACGCAGATGGGGTAAATGATTGCTTTTTGACGAATCGTTCATCGAAAGGAGTTTTGCGTTCTATGCGGATCGAATCGACCTGTAGGGAGCTTACGCGCAATGCGCTTGTGCGCTCTCAAGAAAAATGAGAACCTGACAAGTCTGCCTCGTCTTGACCGCAATCCCCAAAGCATCCAACGCAAAAGGAGCCCTGTATGCTCTCTACCCAACGACGGTTTCCCCGCCTGTGTTTCCTTGTTCTTTGCCTGGCCCTCTCTCTTGGCGCGCTCGCCTGTGGTGACGACCCTACCGATCAGGTGCCTGACGCGGACTACTTCAACCCAACCCCTGGCAACCCAGACGGCAACGGCAATTCGGGTGGTTATGGCTACGGCGGTGACGGCGGCTCTCAGGGCATCCCTCCCGATGCCACGGTGCATCTGTGCTACCGCGACGCGGACTGCGCCTCCTGGCAGATCTGCGACCTGGCGAGTTCTCCCCAGGCGTGCATCCCAGCGCCTGGCCGCTGCGCGTCAGACGAGGACTGCGACACGGCGCAGGGTGAGAAGTGCGACGCGGATCGCTATTGCGCCATGGACGCCTGCGAGGGCGTCGAATGCTCGAATGGCGGTGTCTGCTCGACCGAGGGTAACCAAGCCGTCTGCAACTGCCCGCACGGCTACGTTGCGAACGGGACGAACTGCGAGAGCGCGCCGCCGCTCATCTCCGCCGATCACTGGTGCGGCGTTCAGTGGGCTGGTCAGTGGCAGGACAAGGGGTTTGGCGCCACGCTCCAATACGAGAAGGATCAGGGCCCCCCAGAGACCGACATCTATGGGCAAATCTGGATCGACGGTGTGACTGACTCGGCTTCGGCGTGCCTCGATGGCCACCGGATGCAGCTCGGCGTCACCTCTCGGAACGTCACCTATCCCATCATCGCCGGCCACTTCGATTGGTTGGACATGGACTGCAATGGCGATCGCGAGAACAACGACGAGTTCAAGGGGAGCTTCCCGACCGACATCGAGGGAACCTTCAGCTGGATCCTGCGCTTCTCGCCGAATGACGGCGTGGATTGGATCTACTGCGACGCCTCGCCTGGCATCATTACCTCCGCCACGATGACCGTTGGGACGGCCAGTGTCGGCGAAGGCGGAGGCGGAGGTGATGGACCGATCATCACGCCAACGGGGAGCTGGCTCGGCCTGTCGATGAAGCACCCGACGAACGGTTCGAGCCAGACGGGCGCCTACGAGTTCACCGTCGAATACAAGCTGACGGACGACCCGACGCAGACGCTCCCGAACGCCAAGATCACGCGCAACGGCGTGGTCTTCAATTTCGTCGAGGCCTTCCTGGGCCAGACGGGCGGCATCTTCACCAAGGATTCGGTGATCATCGACTTCACTCAGATGGATCAGGGCAGGATCACCATCAAGGAGAGTGGCCTCCCCCTCGGGAAATACACATGGCTGTTCCGGCTCGAGGGCTACAAGGCGCTCTACGTCCCGATCTGGGTAGAGCCGCAGCGATTCACCTGGGAGGACGGTCTCCTCTATCAGGTGATGACCGACCGCTTTGCCAACGGCGACACATCGAACGACGCGAAGGTCAACACCGAGAATCCGCTCAACGATTGGATGGGCGGCGACCACAAGGGCCTCACCCAGAAGATGCGCGAAGGTTTCTTCGACGAGCTGAGCGTCAACACCATCTGGATCAGCTCGCCCATCATCGGCACCGACGGCTATGGCCTCGGTGTGGAGGGCGGCAACGCTCAAAAATACGCCGCCTACCATGCTTACTGGCCCATCGCGACGGGCTGGACCGACACCAACCAGCAGATGTTCATCGACGCTGGCATCGCGACGCCCATCGAGCCGCACTTCGGGTCCGAGGATGATCTGCGCGAATTCATCCAGCTCGCGCACTCCAAAGGCATCCGCGTGCTCGTCGACTTTGTGGCCAACCACGTCTTCGGCATCTCGAACCCGCTCGAGGCGTCTGGAAGCCAGAGCCCGCTGTGGCCGCTCTACAAGAACCAGGGCTGGTTCAACGTCGATCCCATCAAGTACTGCGGCGACTACACCGACGGCGTGATGAACTACGACCACACCTATTGGACCTTCCGCTGTTGGTTCAACGCCTACCTCGCCGACTTCGACTTCGACGGCTCGCAGGATGCCCTGAACCTGGTCCTCGACCACGCGATCTGGCTCGCGCAGGAATTCGACGTCGACGGCTTCAGGCTCGACGCGGTCAAGCACATGTCGATGAAGTTCACGACCGGCATCCGCGCCCGCATCAAGGAGGAGCTGGAGACGACGGGGCTCACCTTCTTCACGGTCGGCGAGACCTTCGACGGCAACGAGGCCAACCTCGCCAAGTGGATCGGCGACGACAAGCTCACTGGCCAGTTCAGCTTCGCCTTCTACTACAAGATACTGAACCCCCTCCTGGGCAACAACGGCTCCTATGGCGACATGGGCAACGGCATCGCCTACCTCGACACGTATTTCCGCAATCTCTACGGCCAGGCGATCATGCCGAACTTCATGGGCAACCACGACGTCGAGCGCGCCCTCCGACTCGCTGGTGGCAACCACGATCGGCTGCGCCGCGCCCAGACCATCGTGATGACCTCGCCCGAGATGCCGCTCATCTATCAGGGCGACGACTTCGGCATGGATGGTGGCAAGGACCCGGACAACCGCCGGATGATGAAGTTCGAGAATCTGACGAACGACGAGCAGACCACGTTCAGCCACCTGAAGAAGCTGGCCAAGGCGCGCAAGGACAACAAGGCCTTCCGCTATGGCCGCCGGACGAACTGTGCCACCCAGCCCGACGTGTGGGTCTACAAGATGGAGCGCGACGGTGACACGGCGGTCGTGGGCATCAACCGGAGTGGCAGCGATTGGACGGGGAGCTGTGCGAACGCCTCGGGCACGCTCAAGGACGTCATCAGCGGCGCGACGAGCACGACCGGGCAGTTCACGGTTCCAAGAGGCGGTTCGGCCGTCTATGTCAGGAACGCCCAGTAGAGATGTAGGGGCGGCCCCTGTGGCCGCCCCCTGTCGATAGGCGACATGCTCACGCACGACGGGCAGGCACAGGGGGCTGCTCCTAGGTATCGTGTTCGTGACGTCCGAAAAAATTCGATCGCCCTTACCCCACCTCCTCTCGACGCGGACACTCATCGACCATGACTCACCATCGCGCCTTTCTCCCGTCCCTTGTCACCGTGGCCCTCATCAGCCTCGCCAGCCCCGCTGTCTCGCTCGCTCAACCCCAGGAGCAGGTCGATCAGGCTCAGGCCACGGCGGCACCAACGCCCACGCTCCCCCCCGCCTTTCAGTTCGGCTCTTACGGCAACATCCAGTTCGGCACCGATCTCCAGGGCAAGACAGGGCGCCAGACGAACGTGACCTCCCGCGGGCCGCGCCTGATCGAGCCCTCGTATCAGGAACTCCACTTCCGCTACCGCCTGCTCGTTCCTGCGAACGAGATCGGGACCAAGGCCAAGCTCGTGACGACGATCGCGCTCGGCCAAGAGGCGTTCCACTACACGGGCGAGTTCGACGTGAGCCTCGCGCTGCGCAATATGTTCGTTCAGGTAGACGATCTGTTCTGGAAGGACTTCGGGGTGTGGGTCGGCTCGCGCATGTATCGCGGCGACGACATCTACCTGCTCGACTACTGGCCCCTCGACAACCTCAACACGCTCGGCGGCGGCTTCAGCCTCAAGGTGGAGAAGCTGGAGATCGCCGCGCACGTGGGCGTGAACAGGCTCGACAACGACTACCAGCTCCAGATCATCGAGTCGCCCAGCCACGACACCATCGGCGCGGTCAGCGACGCGCTCCTCGATCGCCAGCGCTCGATCGTCTCGCTGCGGCTGACCTACCCCCTCGTCGATACTGGCCTCGCCCGCCTCTACGTCGAGCGCCACGATCTGCCGTCTGGCGAGAAGAACGAGCCCACGAGCGGGGCGGTTTATGCCTGGCCGCGCGACTCGGGCTGGGTGGTGGGCGCGCAGCTCAAAGGGTGGACGGGCGATGGCCTGTCGGGCTCGCTGTGGCTCAAGTTCGGCGCGGGGTTGGGGGCATATGGCGAGATGACCACGCCGTTTGGCCTCGCGCTCGATCGCAAGGCGGCGGACGCCAAGCTCTTCACCGCAGCCTTCTCCGGAACGCTGGAGAAGAGCCGGTTCGCCATCCCGCTGGCCGCCTATGTCTCGCTGTTCCGCGACGCGAGTGGCCTGGAGAACAACGCGCGCGACTACGAGGAGGTCGTCGTCAACCTTCGGCCGACCGTCTTCCTCCACAAGCAGTTCCACCTGGCACTCGACGCCTCGTATCAGCTGCGGGCGCCGCACACCTTCTCGGACGATGGCAAGACCCCGGTGCGCGCGCAGGTCGTCCAGTTCGGCCTCATGCCCTCGTTCGTCCCGAGCGCTGACGGCTTCATGGGCCGCCCCACCATCCGGGCGATCTACGCCATCCGCTTGCTCAACGCCGACGCCCGTCAGGCGCTCTATGGCAGCGCCGACGAGCGCATCGATCGGAAGGTCGATCACTTCCTGGGCTTGAGCGCCGAGTGGTGGTTCAACGTCGACTGATGCGCTGAAAAGCCAGGAGGATGAATTCCACGACAGGGGCGCGAGCAATCGCGCCCTTTGTGTTTTTTAAGAAACGCCACCCGAAGAGAGGCCTCGAAAGGATTTTCACTCATGTCCTCTGTATCCAGACTGCTGCCCTCGATGATCGCGCGCCTCTCGATCCTGACGATCACGATCACCTCGCTCGCGATTGTCGCCAGCGCGTGCGCCGAGGACGAGCCGATGCCGGATCACTGCCGCCTCGTCGTCTGGTATCGCCCAGTCCAGCTCTCCCAACAGGTCGCGCTGCCCATCGAGCCAACGGCGGCCGAGCGCGCCGTGCTGCGGACCAGCTTCGATGGCTGGCAGACGCCGATCGAGTTCAAGCGTGTCGATGGCGGCGATGGCGTGGACTGGCGCAAGGCCGTGCTCGACCTGCCGCCTGGTACCCATGACTACGGCCTGGACGTGGGCGGCATGCTGTTGCCCGACCCGAACAACACGCGCGCGGTCTTCGTCCAAAACCCGCTCGCCGCGACTGCCGCGCCTTTCGACACCGAGGTCTCACGCGTCACCATCCCGGACTGCGGCCAGCCGACCCTCGCTTTCGAAGGAATCGATCGATCTTCCGCTGACAGCCTGACTTGGCGCGCGCGGTTCACGCCTGGTTGGAAGGGATCTGGCGTCGGTCGATCGTCGATCGAGGTGAAGCTGCGGAGTGGCAATCGAGCGCTCGACGTCCCACTCGACGTCTCGGTTCAGGGCGATCGAATCAGCGTCACGATCCAGGATCTCCCGCCCGGCAAATACACGCTCTCGCTTACGGCCTCTGACCGCGATGGCCAGGTCGTTGGGCCCATCGAGTCGAGCGGCTTCGTCGAATCAGAGGTCGCGCCGCGCCAGCTCGACGACGCCATCATCTACCACGTCATGGTCGATCGCTTCTGGGGTGACGAAGGACCGCTCGGCGCGCCATCGACGATCGGCATGAGGGCAGGCGGCACTCTGGACGGCGTGCGCGCGATGGTGGAGGCGGGCTACTTCGCGTCGCTCGGCGTGACGACGCTCTGGCTCTCGCCCGTGATGGAGAACCCGACGGGCATCTTCCGAGGCCGTGACGGCAACCTCTACGAGGCCTACCACGGCTACTGGTGGCTCTCGCCGCGCGCGGTCGAGCCAGCCTTCGGCGGCGAGCAGGCCCTCACCCGGCTCGTCGAGGCAGCGCACGCGCGCGGGCTTCGCCTGGTGCTCGACGTGGTCCCCAATCACCTCTACGCCGAGCATCCCTACGTCCTGGCCAACTCGCGCCTGAACGACGCCATCGCCCAATCGGAAAACCCAGGCGCGCTGAGCTGGTTCAACGACGCTCCCGAGCAGGCCTGCGTGTGCGGCTTCGACTGCCCCTGGGCAGGCAACATGGAGACGTGCTGGTTCGACACGTATCTGCTCGATGTGAACCAGCGGAACACGGCTGCGGCACAGGCCATCGTCGATGACATCCTGTGGTGGTCGCGCCACTTCGACCTCGATGGCGTGCGCGTGGACGCGGTGCCCATGATGCCGCGCAGTGCCACGCGCGCGCTGCTCCGTGCCCTGCGCGATCAGACCGCGCGCTTTGGCCTCGACAGCCTGATGCTCGGCGAGATCTTCACGGGCGAGGGCGACGGTGGTCGGGCCGACATCCGCTTCTACCTGGGCCCTGGCGTGGATGGGCTCGACAGCGCCTTCGACTTCCCCATGCTCTGGCGCCTGCGCGCCGCATTCGCGCAGGGCGGGGCAGGGCTCGGCACGCTCGAAGAGGAGCTGACCCGCAATGAGGCGTTCTGGGGCAAGTCGGGCTCGCGCCTGGCGCGCATCATCGGCAACCACGACACGAGCCGCTTCATCTCCGAGGCGATGGGCCTGGGCGGCGCTGATCCGTGGCGTGCCCCGCCGCCACAGCCAGAGGAGAGCGATCTCTACCGGCGTCAGTTCCTCGCCCTGGCGTTCAACTTCTCGCTGCCCGGCATCCCGGTCATCTACTACGGCGATGAGGTGGGGCTGGCTGGCGCCAACGATCCGGACTGCCGACGCGTGCTGCCCGACGTCACGACGGGCGAAGGCCTCCTCGACCCACAGCGATGGCTGCTCGCACGCGTGCGTGAGCTCAGCCTCGCGCGCGGCCAGAGCCCCGCCCTGCGCCGAGGCGCGCGCGTGCCCTTGTTCGCCTCGGACGATTGGCTGGCCGCGTTCCACGCACCCGCGCTCGGCTTTGAATCAGAGGGAGGCGCCATCACCTTCTTCAACCGATCGGCCTCGGCCGCGTCGCTCGCCGTCGAGGGCCTCGGCCCCGCGATTTACGAGGACCTCTTCAGCGGCCACGTCGTCGATCTGACGAGCGGCGCAGGCACCCTCGTGGCCCCGCCCGAATCAGCGGCTTTTTATTTTGTCCAAGGCAGCCGCGCGCTCACGGTTGGTGCAAGGGCTCATTCACCCGAAAAGTAGAGCGAAGGCCGCCCTGAAGGGCAGACAGGCCATCGAGTTCTCGGTTTTCGGATGTCACGGACGATGGATTCGTAGGGGCGTTTACCAATCGCCCGTCGTCGAAGGTGAGTCGATCGTCGAGGGGGGTTGGTCGACCTCTCGGCTCCAGCCCCATCACCCGCGCCCGTCGTCGAGGCTTGTTGCGCACGGGCGATTGATAATCGCCCCTACGGATTGTCTCCGAGGGACACGAAGGAGATTTCGACGCTGAGAGGGACTCCATCGAAAGCCTCCCTCTCAGAGGGAGGTATCCCGGAGGGCCGGAGGTAGTGGGCGTGTCAAGCAAATCCAGAACTCGATGACCCTAAAGGGCAGGCAGGGCAATCGAGTTCTAAATTTTCGCTCTGGCGAGGAGAAGCGCTTCGTGAACGATGGGCTTTTTGCCGCGGTCGATGGCTCGATGCTCGGCAGGAGGACGTTCAGACAGATGCCACGTGTCAACCAGTCGAAAAAACTCGAACAAGACAATGAGCAGCAGGCGCTGGAGTTTTTCGAGCACCTCTTGAGCCAATTGCAGGATCCGAGGCGATTGCAGGGTCAGCGCTACCCGCTCCGTCTGGTCGTCATCGTGGCCTTGATGGCAATGATCTGCGGCTGCGACGATGCCGAGTCCATGGAGAG
>JAISIF010000134.1 GCA_031262165.1 Myxococcales bacterium | reverse complement strand
TAACTCCAAGCAGGTGTTCGAGAACTCTGTTTCACCCTGAAAAAGAAAAATCGAACCAAGGGCGCCAACCCCAAAATGCTGCCCTTCAAGGCCTGCTTGGTTAGAACTCGATTGCCCTGGGAGATCGCTCAGGCCAGGCTCATTTTCGAATTCCACGAGCAATTCTTTCGAATGAGCGTGTTGGCGATGACGAGGATTTTCCGCTTTCCGGCGACGATGGGCGGTTTTCCCTTTTCGCGCAGGCGCCGAACGAATGCCGTGATGGGAGAATCGTTGCATCGCCAGCTCCCCTGCTCCCCGGCTCCCCTAGCTCCCGAGGATGGCCAGGAAGAGACGCTGCCGCGCATCGACCCGCTGTCGCGATTGAAGGGCGCCAGGCCCAGCAGCGCCGCGCCGCTATCTGGCGACTATCGAGTGCCCGAACTCAGGCAGCGGGGCCACGAGCATCATCGACAGGGTTTTGCCGATGCCCGGAATCAAAGTGAATCGAACCACGCATCATTCACCCCGATCGTCGCTTCGAGGCGACGGTCGAGCTCACCCAGGCGCTCTTTGAGCCAGCGCAAATGCGCCTCGATGTCGCTCCTCACCGCCGCGCTCGCACGGCTCAGGCGATTTTTCTCCGCGACGATCCTGTCGGAAATCTGTCGGCGGCGATGCACGAGGCTGACGAGCGTCTCGGCCCCAGAATCCTCAGGCCTGTGAGAGGGCGGCGGGGCGCTGCGCGAATTCGGCGAGCAGCTTCGCAAGGATTTCATCCATTCAAAGAAACCTCATTTGTCCGGCCTTGCAGATACGAGCTCGTGGCTCCGGCAACCGTTCGGGCTTCAGAGAAAAAATGGACGAGGCCCCAGTCTACGAAGCGAGCTCGGAGATCTTAGGAGCGACGCTCTCTCGTCCAAGGCTGTGAGGGAGGGGGAGCAAGATACGAGGGGAACGGCGTGCCGAGCCCGTCGTGTCTGCGTCGTCCCTTGCTCGCAGGTCGTTGCGCGCAACGCCCCGACACGTCCCGATTCGACACGACGCGCGACGGGCGTCCCGCCCTCCCCTATGAAAAAGCCTCGTTCCCGAACGAAATCACGAGCCCTCGATCTGGGTTGGGTGCGGCACGTCGAGAACGGGCGACGCGACGACATCGAGGTTTTTGACAATCGACAGCGAACGCGTTCCACCTCGACACGACACGACCATTTCCACCACCACCGAGCCCCCATGAAAAAGCTCCTCATCATCATCGGTCTCCTGCCCCTCGTCGCCTACGTCGCGGCCACGGCCTTCCTCTCCGTGCGCGAGACGGAGTGGGTCGTCATCACACAGTTCGGCCGCCCCGAGCGGGTCATCGAGCGCGCCGGGCTCTCGCTGAAGCTCCCCGACCCATTCCAGACGGCCATCCGCATCGACAAGCGCCTCCAGCCGCTCGACACGGCGGTCCGCGAATACCTGACGCAGGACAAGAAGAACGTGATGCTCGGCGCCTTCCTCGTCTGGCGCGTCCAGGATCCGATGCGCTTCATCCAGAGCGTGCGCACGCTCTCCGCCGCCGAGCAGCGCCTCACCGATCTCGTCGCCTCGGAGCTCGGCTCGGCCGTCAGCTCCTTCCCGCTGTCCGACTATCTCTCACTCGACGAGAAGGGCTCGAAGCTGCGGGCGGTGATGGGTCAGGTGACGCTGAAGTGCGCGCAGCAAGCGGGCGCCGAGTTCGGCATCGAGGTTCTGTCCGTCCGGCTGCGGCGCTTCGGCTTCCCCGAGCAGAACCTCCAGTCGGTCTACAGCCGGATGCGCGCCGAGCGCGAACGCATCGCCAAGAAGTATCGGGCCGAGGGCGAGGAGGAGGCGTCGAACCTGCGCTCCGAGACGGAGAAGGAGGTCCGAGAACTCCTCGCCAGCGCCTACCGCGACGCGCAGATCCAGCGTGGCAAGGGCGACGCGGAGGCCATCCGCATCTACGCCGAGGCCTTCGAACAGGACCCCAACTACTACAAGCTGACGCGCACGCTTCAGGCCTACCAGCGCTTCCTCGACAGCGAGACGACCCTCATCCTCTCGACCGACTCGCCGCTGTTTCGCTACCTCGAAGCGCCACCCGAGGTGGCGCCATGAAGGGCGCGCCGACGCTCGATACGCCCAACTCGTCGCCGCTCCCCAGCCCGCCGACGCCGCATCCCTCCGACGAGGAGAACGCCGTCGCGGACGTGCGCCGCGTGCTGCGCGCTGGTCGACGATTCACACTCTTCCTCGGGGGCCTGGGTGGCCTGCTGTATCTGATGAGCGGCCTCTATGCGATCGAGCCCGAGCAGCGCGGCGTCGTCTTCCGCTTTGGCCGCATCCTCGAAGACGAGGCGCTGCCCGGCATCCACTACCGCCTGCCGTGGCCCATCGATCGGGTCGAGCGGCTGCGCACGACCGAGGTCCGCACGCTGGAGGTGGCCTTCGACGAGCCGCAGGTGCTCAAGGGCGGCGAGAGCGACGCGCTCCTGACGGGCGACGAGAACCTCCTGCTCGCGCAGCTCATCGTTCAATACACGGTGCGCGAGCCTGCCCGCTTCCTCGTGAGCACGTCCGACCCCGAGCGCCTGCTCGAACGCCTCGCCCGCGAAGCCGCGCTCATCCACTTTGCCCGAACTGGCGTGGACGAGGCGCTGACGACCGCACGCCAGGAGCTCCAGACGCTGCTGCGCGATGATCTCCAGGCATCTTCCGACGCAATGGCGCTCGGAATCCGCGTGAGCTCCCTGCAGATTCGGAAGATCGATCCGCCCAGCGCGGTGGCGACGGCCTTCAAGGATGTCGGCTCCGCGCGCGAGGATCGCCAGAAGCGCGTCGAGGAGGCGCAGGGCGAGCGCAACCGACGCCTGCCCGAAGCCCGAGGCGAGGCCCAGCGCATGCGCAGCGAGGCGGGCGCGGCGGCGCAGGAGGCCATCGCCCACGCACGCGGCGACGCGGAGCGGTTCATTGCAGCGTGGAGCGAATATCGGAAGGCGCGCGCCATCACGGCGCACCGCGACTACCTGGAGGCGGTCGAGGCGATCCTGCCGCGCGTGAAGAAGATCGTCGCCAATCCGAACGCCGAAGGGGGTGGCGCGGCAAAGCCGGTGACGCGAGGGGATCGAGCGGCGCGCTGAGGTGCTGATCCGAGCGCCGCTCGTCAGAGACACGGCGGGCGTTGCACACAACGCCCCTTCATGTCTCGACTCAAACCAATGGCCGTCCAGAGCGTGTCGAGGCGCGTGTCGAGGCGGCGAGCGCGCTTTCTCTCAGCGTTGGACCGGCAGGCCCGCGGCGAGCTCCAGGCCCATCGGATCGGTGAGCCGGAAGAGGAAGTCGTTGAGCGCGTCGAAGTAGCCATCGTGACTGAGCTCGGCCGGAACGAGGCCAGGGAACTCGGGTAAGAGCGTCGAGTCCAGGTTCAGCGGGGCCTTCCACAGCGTGCTTCCGCCGATGTGAAACAGCCTGGCCTCGCCCTCCAGGAAAAAGCCGGTCTTGTTCGTCTCTGCATTGAAGCGCAGCCCGCAGCGCCTCACGGTGACCTCGAGGACCGTGTTCGATCCCTTCTCCTGGAGCAGCTCGTAGCGCGGCTTCTCTGCTTTGTCCTGGACGAGCAGCAGATCGAGCACCGTGGCGACCTCGACGCTCGGCATGATCGAAGTCCACGGCTCGACGCTCGGCAGGTGGGCGATGATGGCCGAACGAAGGCGCTCGCTGATCTGGAAGGCGTTGAGTCGGCCTCGCAGGCGATTGGTCTGGTCCGCGTCCGCCTGGGAGAGGGAGAGCTCGGGATCGGACAGCGGGCGCAGGACGATGGCCGGGCGCTCGATCGACTTGAGCGAGCTTGGGTCGAGCTGCTTGTGCGCGCAGCCAGCCAACAGCGATGTCAGCGGCGCGGCAATCAGGACGACGAGGGACAGGGACAGGATGCGGTTCTGGGGGATGTGGTTCCTCATGGCGTTCCTCTCGGCAAGGCAAGGCAATGACGGGCTGACGACGAGATGA
>JAISIF010000061.1 GCA_031262165.1 Myxococcales bacterium | reverse complement strand
GGGAACAGCTTGTCGATATCGCGCAGGAGCGAGGCGAGCTGGCCCTGACCAAACACCGCGAACAGCCGCTGCTCCAGCTCGCCGTGCGCGGCTGGGTTCGCGTAGGGCACGAGGCCCAGGCGAAAGTCTGAGCCACCGAAGTGGAGCACGGCGTAGCTCACGTCGAGCTGCTGGGCGGTCCGGCCGTTTTCCAGCGCGAGGTGGCCGAGCGCGAGCGTGGCGCTGCCCAGGTTTTCGCGGCGGCACTGCGTCAGCGTGAAGCGGTGGCCGAACTGGAGGCCCTCCTCCTCCTCGATCGGTGCGTCGAACAGGCTCGCGATGGCAAAGTGCGCGGCCACGCTCTCCAGCGGGATGCGCGAGGGCAGGACGCACTGCTCGAAGACGCGTTCGCCATCGCCAAACTGCGGCAGGTTGGACTCGGCGCGTTTGAGCGCGCTTCGGAAGATGGGTTCCAGATCGATGCCGGTGAGCGCATTGGCCAGCTCGATGGCGCACGCCGCGTAGCGGAGGTTCTGGACCGTCTCGATGCCGGACAGCTCGGAGAAGAACCAACCGCAGCTCGTGTACATGAGCAGGGACTGGCGCTGCATTTCGAGGAGCATGAGGCCGCGCACCCGCTCCTTGGCGTCGAGCGCGCGGCCCGCGAGCTGGGTGAGCAGCTCGTCCTGCGCGGCGCGCGTCGGATCGAGCACCAGGCCGATGGCGCGATCGCGCGCCAGCCACGGGTCGATGAAGAGCGCTCTGGCCTCGCGCTCGAACAGCTCGTCGAGGTGGCCGCGCAGCTGATCGAGCGCCTCGCGCAGCGGCGCGCGCCAGCGCTGGTGCCAGCCAGGTTGTCCCGACGACTGGCAGCCACAGTCGCTGCGCCAGCGCTCCAGCCCGTGCATGCAGCTCCAGCTCGATCCCTCGATGATCTCCGCCTCCCAATCGAGCGGCAGGCGGTCGAGGGCCTGTCCCAGGTTCACGAGCTCCAGATCGTCGCACTGATCCACGGCGTGGAGCGTCTGGGCGAGCACCTCGTCCGCGCCCTTCTTGTGGTGGCCGAATGTCTCGCCGTCGATGGCGATGGTGAGCAGCTCGTCGTGGCCGCGCCGCCCATCGAAGCCCATGCGCAGCGTGGAGAGCAAGGCGTCGGACGACTTGAGCGCGCCGTCGAACGCCAGGGCACGGGCGATGGGGCCGTCGTAGAAGAACGCGGCGAGTGAGAGGTTGCCGCCGAGGTTCAGACGGTAGGGCCGCGTCGGATCGAAGCGACCGCCCTGCACGTCGAACCAGTCGCCGTCGGGCGCCCTCATGCGGCGAGCCTGGTAGGGCGAGAGCACGACGAAGCGGATCCCCTCGCTCGCCAGATCGCGCAGCGTCTCGAGGTCGGCGGCGAGCTCGGGCAGCCAGAAGCCCTCGGGATCGCGCCGAAAGCGCTGGCGGAAGTCGGCGATTCCCCAGCGGATCTGCGTGCGCCGATCGCGTGGCGAACACAGCGGCAGGATCGAGTGGCTGTAGCCCTGTGCCAGCGCGTTGCCGTGGCCCGTGCGCTGAAGGCTGTGGCGATCGGCGTCGAGGATGCGCTCGTAGGCCTGGGGCCGCTCGCGTTCGAGCCACGAGAGCAACGTCGGCCCCACGTTGAACGAGATGCGCGCGTAGTTGTTGACGATGTCGCGAATGCGCCCCTCGGACGTCTTGATGCGCGCGGCGCTGTTCGGCTCGTAGCATTCGGCCGCGATGCGCGCGTTCCAGTCGTGAAAGGGGTAGGCGGAGTCCTGGACCTCGACCGTGTCGATCCAGGGGTTCTCGCGCGGCGGCTGATAGAAGTGGCCGTGGATGCAGAGGAGTCGGCGGGTTGTCATGGTGGCGCCGAAGCTAGGCACAGCGCTCGCGGGCGGCCAGGCCAGGCGTCGCGATGGCCCAAGTAGGGGAGGGGCGCGGATTCGTGCTTGGGAAGAGGGGAGAGGCGCCCACTCTCTCCATTGTGCCCACCCCGCCCCTTGGTGAATAAGCGCCCGGCCATGACGCTCCTGTCCGACAACACCACGAAGATTCTCCTCGTCGAAGACGACCTCTCCATCCTCACGGGGCTCTCCATCAACCTCAGGCACGAGGGTTTCGAGGTGCTCCAAGCCCAGGACGGTGATCGCGCCCTGCAGCGCGCCATCGACGACGCGCCCGACCTCATGATCCTCGACGTGATGCTCCCAGGCATGAACGGCTTCGAGGTGCTCAAGGAACTCCGGCGCCGAGGCAGCGGCGTCCCGATCGTGATGCTCTCGGCCAAGGGCATGGAGCAGGACAAGATCATGGGGCTCGATCTGGGCGCCGACGACTACATCTCCAAGCCCTTCGGCATCAGCGAGCTGATCGCGCGCATCCGGGCCGTGCTGCGTCGCCACAAGCTCACCTCGGCGAGCACGTGCAGCTTCGGGTGTGTCGAGATCGATTTCGAGGAATACCGCGTCCTGCGAAGCGGCATCGAGGTCCCGCTCACCGCTCAGGAGTTCCGCCTGCTGCGCTACCTCGTCGAGCACCAAGGCCGCGTCATCACGCGCCAGTCGTTGCTCGAAGGCGCCTGGGGCTTCGACTACCAGGGCACCACGCGCACCGTGGACAACTTCATCCGAAATCTGCGCGCCAAGCTCGAAGAGGATCCCGACGAGCCGGTGCACCTCCTGACGGTCCGCGGCGTCGGCTACCGGTTCGCGATGGGTGGGTGAGGCGCATACGCGCTAACTTCGAATGTTTTCTGCGCGCCGAATGATCGTCATTTTCGTCGATCGCGTTAACGACCGTCATTCCCGTGAAATCCGCTTTCGCAAGAATGACGATATTAGAGCGATTTGAATTGATATTAATACGATGGCTGTAGGAACGGGGCCTTGTCCAGCACGCCCGTCGAATATCGAATGACAAACGAAAATGACACGATGGGCAGGCACAGGGGCCTGCCCCTACGAATGATGTCAATGCCAATTCAAAACCTATAATAATGGAATAAGTTGACGTCTATGTGAGTGAGGCAAGTGGGGAGTTGAAAATCGCATCGACAAAATAAAACAGCCCCGCGATTCATGATCGCGAGGCTGTTTTTTATTTTGTTCTGATTGTTTTGAATCAGCGTCGATGTGAAGCCATATAATTGATGATGTCTGAGGTGTATGTGAATTGCGGGATGTTTTGGCCGTCCTGCCAATCGACGTCGAGGAACCAAAGGCGCCCCAGACCATAATCGATATAACCGATGGCCACGGTAGAAGGGCTCCAGCCTGCCAGCGGTGTGATGCCTGGCAGATTGCTGATGTCATAGCCACAGCCAGAAGAAGATCCATAATCCGCAGGCGTCATGAATGGGATGTCCTGCCAGAATGGATCGTCAGATGTGAACTGGACATCCGTTGGCGCCATATCAGAGCAACCTCCATAAGAAGCAGAGAATTGATAGGATGTTCCAAAGAGATAGTTATATACCTGATGTGATGTATTCATCTCTGTAATGATGATGCCGCCACAATTCATATAATCAATCAATCCCGGAGTAAGATTGGAGGTAATGTCTGATGTATAGCTGCTATTCCCTCTATGGAATATCATAAACGCAGGCAGCAGATCATACGTGGCTTCGAAATCAAATGACGTCGAAATGCTCTGCATTTCTGGGAATTTTGGACTCATGAGCTCAAATATATTCCGGGACATTGTCCGATTCATATAAAGCATCGATGTATCCACGGTGCGGCAAATGACCATCACATCCGTCACGGCATTTGCGCCAATGAATCCGCGGCCATCCTCGACATCGCAGAGTTGGCTCGTCGGTGAATCGACGACGCGGACGACGTAAGCCTCGCCAGGGGTCAGCTGTGTGGCCGGGAAGACGAAGTAACCATCGGCGTCGACCGAGATCTGTTCGCCAGGATTGGCTGGATTGATGGCGCTGTCTGCGTTGAGCGAGAGCAGGACGCCGTCGCTGCCCATGAGGAGGCCCTTCACCGCGCCGGCCACCTGATCCGCGTTCAAAGCGGCGCTACACGCGATCTCGATGTTGACGGTGTCGCCTTGGAGAGCGCTGCCGGAGTTCGTCACGGCGCAGATTTGAGTGGGAGCAGTCGGCTGCGCTGAGATGGTCAGGCTGGTCGGGGCCCACGAGGTGCTCGTGGCGAGTTGGTGCGGTCCATTGGACGGGATCGGGTAATCGGTTCCGGCGTTGGTGAGCGTCAGACCAGCTCCGACGAGGCCCGTCACGTTCACGGCAAGGTCGAACAGGTCTTCCGGGACGCAGGTAATGTCGAGGACGACATCGGCGTTCTGGATGGTTCCACTCGGGCTGGCCACGGTGCAGTTGTGCAAGGGCGTCGTTGGCTGGACCGTGATGGCGACGTCGTAGTCCGTTCCAGAGGCGAGCGTGATCAGGGTGCTCTCTCCATTCGCCGCGATCGAGTAGTCGATGCCATCGTTGGTGACCGTGAGGCGCGGCACGCCCAGGCAACTATTCCCGCTGCCCGCGAGCCCCGTGACATTCACGGCGAGGTCATATGAGTCCGTGGCACAGGCGATCTCGACGACGACCATGGCGTCCGTGATGGTCCCGCTCGCATTCGTCAGAGAGCAGGTCTGCCACGGCGAGGTCGGCTGAGCCGAGATGGCGACATCATAGGCCGTCCCAGAGACGAAGAAGGCCAGCACATGCTCGCCGTCGACAGCGATGGGGTAGTCGTTCCCAGCGTTCGAGAGCGTGAGGGCATCTCCGACGAGACCCGTCACGTTCACGGCCAAGGCATAAGATGCCACGCACGCGATCTGGACGGTGATCTTGGCATCCTGAATCGTGCCAGCTGGATTGGTGATGGTGCAGAGCTGATCGGGCGCGATCGGTTGAGCCGAGACCGTCACGCCGTAGGTCGTTCCTGACGCGAGCGAGGTCAGCACGGTCTCGCCATTGGCGGCGATGGGGTAGGCCGTCCCGGCGTTGGAGAGGGTGAAGCCGCTTCCGCTGAGTCCGCTCACATTCACGGCGAGCTCATACGTGTCGGTCGTGCAGGCGATCTCGACGACGACCTTGGCGTTCGTGATGGTCCCGCTCGGATTGGTGACGACGCATGTCTGCCAGGGCGAGGTGGGCTGTGCCGAGACCGAGACGCTGTAGGCCGTCCCAGATGCGAGCGGCGTCAGGGTGTGCTCGCCATTCGCGGCGATGGGGTAGGTGCTCCCAGCGTTGGACACGGACAGCCCGCTCCCGAGGAGTCCCGTGACGTTCACGGCGAGCTCATGGTCGTCGTCCTCGTTCGTCACGCGCACCGTCGCGGTCTTGCCCTCGTATTCGGCGCTGCCCGAGGCGCTCAGGTCGATGTCGTAGCCGATGCTGCCATCGACGATCAGATCGTCCACTGGCGTCACGGCGACGGCCTGCGCCTGATTCCAATTGCTCGCGTCGAAGGTGAGCGAGGCGGGCGAGACGGTGCCCTCGGTCGTGTTCGTGCTGACGACAGTGACAGTCACGGTGGCGAGCGGCTCGGAGGTGAGCCTGACCGTGAACGTCTGCGGCTGACCAACCTCGGTGGTCGTCAACGCCGTCGGCGCCACCATGAGGCTGGCCACGTCGTCGTCCTCGTTCGTCACGCGCACCGTCGCGGTCTTGCCCTCGTATTCGGCGCTGCCCGAGGTGCTCAGGTCGATGTCGTAGCCGATGCTGCCATCGACGATCAGATCGTCCACTGGCGTCACGGCGACGGCCTGCGCCTGATTCCAATTGCTCGCGTCGAA
>JAISIF010000082.1 GCA_031262165.1 Myxococcales bacterium | reverse complement strand
AGCGAGCCGCGCGTGAGGCCATCGATCGCTATGGGACGAGCTGCACAGGGTCGCGCCTGCTCAACGGCAACATCGAGCTGCACGAGACGCTGGAGCGCGAGCTTGCCGAGCACGTCGGCAAGGAGCGCGCGCTCGTGTTTGCCTCGGGATTCCTGGCGAACCTGGGCAGCGTGGGCCAGCTCTCGAGCGCCAAGGGCAGCGCCGTGTTTTCGGACAGGGAGAACCATGCGAGCCTGATCGAGGGCACGCGCATGGGACGCGGCAACGTGTTCATCTACGACGATCTCGATCACCTCGAGCGCCTGCTCGCCGAGCAGCCCAGCTGGGAGAACGCGCTGCTCGTCACCGATGCCGTCTTTTCCATGACCGGCCGCGTGGCCGATCTGCCACGCCTGGCAGCGCTCAAGCGCAAGTTCGGCTTTCGCCTCTACATCGATGACGCGCACGGCATCGGCGTGCTGGGCGAGCGCGGGTCAGGCAGCTCGGCGGGCGCCGGGGTGACGGATGACGTCGATCTGATCTTCGGCACGTTCAGCAAGGCCCTGGCGAGCATGGGCGGCTTCGTGGCTGGCGATCGCGTCATCATCGACTACCTGCGCCACAAGGCGCGGACGCTCGTCTTTTCGGCGGCGCTCACGCCCTCTGCCACGGCCTCGGCGCTCGCCGCGCTGCGGGTCATGCGCTCGGACGCGAACCTGTTCGCCAAGCTCTGGGAGAACGTCGAGTTCTTCCGAAACGGTATCGAGTCGATCGGCTATTTCACGATGGGCAGCCGGATGCCGATCATCCCGCTCTTCATCGGCTCCGAGTCGCTGGCCTTCCGGGTCTGCAAGGAGGCGCTCGACGCCGGAGTGTTCACGACGCCGGTCGTGCACCCGGCCGTGCCGCTCGGCCAAGCGCTGATTCGGACGAGCATCATGCCGTCGCACGAGCGCGAGCACATGGAGCAGGCGCTCGACGTCTTCGAGGTCATTGCCCGGCGCCACGCCATCCCCATGGGCCTCACGACGCAGAGCCTGCCCAGGGCCGACGCGATGGACTTCTCGTATCTGCAGTGAGCGAGGCAAGCGGGAGGGAAGGAAGTGCCAGATCGAGGTCAAGGTCGAGCGCGAGAAGGGCATCCTGCCCTACCCCCCCCCGTCCAGGAGCTGTGCGCCGCGAAAACGCGCCCCTATCCTTTGCCCAGCCTCAGTCAGGCCCGGCATGACAAGAGAGACCGCGCCGGGAGAAAGAAGGAGTCACACGACATGAAGCGTTTCTTTGGAACGATGGCCATGGTGGCGGTGCTCGGTATCTCTGGCGTGGCGCTGGCCAACAACCAGGCGAACAAGAACAACCAGGGTGCCGCGATGAGCGGGCACCAGTCCGCGCAGAAGGCCCTCACCATCGAGGGCAAGGTCCTGAAGGTCGAGCGCGACCACCTCATCCTCGACTACCGCGGCGCGGCCGTGCAGTTCAAAGTGAGCCGAGACACCCAGATCCAGGGCGTCACGTCGGTCCGCAACCTCACCGAGGGCCAGCAGGTTCGAGCCAGCTTCGAAATGCGCGACAACGAGAACGAGCTGAAGACCATCACCCTGATGCCTTCCTCGACCTACCCGTCCTCTCCAGAGTCGAGCCCGAGCAGCCGGTAGTCACCGACGGCAACCCAAATCCCCGGTTCGACATGAACCGATTGAAAAAGAGGCGTCCGATCGAGATGCCTCTTTTTCTTCGTTCGAATCATGAGCTGAATCTGAAAGATTGATTCATCATGACTGATTCAATCGAGTTGACTTGACACGAGCACTCCCTGAGGCCCCGCCGACCACCTCTCTCTGAGAGCGGGCTTCGCCGACAGAAGGGAAGTTGCGAGCGAAATCGAGAGAATTCGATTTTCCTGGGAGATGACGTCGGAGCGTCCTCGATTATCCCGTCGCCCCGCTCGTCCGTGAAATGCCAGCATTCGTTGCTTCGCTCTTCACTTCCGTCAAAGAAGCGCCCGCCTCGCGCCAATGTCTGGCATTCCTCGTCCTACGCGGTGCAAAGGCCCTAATTTTCGAATGATTTCAGCGAAATAAAAAGGACGCGATGAATTCATCGCGTCCTTTGTCTCTGCGATTCATTTCGACTCACTACGGAGCGTCGAAGCCGAAGCTCAATCCCGCGCTTTGGCGAGCCGATGGAACGCCTCGGCCAGGCCGTTGTGCAGGGCGGCGACGTCTTCCTTCTTCCACTCGCTCTTGTCAGCGCGCACGAACGTCGTCTTGTCCTCGCGGTTGTCGAAGCGGGCGACGGGCAGGAAGTAGGTCTTGCCGTGCGCCTCGATCTTCACGCTGTCGGCCTTGCCCGAGGTCTCCAGCAGATAGGCCATGTCGTCACTGCCGTATTCCTTCATCATGACCTCCATGGGCACGCCGTGGTTCAGCGAGAGGAAGGTCGAGGCGGCCTTCTGGGGCTTGGCGCGCTCGGTGTTCTTGCGGCGCGACTCCTCGGGCGACACCCAGATGTAGCAGATGCCCGCGCGCGACAGGATCGCGTCGGAGAGTTGGCCAATCGAATACTGGTAGCCGTAGGGCGCCGCGAGGGGCATCGACGCGCCATCGGCACCACCGCGCGCCGCCTCGATGACGATGGTCTTGCCCGTGGTGTCCTGGATGGTCGCGTTCTTGTCGCGGAGCAGATCCTTGGCCTCTTGGACGAACGGCGCGGCCGCGAGGAGCTTGGCCTTGATGTCGGCATCCATCGCCTTGAACGCCTGCGGGGCGCCGACCTTGGCGCGCGCCGCGTCGAAGCGGTCGAGGATCCACTGGGCGGGATCGGTGACGTCGAGCTTGCGCAGGGCCATCAGGTCGTCGAAGTCCTCGTTGACGAGATGGATCAGCGTCCCCCAATCGCGGCCTTCCTTCATGGGTTTGGAGCCATCCTCGAAAAAGATGGGATCCGCTGCGCCGATCTTCTGAAGCTCCTCGCTGATGGTCCGCATGATGTGGACGTAGGGGTAATCGTCGAGCTGGACCGTCGGCCCCATCAGGAAGTCGTCGCGGCTCTGCTCGGGCGTGAGGCTCGCGAGATATTTGCGGACTTCCGACTTTCCAGAGGCGGGCAGGGCGAAGAGCAGCAGGACATCGATCAGCTTGGACATGAGGTGTTCCTCTTTTGGTTGGGGTTGGGTGGGTTGAGGGCTGATGGAGACTGACTTGTGAAGCGCTTTGGGTGAACGCCAAATCGGGCCGAATCAAACGGTCCGGCCCAGGTGGTCCTTCCGAAAAAGGCGGCGGACTCTAGGCAGCCTGCCCCTCGGCTTCAAGGCGCGATCTCCAACGAAAATCAGGCAGGGTGGCTTTTCCCAGCGCGCCAGAACTCGATTGCCCTGGGGTCTGGACCCCCTGCCGAGGAGATGAATCCCCTTGTCTCTCGAAACGACCGAACTCTCGATGATGAGAAAGAGAAAACGCCATTTCAAAAGACCCGTCACTGCGAGTGAAGCGAAGCAATCCGAAGCAATCCAAGGGGATTCGTGAGGTCGATCGTCAATGGATAATGGATTGCTTCGTCGCTCATTCACCAGAATGAAGGCAGCCCTCCTCTCCCCTGAAAATCGGTTGAAAAAATTCTGCGTTGATCCATGAGCCGCGCGCCTTCTCGACCATCTCGCCCTCCCTGTCTCAGCCTCGGCAAGAGAGACCTCTCGTCCAGTCTCCTGCCCTCTCTCGGGTGAACGACCAGTCGCCCCAACGAACGCCACCATGAATTACAGCGACGTCATCGACCACCCAGCTCGTTACGCCTTCGCCATCCCCACCGTGGGTCGACCGACCCTGCCCTCGCCCATCACGGGCCGCAGCTTCAGCCAGGACGAGCGTCGCGTCGCCTTCGCGACCCATGTCCACGAGATCGAACGGCTCATGGCCAATGGCGCTGACGCGGCGAACGCCTTCCCCGCCTTTGAAGAGGCAGGCCCGCGCGCCAAAATTTTTCATGACCCGGCCTGGGCGCGTGCCGCCATCCTGACGGCAGGGGGCCTCTGTCCTGGCCTCAACGACGTCATCAAAGGAATCGTGGAGACGCTCCGGTTCGCCTATGGCGTCCGACACGTGTTTGGCCTGCGCTACGGCTACCGTGGCCTCAACCCGGTCTATGGCCTCTCGCCCATCCTGCTCGATCCCGACGTCGTGGACACGATCCACGAGGACGGCGGCAGCATCCTCGGCTCCTCGCGCGGCAACCAGGACGTCGGTGTGATGGCCGACACGCTCCAGCGCCTGAACATCAACATGCTCTTCTGTGTGGGCGGCGACGGGACCCTGCGCGGCGCGACGCAGCTGGCTGCTGAGCTCACGCGCCGCAAGCAGCCGATCTGCGTCATCGGCATCCCCAAGACCGTCGACAACGATCTGAGCTTCGTGGGCAAGACCTTTGGCTTCGAGACGGCGGTCGCCGCCTGCCACGACATCATCACGTCGGCACACATGGAGGCCAAGGGCGCCTTCAACGGCATCGGCCTCATCAAGCTGATGGGGCGCGACTCGGGGTTCATCGCAGCGCACGCCACGCTCTCCAACCCGGTCGTGAACTACTGCCTCATCCCAGAGGTGGATTTCGAGTTGGAGGGCGAGCACGGACTGCTCTCGAAGATCGCGCGACGCCTCCAGGCGGGCAAAGGCCACGCGGTCGTCGTGGTCGCCGAGGGCGCAGGCCAGAAATTTTTCTCTGGCCTGCCCGAGACGCGCGACGCCTCTGGCAACGTGAAGAAGCACGACATCGGCGAGTTGCTGCGCAACGCCATCCCCGAATACCTCGTCTCGAACGGCATCGAGTGCAACGTGCGCTACTTCGACCCGAGCTACCTCATCCGAAGCGTCCCGACGCGCGGCAACGACGCCATCTTCTGCTACCTGCTCGCCGAAAACGCGGTCCACGCGGCCATGGCGGGCAAGACCGACATGGTGATCGGACAATGGGGCTCGCACTACACCCACGTGCCCATCTCGCTCGCCGTCATGAGTCGGCAGCAGATCGATCCCGAGGGCAGCCTCTGGCAGGCGGTCCTCTCAGCCACGCGCCAAAATCACGACGCCTTCTGATTGCCCCCGTTTTGCCCCCCCATTCTCCTCCCTCTCACCTCGCAGGGCCGCACGCGGCCCTGTCATCCGTCACAGGAGCCTCCCATCATGAAGACACATCGCTGGCCCTCGTCTCTCCTCCCTCTTCTGGCCGCGGCCATCGCGCTGAGCGCTCTGGCGTGCGGTGACGACGAGAACGGCGGCAAGGATACCTCTCCGATCGAGTGCACCTCGGACGCGCACTGCGCGGGCAACACGGCGAACGGCAAGACCAGGTGCGACCTCACGAACAAGGTCTGCGTCACACCGACGATCGAAGGCGACGATGAGTGCGACTCGAACGACGAGTGCGACTCGGGCCGCTGCGAGGACGGCGTGTGCGCCACCTCCAAGATGGTTGGCTGCAACGCTCGAGGGCAGATCCCCCAGGACGCCACGCAGAACGAGGCGGTGATGGTCGAGGTCACCTTCGCGGCCGGCGTGTGGAGCACGGCGGCCGCCTGCCCCTGGTCGTGCGACGCGGGCTTCGTCCTCAACGTGGGCAGGGATGGCTGCGAGCCCGCGCCCACGACCTGTGAAGAGGACTTGGACTGCGCCTCCGAGCTGTGCGTCGAGGGGGCGTGCGCGACGACCAAGCAGGCCGACTGTCTGGCCCGGAGCGTCGACGAGCTCTCGGACCTCCACGCGACGGCCCAGGACACGAGCGCGCAGGTCGAGTGGACCTTTGCCTCCGCCTCTTCTGGCTGGACGACCTCAGGGAACTGCCCGCTGACGGCGTGCGCCTCTGGCTACCTGCTCAACGCCTCGGCGACCGCGTGCATCGAGCAGGTCGTCGTGAATGTCTGCGACAAGGACGCCGACTGCGCGGCCAACACGAACGGCAAGATCGTCTGCGAGATCGAGACGGGCGCGAGCGAGGGCCTCTGTGCCTCGCCCGAATGCGTCGATTCCGAGGACTGCGCGGGCAACACGGAGAGCGGCAAGCTCTATTGCGACCAGAACTCGCACACTTGCGTGGCCTCCTGCGCCTCCGACACGGACTGCGTCCACGACGCGCAGAAGCCGATGTGTGACAACTCCAATGGCCTGGCCAGCACCTGGGTCTGCGTCGCACCCGAGTGCCAGTCAGGGGCGTGCGCGGGGAACGGTGACTACTGCAAGGACATGCGCTGGACCGAGTGCCCACAGTCGGACGCTGGCTACGCCTGCGACGTGGCCTCTGCCGGGACGTGTCAGCTCACCGCTACCCAGGGATGCAGCCCGGCCTGCGGCACGGGCAGCTTCTGCAACGCCGACGAGGAGTGCGAGTGGATCGGCGCTCAGGTGAGCACCCCGTCGGTCCGCATCAGCCAGATCTACCTGGGCGGTCAGGGTGCCACGTCGCCAGCGACCTTCAAGAACGGCTTCATCGAGCTCTACAACTATGGGAGCCAGACGGTCTCGCTCACCAGCCTGAAGCTGCTCATCGCGACCAACGCCGGACTCTTCTCCAAGGTGGACCTGGATTTCACGACGGCGTGCGCCGCCCTCCAGTCCCCACAGAGCTGCAACCTGGCGCCGGGCAACTATTTCCGGCTCAAGAATACGAACAACCCCGCGGCCAGCGCCGGGGCGACAGTGACGGCAACGCTGAGCTTCAGCACCAACATCGGCCAAAACGGGACGGTGGCCATCGCGACGAGCCTCCCCGCTGGCGCGACGTGCCACTCGGTCAAAGCCAACGCCGTGGATCTCGTCGGCATCGGCAACTCCCTGTGCGCCGAAGGCCGCTCCATCTCGGGCATCTCCACGGGCGATGATGCGAGCCGTGCCCAGAACGCCTACCTGCGCAAACAGGCTGGACAGACAGACACGGCGGACAACTTCGCCGACTTCACCGTCGAAACGCCCGTCCTGCACTGAAGGCGGGCGCTCGATTCATTCCAGGACGCTCCCCGGTGTCGACATCAAAATCCGATGCCTTCCCAGGCATCGGATTTTTTATTCTCTTTATTCGAGAACCCAGCCATCTATTTTGGTGTTGCACGCAATATATATACAATTCAATTCGGGCACACCAATAAAACAATAAATACAAATCTTCTTTTTCAGAATGAAATGGGATGCTCGAATATCGACCGGGAGTCGCTCGAATGCCCGCCTGGCGCCATAGGGCTGTCAATTAAATTTAGAACTCGATTGCCACCTCGATTTTCCTGATCTCTTGCGAAGCGAGTGAGAATCGACTACGCCTTCGATCGTAGTATCGAGGCGCTACGCACTCATTCTTTTCGATAAGATTTCGAGTGCGAGCATTTTTGCTAATTCTTTAATTTCTTTAACTTAAGAAGGGGAATGTTTCATGGAATGGGAGAGTAAAATTTCCAACAGAACGCAATGCCGACGGTTACCGCGTTCCTCAGGATTGCTCGCCGCGATCGTGCTCACCCTCTCGGCTTGCGGTGCCCTGCCGGGCGAGAACAGCGCTCCTGAGCTCGACTGTTCTGGAACGCAATGTGTCCCGTCGATCGGTGTCAGCGAGAACGTCATGCTGGAGGCGGGAGAATTGACCACGACGTTCTCTCCACCGAGCAGCAGCGAGAGCATCCCTATCGAATTCTCGAGGTCGAAGTATGCGCTGACGCCTGGCTGCGGCAACGGCATGCTCGAGGTGGAGCTGGGTGAGACCTGCGACGACGGCAACATCAACCCTTCAGATGGCTGTGACAGCGACTGCCAGATCGACCCTGGGTATATCTGTTACGGCGAGCGCCCTAGCCTCTGCACGTTGCCCGACCAGAGCGATGCGCCAGCGACCTACGGCACCGCGTCACATACGCGCTCACTCCCGCCGATCTCGCCCTTCATCGGACGTGAGTTCTGGACAGCCTTCCCAAGGAATCTGGATACGCCGAGCGCGCTCGTCCTGAAGATCGCCGGTGATCCGGGAACGACCGGCAGCGTCTATGACCAAGCGGGCGCATCGATCGCCTCGTTCACGATTCCCGCGGGCGGTATCGCGACCGTCAGCCTCACTATCGCGACGTATCACATCACGGCGAGCGGGAGCGTGACCAACCAGGGCGTGCGCGTCACCGCAGACGCTCAGGTGCGCGTCCTCGGGACGAATGAGAGCACCTACACGACCGACACATGGGCCGTCTGGGCGACAGAAAAGCTCGGGACAGAACACATCGTCCTAGATGGAGCGAGCCAAGCGAGCTCAGGACGTCAGATCGTGGTCATCGGCACGGTCGCGAACACCGCGGTCACCATCCGTGACAGCGACCTGAACCAGCTGGCCACTTTCACCCTCGGACCAGGACAGACCTACCGCTATCAGACATCCAACGCGATCACTGGCTACAGCGTGACGAGTGACAACCCGATCGGCGTCATTTCCGGCGTCGTCTGCACGAATGACGTTGGGAGCGCCTGCGACATGACGGCAGAGCAGCTCGCCCCTATCCCCCTCTGGGCACGCGACTACGTGGTCGCCCCAACGTTCGAGAATGGTTGCATGACGGCAAAGGCCAACCATGTGGTCGTCGCGTCAAGAGACAACACGATGGTCGTGATCACGGACAGCAATGGCACGCAGCAGTCGTTCACGCTCAACGCGCGCCAGTCGAGGATGTTCGCAACGGCGACGACCGCGCAGCTCGGCTACTTCATCAACGCCGACAAGCCGATCGGCGTCGTCTCGAACATCGGCGATCCTGGCCATTCCTGGGATCCTGCGCTCGTCACGTGGCCGCCCATCGATGGGTATGTATCGAGCGCCAAGATGCCGGTCTCGGGTCACATGATCACGTATTCGAACTATCTGACGGTCGTCACGCGCACTGGGGCAACGTCGCTGATCCGCGTGAACGGCGCCGCTGTCCCCGAGGCGAACTGGAAGGCGATCCACACGACGGGCTACTCGTTCGCGCGCGTCGCGGTCCCACAGGGCGACAACACGATCGAGGGGCTCCAAGGCGTCAAGTTTGGGGCGGTCGCCGTGGGAGGCTCCACCTTTAACAGCTATGGCTATTCGAGCCCTTACGACATCGCGGTGTTCGCAGCAGACACGACGTGTGACCTGGGCGATCTGGCGCCCGACTATGAAGCCCCCTTCGTCGGCAGCGAGAGCTGCGACGCGGACGACCTGGCTGGCATCGATGACGAGGACGCCATCGATGGGGTGTTGTCCGTGAGGCTGGACGAGCCAGAGGTCAGCCTCACCGTGCCGTGCAACGACAACTATTACGGCACCATCGTTGGCGGGACGGTCCACGGCTTCATCGACTTCAACCTCAATGGCACGTTCGAGCCAGAGGAACGGGCGAGCGCGCCCTGCAATGATCCCTCGGCAACAACGACCGGCAGCGCACAGTTGACCTGGACGACCCCTACCTGGAATGGCCAAGGCTTCTCGGTCTTGCGGCTGCGGATCTGCGACTCGGAGAACGACTGTAGCGCGCCGACGGGCCTGATGATCTCCGGCGAGGTCGAGGATCATCTGATTCACATCGGACTCTGCGGTGATGGCTACCATGACACCTTCGAAGAGTGCGACGATGGCGGGCTCGTCGATCACGACGGCTGCTCATCGACGTGCCAGGTGGAAGAGGGCTTCACGTGCGTCGGGAGTCCGTCGGAGTGCCTGCTCTCCGAGCCGCCGACCATCGATAGTCCATCCAACGACCAGCTCGTGACGACGGCCACCCCAGAGGTCTCTGGCCATTGCGTCCCAGGAGCAACGGTCCGCGTCAAGGACACGATAAGCGGGGAGATCCTCTGCACGGCGCCGTGCGAGGAAAACGGGACATACGCCTGCACGACGTCAGAGCTGTCGGAAGGGGCGCACGGGCTTGTGGCCGACCAGCAGATTGGTGTGCACACGAGCGTGGACAGCAACGAGGTCTCTATCGTGCGTGTCGATATCGGTGATCCACCGGAGGCGCCGGTGATCACGCACCCGGCCGATGGGAGCGCGTTGAACATCAACCAAGTTCCGGTGGGCGGGACATGCGAGCCAGGGGCCTTGGTCCAGGTCTATTCGGACTTGAGTCCAGTGTGCAGCGCGTTGTGCACGCTGGAGGAGACGTTCTCCTGCACGACCAGTTCGCTGTCTGATGGGTCACATGCGCTGACGGCAAAACAAACAGATGTCGGGGGCAACCTCGGTCCACAGAGCGAGGAGATCCAGATCCTCATCGACACGATCGCTCCCGCCGCGCCGACGATCACGTTCCCGCTCAATGGGGAAGATCCCCTCACCTCCATGCCGACGATCACCGGTGCCTGCGAGCCAGGCGCGACGGTGAATATCTATGAGAACCTATCGATAGTGATCTGCTCGACGCAGTGCCAGCAGGACGGGTCATACGCGTGCAAGACACAACCACTGCCCATCGGATCGCACACGATCCGAGCGCGTCAATATGACATCCCAGGCAACGAGGGCCCCTTCAGCAATGAGGTCACGTTCCCGATCACCAAGCCACCGCTCCATCCGCCGGTCTTCGTGAATCCAGCGCAAGGGGCGAGCCTCCCTTCCACGTTCGTGGAGATCGAGCTGACGTGCCAGGCTGGGACGACGGTGGAGGTCTTCGAAGGCGAGCTGGCACTCTGCTCTGGAGTCTGCGCAGCCGATGAGACCTTCAGCTGCACTCAGACGATGAGCGCGAGCGAACACACATTGACCGCGACTCAGACGGACGAGTGGCAGACGAGCCATCCGGCGACGCCGATCACGTTTACCCTGAACAAGGCGCCCATCGAGGTGACCGTGAGTTCGTCGTCGAATCCGTCCATCTTCTCGGAGCCAGTTTACTTCACGGCAAGCATCGCGGGTGCGACGGGGACGGTGCAGTTCCAGATAGATGGGCAGAGCTTCGGCGCTCCCGTGGCGCTGGAGGCAGGCGTGGCCCAGAGCCAGGCGATCGAGACGCTGCTGCTGGGGAACCACGAGGTCACGGCGATCTATGTTGGGGACGCGAACTACCTGCCTGGGACCGGGACTCTGGTGGGCGGGCAGACGGTCGAGAAAGCGCCGACGGCAACTTCTCTCACAGCAACGCCGGCCACGATCGGCTGGGGTGAGACGATCACTCTGGTGGCGACGGTCGTCGGACTCTCGCCAGCGACAGGAACGCCGACCGGGCAAGTCGCCTTCTACGAGGATTCCAACCTGATCGGCATCGCGGACCTGTCAGAAGGCCAGGCTTCGATCCAGGTGCCACTCTACCTGATTGGCAGCCGTTCACTGACGGCGGTCTATGGCGGGGATTCTGGTTTCCTGGAGAGCAACTCAGAAGCAGCGGTCGTCGAGGTCACGGAATCCTGTGTCATCGAGGGAAGCACCGTGGCCATGGGGACGATGAACCCAGAGAACGAGTGCGAGTGGTGCGATCCGTCGGTGAGCGCAAGTAGCTGGAGCGCGAAGGCCAAGGGGGCGGCATGTGCGGACGACGAGCTGTCATGCACGAGCGATGTGTGTGACGGCGCCGGGCAATGCACACACACCCTGACCGATGGCTGCCTCATCGGCGGGATCTGCGTCGGCGCGCGTGAAAGTTCGCCGGACAACGACTGCCTCGAATGCAACCCCGCGTATTTGAGGGATGACTACTCGGAGAAGCCGAGAGGAGAAGGCTGCAGCCCCGATGGGATGTGCGACGGATCAGGCCAATGTTGGCCGAAGACATCAGGAGAGTGCGTGATCGCAGGAGTCACATATGCGAGCGGCGCTTCGAACCCGGCGAACGTCTGTCAATACTGCGAGCCAGCGATCGACCCCAGCGGGTGGGTGAACCGGACGCACGGGGCCGCATGCACGGATGATGGGCTCACCTGCACGAGCGACTCGTGCGACGGTGCCGGGCACTGCGCGCACGATCTGATCACGGGCTGCATGATCGAGGGAACGTGTGTGACCACAGGGGCGAAGGCTCCCGACAACATGTGTCAAGAGTGCAATCCCTTGAAATCGACGACGGGATACGTGCCGAGCGCAGTCGGCAGTCACTGTGAAGACGATGGCAATCTCGAGACACAGGACGTGTGCGACGACGCCGAGACATGCGTTCATGAGCCGAGAGGCCATTGCGAGATCGACGGGCAGGTCTTCGATGACGGGAGCATGAACCCCGAAAACGCGTGCCAGTGGTGTGACTCGCGGACGGAATCACAGGGTTGGTCCAATCGAGCTGCTGGAAGTGTGTGCGCGGACGATGGGCTGGCCTGCACGACTGATGTCTGTGATGGCGCTGGGATGTGCGGTCATGAGCTGTTCGAAGGATGCCTGATCGAAGGACGCTGCATCGGTGCGGGCGGGTCGCCGACAGGGGTGGACTGCATGGAATGCAACCCTGAGAAATCGACGAGCGCGTATTCGGTAAAGCCACAGGGAGAGAGCTGCGGCAGCGAGAACGGCGACGAGGGCACGCTGGATGTGTGCGACGAGAATGGCCAGTGCACGCACGCTCCAAAGGGTCAGTGCCGGATCGATGGAAAGCTCTGGCCCGAGGGCGCGAGCAACCCCATGAACGAGTGCGAGGTGTGCTCTCCAACGGTGAGCTACGATGGCTGGACGCCGAGGGTCGCGGGCTATGGCTGCGCCTCGGACGGCCTGGAATGCACGGTCGACGTGTGCGATGGCGCGGGCATCTGCACGCATGAGCTGAGCGGAGGTTGCGCGATCGATGGGCAATGCGTGGCGTCAGGAGCACAGAGCGCGGCGGATCCCTGCATGGTGTGCGACCCGACGAGGAGCACGACGGAATATGTCCTCGCGACGAGCGATGAGTGCTCTGCCCGATGTCAGGAGCAGCAGGATTGCGAGTCAGGACACGAGTGTATCGAGGGCATGTGCCGACCGGAGCCGCTCCCTCAATGCACGGATGGGACGTGGCTCGATGGCCAATGCATCAAACTGTATCTGGCCGGAGGAGGAGGCTGTAGCGCGGGTGCTGGCAGTGAAGGCGCACTGCTCCTTGGCCTGATGGCGCTCACGGGGATGTTGCTGCGTCGCCGGGTTCAGTAGCCGCTGAAGCTGAAAGTGATGGCGAAGTAGAAGTGAAAGAGGCGCGCGGGCTTCGGCTGGCGCGCCTCTCTTCTTGAGCGAAAGCCCCATCTCACGAGACAAAGGACTTACCCCTCGATGAGGACCTTTGCACCGCGAAGGACGGGGAAGGCCAGACGAGGCGCGAGGCGGGAGCTTCTTTGACGGAAGTAAAGAGCGAAGCAACGAAGACTGGCGTTTCACGGACGAGTGGGGCGACGGGAGAATTGAGGGATAAGTCCTAAGTCCTTCGCTCTGGAGCAGCGAGGGCTTCTGTCCCGTGCATTCACCGACTCAGACATTGGGCTCGGGTTCAGACGATGAAGTCCTTAATTCAGAGCTTCCGGCCTGACGCCATCATTCGAGGGCAGGTCATGGCAGAGGGCGGCCCAGATCGAGATCGGCAAGAGCTTCATTGTCTTGGAAAAGGGGAAAAGGAGCCTCTTGCTTTTCATCAATGGAAAAACAAAATGCGCGCCTCCATGTGTCCTGCCTCCTCGTTCCTCGACCGAATTCCGCGACTGACTC
>JAISIF010000070.1 GCA_031262165.1 Myxococcales bacterium | reverse complement strand
GGGGAACTGCTGCTCGGGGCGGCCTTCGAATTGGACCTTGACGATTTTTGGGGTCATGGGGCGCGGCGTTTTAGCAGACGGACGGAGAAGTAAAGGGGGGGCATCCTCAAAATTCTGATGGCAGCGGGAGCGGTCGGGGCAAGGGTGGGCAGGCCGTACTGCGACCGGACTCGTTCCCAGGAGAGCTTCGAATGAACAAGAGAGTGATTGGTGTCTTCGTCGGCAGCCTTCGCAGGGATTCTTTCTCCCGAAAAGTCGCCCGAAGTTTGTCGGACATCCTGGTGGCCATGGCCGACGCCTTCGAGGTGAAGCCGATCGAGCTGAGCGGGCTCTGCCTGTTCGACCAGGACTTCGACGACGATGGGCGAACGCCTGTGGCGTGGAGCGAGTTCCGGCGCGAGGTGAAGTCCCTGGATGGCGTCGTGTTCGTCACTCCCGAATACAACCGCTCCATGCCAGCCCTGCTCAAGAACGCCCTGGACATCGGGTCACGACCGCCTGGTCAGAACGTCTGGAACGACAAGCCGGGCGCCATCATCGGCGTGAGCCCAGGCCGACTCGGCGCGCTGGCATCGGTCCAGGCCTTAAAACAACCGGCCTCCTTCGTCGGCATTCACCTGATGCCTCAGCCCGAGGCCTACGTCTCGAACGCGGCCAGTCTCTTCGATGCGACCGGAAGGCTGACGGACGAGGCCACGCGCAGGCTGCTCCAAAACTTCGCGGCGGCGTTCACCGCGTGGGTCGAACGATTCAAGACGAGAGATGAAGCCTTCGATCGTTCCTAGGGCGTGTCCTCGACTTCTCCTGTCGCCGCGCTTGTCCGTGAAAGAGCAGTCGTCGTTGCTTCGTCGATCACTTCAGTTCGACCGACGAACGATGTGTAGGGACGTTGCGTGCAACGCCTCTACGACGGCGCCTCTATTTCCCGGCTGCCTTCTTCCCGTAGGCCTCGAAACGCTTGTTGCGATCGCGCTCCTCTTTCTGACGCATCTTTTCACGGGCACTCTCGACGCGTTCGGCCTGTCGCTGCGCCTCTGTCGAGATGTAGCGATACTGGATGAAGAGACCGAGCACGAACACGGCGGCCAGGCAGATCTGGAGGAAGTAGGGGCTCTGCACGAAGGCCGCGTTGATGTCGAAGAGGCGCAGCAGGGCGGTCAGGCCGAGCACCGCGCAGATGGCGCCGACGCCCGAGCACGCGATGGCGGTCGTGATGCGCTCCACCAGGAACGTCACGAAGCCCAGGAAGAGCGCGCCGCCAAAGATGATCCCGGCTTTGGCCAGGAGCTCATTGCTCGCGAGGGCTCCCAGCTGATCCGGGATCACGATCTCATAGGTGAAGATACCGCCGATGAGCGCGAACCCGAGGGAGGTCAGGATCTGCGGCTTGGCCACGCCGAGCACGGCCAGGCCGAGCGCCAGCCCATAGGTGACCGGTCTGGCTGGCAGGCCGACGATCAGGGAGAGGTAGGCGCCCACATACCAACCCATCACGAGGCCCGGCAGCGCCGCGACGATTCGATAGGGGATGATGGAGCGACCGCCGAAGATCGTCGCGAACAGGCCGAAGCCCAGGAAGCCGACGGCCAAGGGGAGCGAGAGCTTCGACTGGAGAGACTGAAAGGCGTCGGGCGTGAGGACCCACATCTGGAAGAGCTGGGAGAGGGCTTTCCAGAAGTCGAAGACCGGGGAGAGGGAGGCCGCGGCGCTGAACGTCTCGAAGTTTTCCATGTGATCTCCGTGCGCTCCGATGTCGATGTGGAAGTGGGGCGGGTTGTCGGTCAGCGCCAGGAGCAGGCGATCTGTGGCGGCCGCTCAGACGACGTAGAGCATTGCGAGGATGACCAGGACGAGGAGCCACGCGATGGCGAAGAAGATGAGCGTGGGGCGATCCGCAGCGCAGTGGTTCAGGAAGGCCTGGGCCTCTGCCTTTCGCGGTTCGGTCGCATCCAGGTCTGCGAGGATGGCGCGCGCCGCGCTGTGCGCCGCGCTGGCGTCGCCAGACACGCACAGGGCAATGGGCGAAGGGCTTTGTTGCCGTGGCGCCGCTTGCGATGATGTGGCGGGCGCGTTTTCGACGGCGGCGGTCTTGGCTTTGTTGGCTTTGGAAGAGCTCATGTGAGGTGACCCCATTCGTTCTCGTGACGTCTCATTCGATCGATGCGGTTGCCGACGATCGCGGGATCGAACGCTTCAGACAGGACAAAACCTCCCGCGGCAGGGCACGGAAGGTTTTGGGGGGAGTCGATCAGGAATGGTTCGCTCACTCTGCCTTGCGGACGCACCAGCGCTCGGAGGTGTAGCTGCCCGTCGAGATCTCCTGTTCGACGCAGCGACAGAAGTGAGCGGAGGGGCAGTCGCTGTCCGTGTCGCAGCGTTGGACCGCGCAGAAGAAGGGCGGCAGGCCGATGCCCGAGGAGTGGCGGCTCAGGCAGGGGTAGCCGCCGCACGACTCGGTCTCGGCGAGCATCTCGAACGTGGGCGAGCAGCTCGTCTCGCTCGTCACGCCGCTCGGCACGGCAGGAGGCAGCTCGGCACGACTGGCCACGTTGCAGGCGTTGCCCGCACTGCAGCCCGGCAGCTTGACGAGCTCGCGATCCATGCAGCCGTCCGCGCAGTGGCCGAGATCGTCGAACTTGCAACCAGCGGTCGCTGCGTATTCGTCGCCGGTGCTCGCGGTGCCTGACTTCACGTTGCCTGAGGCGTCACACAGGAGCGCGGGGCAGCCCGTGCCAATGGTCGAGGGCGGGCCGTCCTTGGGGTCGTCCTCGCTGGAGCAGGCCAGCGCTGTCAGGACAAGGGCGCCTGCGAGAGAGCAGGCGAGGAGGGGGGCCATCCGATTCAAAGCGGTCTTCTTCATGATGCGTCACTCCATTGGGCCATGCGGCCGAATCAGGTCCGAGTCGGGAGGAGTCCCAGAAAAAAGGCCGTGGAGCCTAATCGAAAAAACGCGTTGGGGACCTTTTTTTGATGCCACTGCCTCCAAAGGATGCACCTCCCGCCTCACAAGGAGCGGGGGGGGGAAGCAGAGACGAAGCCGACAGAGGAAAGCAGAGGCGCTCAGCGCTGGGCTTCGCCGCGCTCGATGGCGGCGATTTTGTCGAGGCGCACCTGGTGGCGACCGCCAGCGAACGCGGTGGCAAAGAAGGCCTCGGCGATGGCGCGGGCGAGCTCCACGCCGATGACGCGCTCGCCCAGGCACAGGATGTTGGCGTCGTTGTGTTGGCGGGTCATGCGCGCCTCCAGCTCACAGGTGCACAGCGCCGCGCGGATGCCTCGGAACTTGTTGGCGGCGATGCACATGCCGACGCCCGTTCCGCAGACGAGGACGCCCTTCGCGCAGTCGCCCGACTGGATGGCGCGGGCGACCTTCTCGGCAAAGTCCGGGTAATCGACCGAGGCCGTGCCCTGCGTTCCAAAGTCCAAGGGCTCGTGGCCGAGCGAGGTCAGCTGGGCGGCGATCTCGCGCTTGAGACAGAGACCGGCGTGATCGGATCCGAGGGCGATGCGCATGAAGGATGCTCCCTCTCCCGCCCCTTCAGGGCACTCTCTCCCGAGAGAGGGAGAGAGAAGAGGCGTTCATGAGTCGTTGAAGATCTCCCTCTCCTACAAGAGGGAGAGGGCTGGGGAGAGCGTGCGTGTCGAGCGGACACCTTGTGGTGTCTGTCCAACGCAAGCTCTCTGCGCGCTCACGCCTGTGCGAAGCGCTTGAACACGAGGACCGCATTCGTGCCGCCAAAGCCAAAGCCATTGCTCATGGCGGCCTCGACCTGGACGCGGCGCGCCGCGTTGGGCACGTAGTCGAGGTCGCACTCGGGATCGGGCGTCTCGTAGTTGATGGTGGGCGGCAGGATGCCTCGCTCGATGGCCAGGGCCGTGAACGCCGCCTCGATCGCACCGGCGGCGCCGAGCAGGTGCCCCGTCATCGACTTGGTCGAGCTGATGGCGAGGCGACGCGCGTGGTCGCCGAAGGTGGCCTTGATGGCCATGGTCTCGTTCACGTCGTTGAGCGGCGTCGAGGTGCCGTGGGCGTTGATGTAGCCGATGTCCTCGGGCGCGAGCCCCGCGTCGTCGAGCGCGAGCTTCATGCAGCGCGCAGCGCCCTCGCCGTTCGGCGATGGGGAGGTGATGTGGTGCGCGTCGCCGTTCGAGCCATAGCCCGCGACCTCGGCGATGATGTGCGCGCCGCGCGCCAGGGCATGGTCGAGCGCTTCGAGCACGAGCACGCCCGCTCCTTCGCCAGGCACGAAGCCGTTGCGGTTCAGGTCAAAGGGCCGCGAGGCCTTCTCGGGCGCCGCGTCACCGGTCGTGCACATGGCTTTGGCCGCGTTGAAGCCCGCCAGGCAGATGGGCGTGAGCGGCGCCTCGGCACCGCCAGCGAACACCGCGTCGCACTCACCGCGTCGGATCAGGTGCATGGCCTCGCCGATCGAGTGGCCACCCGTGGCGCAAGCCGAGACCGGCACCCAGTTCGGCCCCTTGCAACCCAGCCGAATGGACAGCACACCCGCGCCCAGGTTCGGGATGAGCTGCGGGATCAGGAAGGGCGAGACGCGGCTCGGTCCAGACTCCCGCAGCTTGGCGCAGGCCGCCTCCAGCGACACGACCCCGCCGACGCCCGTGCCCACGATGCAGCCGACGCGCGTGGCATTCTGCTCGGTGATCGCGAGGCCGGACGCCGCGTGCGCCATCAGTCCCGCGGCGAGCATGTATTGCTGGAAGGGATCGAGGCGTCGCTGCTCCTTCTTGTCCATCCACTGGAGCGCGTCGAAACCCTCGAGCTTGCCAGCGATACGCGTCTCGTTCGCGGAGGCGTCGAAGCGCGTGATGTGCCCGATGCCGCTCTTGCCAGCGACGAGCGCCTGCCACGTCTCCTCTGTCCCGTTGCCGAGCGGGGTGAGGAGGCCGATCCCCGTGATGACGACGCGACGAGTCATTTGGCGGCGTCTTGGTAGTGGGCATTGATGTAGGCGATGGCGTCGTTGACCGTCTTGATGCTTTCGGCCTTCTGGTCGGGGATCTCGAGGTCGAACGCCTCTTCCATGGTCATGACGAGCTCGACGATGTCGAGGCTATCGGCGCCCAGGTCATCGACGAAGGAGCTCTCGGCCTTGATCTCGCGTTCTTCGACGCCGAGGTGCTCGGCGATGATGTTCATCACTTTCGACTGAATGGCTGACGCTTCCATGCAAACTGCCTCCGATGCTGGGATGAGATGAGTTGGGTTGGGTTGGTGGTGGGGCGGGCCTGGGAGGCGGCCTCGCCCGGGGCGAGCTTGGGGTCGTTCGAAGGGGGTGGCAGCACGGGCGCCACACAGACGAACGCGACGGCTGGTTTGGCTCCAGAGGCTCGCCCCGCTTCCCCCAAAAGCGGCGCCTTTTACTTCCAAGGTTTTCGGGAGCGCAAGGCGCCTCGGTGAGCTGTCACCAAGTGATAAGGATGCGCTCAACCCCTTGGAATCATTGGGGAATTTTCGATGTCGGGCGCGGCGTTTCGCCCTCGCCGAAGAGCTGGTGGAAACCCTCTTCGTCGTCGAGCGGGATGGCGGTCATGTCCCTGTCGATCTGGCGCGTGAGACCGCACAGGACCTTTCCAGAGCCGACCTCGATGACGCGCGTGACGCCCAACTCGGCCATCTTCTGGATCGTCTCGGTCCAGCGCACGGTCGAGGTCACCTGGGACACGAGCAGATCGACGATGCGGCCGGGGTCGTCGTTGGGCTGCGCCTCGACGTTCGTGATGATCGGCACCTCGGGCGCGCGGAACTCGAAGAATTCGAGCACGCGGCGCAGGCGTGGCTGCACCTCGGCCATGAGACGGCAGTGGAAGGGCGCACTCACCTTGAGCGGCACGGCGCGTTTGGCGCCCGCGCTCTTGCAGAGCTCACACGCCCGCGCCACGGCGCCCGCATGGCCAGAGATGACCGTCTGCTCTGGGCTGTTGAGGTTGGCTGGCGCACACAGCTCGCCGCGCGCGGCCTGGTGGCAGCAGTCGCGGATCTTCTCCAGGTCGAGCTTGAGGATCGCGGCCATGCCGCCCAGGCCCTCGGGCACGGCCTGCTGCATGAGCTGACCGCGCGCCCGAACCGCGCGCAGCGCGTCCTCGAAGGAGAGAGCGCCTGCCGTCACGAGCGCCGAGTATTCGCCCAGGGAATGGCCGGCCATGTAGTCGGCGCGGATGCCGCGCTGCTTGAGCAGGAGACCGTAGGCCGTCGAGACGGTCAGAAGCGCTGGCTGCGTGTTGGCCGTGAGCTGGAGCGTCTCCTCGGGGCCTTCGAACATCATCTGGGTGAGCGGCTCGTCGAGCACCTCGTCGGCGCGCGCGAACAGCGCCCGGATCTCGGGATAGGCATCGAACAGGGTCTTGCCCATGCCGACCCGCTGCGAACCCTGGCCAGGGAAGAGGAAGGCCGTCTTGCCTGTCGTCACTTCTGTTTGGACTATCTCTGTCACGTCGCGTCTCCTGAGGGAGGGGGGGTCGCGGTTTCGGATGAACGGCGTTCGCCGGAGTTGTCGGTGGTCACCAGCGCAACAGCAGACCACCCCAAACGAGTCCCGCGCCTGCCGCGAGGCAGAGCAGGTGCTCGCCCGGCTTCAGTGCCCCCGTGCGCGCGGTCTCATCGATGAGCAGGAGGATGGAGGCGGCCGAGGTGTTGCCGTAGCGGTCGAGGTTGATGTGGCAGCGCTCCATGGGCACGCCGATGCGCTCCATCACTGCTCGGATGATTCGGAGGTTTGCCTGGTGACCCATCACGTGCTCGACGCGCGCGATCGGCAGCGAGACCTCGTCGAGGAGCTCCGTGGCCAGCGAAGAGAGGGTGCGGACCGCCGATCGGAAGACCTCACGCCCTTGCATGTGGATCACGTCGAGCCGCTCGCTGACGAGCCTGGGGTTGCGCGCCGACATGGCCGTGCCTGGACCGGGGATGGCGAGGATGGGCGCGAGCTTCCCGTCGGTACACAGCTGGCGCGCGAGGATGCCAGGGCCGTCGTCGGTGTCGTCTTCGGAAGCTTCGAGGATCACGGCGCCCGCGCCGTCGCCGAACAGCACGGCGGTGTCGCGGTCGTCCCAATCGATGGAACGGCTCAGGAGCTCGGCGCCGACGATGAGTGCGCGGCGCGCAACGCCCGTCTTCAGGAATTGCTCGGCCACGACGAGGCCAAAGAGCCCTCCGGCGCAGGCAGCCGACACGTCGAAGGCAAACGCGTTCGAGGCGCCCAACGCCGCCTGGACGAGCGCGGCCGTCGAGGGCGTGGGCGAGTCCGGCGTCACCGTGCCCACGACGATGAGGTCGAGGTCCGTGGCCGCGATCCCTGCCGCTTCGAGCGCCTGGCGCGCGGCGTGCGTCGCCATCTGCGAGGTGGTCTCGTTCGGGGCAGCGATGCGGCGGGCACGGATGCCCGTGCGTTCGACGATCCAGTCCGCGGTCACTCCGAGGCGATCGGCGAGAGACTCGCTCGTCAGGACATCTGCCGGGAGGTAACCGCCTGTTCCGGTGATGCGCGCTCGCATGAAATCTCCTGCTCAGGGAAGACGACGAAAAAGACGACTCGAAACGGAATCGACCGTCCGGCAGCTCGGCTCAGCGGCACGGCGCCGTGGAAAGCGATGGACGCAGCGCGTCGGCAGGGCGTGCCGATATCGACCGCCCTCGAACGCACGTATCCAACAGAGCGCGCGTTCGCCCCCCCCCACCACCATCACGCCGTCCCACCCGAATCGATGGCCCCTTGGGTTCGCGATGGCGCTCCCGCTCGAAAAATCCAGGGACGCGGAAGATACCTCATCGCGCCGCCAGTCACCTCGAGGCCACAATGAAACGAGAGAGCAACGGGCCGCGCCGTGAATTTCGCGCGCCTGACATAAGTCGAGCGGATGAGGAGAACTCATCCGCTCGGCGTCACTTCCTGGACGATGGACCTGATGCCCCGCCTACTCCACGGCGACCGGGAGGATGGCGCGCTTGCGATACGTTCCGCAGTTGGCACACACGACATGTGACACGATCGGATCGTTGCACTTGGGGCACTTGGAGACATTCACCGCCACGTACTTCGAGTTGGCTGCGCGGCGCTGATCGCGCTTCTGCTTCGACGTTCTTTTCTTGGGGACACCCACGGCAAACTCCTTCGCGTTCACTTCTTCAGAAAGCTTCAAAAAATCGGGCGCGCCTTTTGCCGATTCGACCCAGCGATGTCAAGGAATTTCCAGGGCAATCGAGTTCTCGGTTTTCGACCAAGATCGAGGCGTGTCTTCGTAGGGGAGTTGCGTGCAACGCCCTGCGGTCGTCAGTCGACACAAACACGACGGGCGTTGCCCGCAACGCCCCGACACATCCCGATTCGAGATCAAAAAATAGAACTCGATTGCCCTGAGGAATTTCAGGGGAAGGGACAGGGCAATCGAGTTCTCGATTTGCATGACGCAAGGGCATCGAGTTTTCCCTCACCCCGTCGCTTCGCGTCGGTCCTCTCCCAGGAGTGGGCGAGGGAGATGATCTCCTCAGCCGTCAGGAAATCTCCCTCGCAAAGCTTGCGGGAGAGGGAGGCTTTTTGTTGGAGGGGGAATGTCGGCGAAGCCGACAGAGGACGCCTGCCCGCGCTCATGGCGCCGTTGGCGTCGTCACCGCTGCCTCGCCCGAAGCAGCGCCTGCCTCCGCCTCGACAGGTTCGATCGATGACGGCGCTTCGCCAGGCAGCAGAGCGCCAAGCGCCTGCCGAAGCTGCGCGGCAAACTCGGCGCGCTCGTCCGTCATGTCCCGGAGGCGCTGCGACACGACCTGCGGGAATGGGTGCGCTTCGGCCTCCACCGCCTGCGCCCCTTCACCACCCGAATTGCCGACGTCGGTTTCGGCCTCGGCGGCGGTCAGGCGAAGGCCATTGGCCAGGAGCGCGAGCGCACCTGCCCGCGTCCGAGGCAGAGCGGCTTCGAGGACGGTCAGGAGCTCTTCGGCAGCGTTGCGCGCGACCTCCAAGAGCGGGCCCTGAAGCTCCGCGGCGAGCACGAGATCCGAGCCAGACAGCCCCGCGATCTCGACGATCTTGGCGAGCGCATCCGCGTCGCCCTCGGCCGCCAGGCTCAGGAGCGAGGGGAGCAGGGGTGTCGCGATCTTCTCGGCGCGCGCCAGGCTCACGAGGCGGCCAAACGCCTCTGGGCGCGGATCGGCATGTTCGAGCAGGGCGCGGACAGCGTGCGGGTTGGCAGGATCGCTCTGGTAGAGCGCGTCGGCCACGATCGCGCGCAGCGCTGGGTCACGCTCGGTCTTCAGCGCGGCGAACAGCTGCGGCAAGTTGCGCGGATCCCGCTCGCTGGCGATGCCAGAGAAGAGGAGCAGGTCCTCCCGGAGATCGGCGAGCGAGGCCAGGCTGGTGGTGGGGCGTGGCACACCTGCCAGGCGATGCTCGGGCGGCGCGCCCTGCGCGGCAAAGACGGCGCCCAGGGCATCGAGCACTGGGACGATCTTCCCGGCGCGGCCCGGAAAATCGTTGGCCACGACGGCAAAGGCCAAACGCTCCCCACCCATCGTCTGCACGTAGCCCGAGAGCGCGCTCACGTTTTCGAGCGTTCCGGTCTTGGCGCGCAGGCGGCGCTCGGCCTCACTCCCCTCCATTCGGTATTGGAGCGTGCCGTCCTGCGCCGCGATGCCGAGCGAGCTGAGAAACTCCGGCGCGATCGGGAAGTTGCGCCACATCGAGAGCAGCAGCGCGGTGATCTGGTGGGCCGAGAAGCGGTTGACGTCGTTGAGGCCCGAGCCGTTCTTCATCACGTAGGTGCCGGGCTTGAGCCCGACCTCGGCCTTGAGGAAGTGCTCGATGGCGTAGAGGCCGGTCCGCCAGCTGCCTGGCGCACCAAAGATCTTGGCGCCCAACGTCTTGATGAGCTGCTCCGAGACGACGTTCGACGAGTTCTTGTTGAGCCGCTTGAGCACCGCGTCGAGCGTCTCGCTGCGGTGGAGCAGCACGCTGTGGACGCCGTTGCTCGGGACGGCGCCGCGCCGAACGCGCCCCTTCACCTGGATGCCACGCATCTTCAGGTAGCGCTTGAGCGTTTGGCCAAAATACAGGCCAGGGTCGTCGATCTTGCGCCAGGCGCTCAGCTCCGCGCCGCCCACCGGGATGCGGCCCGACACGGTGACGACCTGCTTCTGGCCATCGGGCGAGGGCGCGCTCGAGAGAGACAGACGTCGGAGCGAGCGGTGGCCCGTGGTCGTGGCCTTGTTCTCGACGACGATGAAGTCGCTCTCGGGATCTACGGTCACGATGGGCTTCTGGCCAACTTGGCTGGCCGGCGCGACGTGGATCCCGATGGCGTTCCAGTTCAGCGAGAGAGCGCCCGGCGGCGCCATGTAGGCCCGGTCCGTCGTCTCCTGATCGTAGCCAGCGCCGACGCGCTCGCCGTCGAAGAACGACTCGTCCAGGACGATGTCGCCCGTCACCTGGCGCAGGCCTCGGTTGTAGAGGTCGTTGGCGATGCGCCAGAGCGTCTCGCTGGTCAGGGTCGGATCGCCGCCGCCGCGCACGTAGAGGTGGCGGCGCGCCGCTGACTTGGACTTGGACTTGGGGGAGGGGGTGGGCGAGGCCTGGGCGGGGCCATCTCGCAGCGGGCTCTCGGAGAAGAACTCCGTGTCGAACTGGAAGCCTGGCCCGAGCAGAGAGAGCGCCGCGGCGGCCGTGAAGAGCTTCACGTTCGAGGCTGGGTTGAGCAGCTCGTCGGCGTTGCGCGCATAGACTGTCTCGCCCGTGTCGAGGGAGACCACCGCGATGCCCACGCGGGCCGAGGCAAGGGCGGATGCCGAGAGCACCTCCTCGATGGCTGCAGCCAGGGTCTGCTCCGGCAGCGCGCGCGCGTCGAACGCCGCCTCTGCCGCGCGTGAGACCGCCTTCGACAGGGGCACGGCGTCAGCAGCGTCGCGAAGCTGCTGGGCATGGCCGACCTGGACAGAAGAGAGGCAGGCGATCAGCCCAAGACAAATGGTGATTGTTCGGCTCATTCCATCGCTCCCCTCGCTGAACGGTTCATGAAGCGGTCGGCGAGGAAAACTCACGCCTTGGGGCAGCACAAAAAACAAAGGCCGTGAAAGATTCCGAGGACATCGGAGCTCTCACGGCCTGTCGCCAGTCGGGAAGACAGGATTTGAACCTGCGACCCCTTGGACCCGAACCAAGTGCTCTACCAGGCTGAGCCACTTCCCGTGGACAACGGCGCGGCCTTCTACTCTCAAAAAAGGGGGCGTCAATTTTTTCGGCAGGGGCGACAAAAGAAAAATTCCTCAATAATTTCGAGAGGTTAGCTGTATCGGACGCGCCTTCTGCCGTCTCTCCGTTCGTCCTCTTCCGCCCTCACCTATTGGCCTCCACCCACGCCACGCACCTTCTCCACGTCTCCGGCGAGGATGTCGCGGATCTCGCCCGAGTCGTGCTGGACGCGCAGGGCACCGCGCCTGGTCAGGCCGATGGCCACGCCCTCGAACGGCGGCGTGCCCTCGAGCTGGACGCGGACACGCTGGCCGAGAGTGGCGCTGTGGCGGCTGTAGCGATCGAGGAGGCGCTCGACATCTCCTCGCGCCATCTCGTCGAACGCGGCTTCGAGATGTCGCAGCAGGCAGGCGAGCAGCGAAGCGCGATCGAGCGGCTGTCCGAGGTGAGCGGCGAGGCTCGTGGCCGTCTCGCTCACGGGTTCGGGGAGCGCACGCGGATCGAGGTTCACGTTGAGGCCGATGCCGATGATGACCTGGTCGAGCTTACCGTTCGCGAGGCCCATCTCCGAGAGGATGCCCGCCACCTTGCGGCCGTCGATGAGCAGATCGTTGGGCCATTTGATCGACGCCGTGACGCCCCATTCCGCCAACGTATCGCGGCAGGCCAGGGCAGCGATCAGCGTGAGCGTCGGGGCCATGTCGATGGGCAACGAGGGGCGCAGCAGCATCGAGAGGGCGAGGTTCTGCCCGGGGGGCGCGAGCCACACGCGGCCCCGCCTTCCCCGGCCCGAGGTCTGGAACTCCGCCAAGACCACGTGGCCGTGCGGCGCGCCTGCCCGACCGTCGGCGCGGGCAACGTCGGAGGTCGAGGTGACGCTTGCCAGACAGCGCAGCGATCGGCCGAGCCAGCGCGTGTCGAGCAGCGCGGTGACGCGCTCGGGCGACAGCTCGCCGGTCACGATCGCTCCTCGTCCATCGACGATCGGACGAGCCGCGCGTGGATCTTTTCGAGCGACCAGCGGACAGCCCGCCTCGTGAGCGTCGAACGCGAGAGCAGGTCGGCCAGCGCGCGGCCATGCCTGTAGTAGGAGTGGACGAACGCGCGGCCCAGGCAGTGGGGCATCAGGCGCTCGTCGCGATAGGCGCGGAAGACGTCCAGCTCGGGCGCCCCCTCGCCAAAGGCCATGGTCGCGACAAAGCAGGCGCTCTTGCGCGTGACCTTCTGGAGCGTGCCCGAGGTGAGGTTCTCGAAGCCGATCAACAGGCCCGTGCACGAGTAGAGGAGCGCCACGAGATCGCCGGGATCGGCCTTGATGGCGCGCCGCGCCGCGTCGTCGAATTCGAGGAGCTGCACGCCCTGGCCGAGGCGCTCGAAGCGCAGCAGGTAGTGGCTCTCGTCGCTGCCGCGCGGCGCCCGCGTGAGCGATAAGGCCCGGCCGATCAGCGCGCTGAATGGCTGCTTGCAGTTCGGGCAAGTCAGTCGGTGGAAGGCCTGTCGAGCGGGCAGCGTGAAGCGCCCGCGTTTGAGGCAGCGGGGCGTCGTGCATGAGAGCTGGACATCGAGGCGCTGTTCTGGACGCGGGTCGTAGCGGGATACGCCAGAGGCGCGGTCATAGACGGGCTGCGGGCCGTCCCCACGCTCTCCCAAGAAGTGGAACAGAGCCCCCTCGTTCAATGCCAGCCGCGCGCTCGCCTTGGCCTCGCTGACGAACAGCTCGCCCTCGACGATCTGCCCCGCGCCGATCGCGGCGAGCGCCCTGAGGTGCAGCTCCATCGCCTGCACCAGGGCGTCGAGCGAGGGCTGGAATTCGGCCGAGGCCGAGAGCGAGGCAGGCTGTTCGCCGTGCGGCGCGATCGTCGTCACGCGCCTGCTCGCCTCGGACAGGGCCAGGAGCCGCGCCAACACCTCGAGCGCTGGCCCCACCTGCTGCCGGGCTTGCGCGGGCCTTGGATCGTCGGCGCGCTGATAGTCGGGCGGCTCCGGGAGCGCCACGAACAGCGCCTTGGCCTCGATCCGCAGCGCGTCGAGCGAGGGGAGCGTCTTGGGCGCGATGGCCTTCGCCCGCTCCCTGGCCTGGAGAATCAGCTCATCACCTGTCGTTGCCACGCGCGCCTCTCAGTCGTCTCGAGTGATTGATGAATGCCCCGCTGGATGCTGTCTGTTTCGATGTCCTGAGCGCCTGCAAGAGGCGCATTCGAGCCGCTCCTTCATCAGATAAAGACCTCCGTAGGGGCTGAAATCTTCAGCCCCTATCCGACCCGAAGAACCCTTCCGCCATTCGCTGGAATCGTCACTGACAGACGTTCACCACACCGGATCGCGTCGAGCGACGTCTCGAGCAAATCGACGAGCGTGGCATGGCGCCAGGGGCCTTCTGGCAATTCGATGTTTGCCGGTGCCGCGGACGAATTGATGAGGATCAGGAGCTTTTCACCGCCACTCGTCCGAGAAAAACCGAACTGTTCCGAACGCACGAAGACCTCCTGGTAATCGCCTTCGCGAAGCGCCCGCTGAGACAGACGCAGCTGGCTGAACTGCCGGAGCGTCTGGGCCAGGTTTGGCTCGGGCAAGCGCCGAAATGCCTCCTCGGAGTCTGGGAGGACAGGGCGCAGCGCCCTGTCGCCATCCCGAGTGCGCTCGCCCGTCATGCCCCACTCGCTGCCGTAATAGATCGAGGGCACGCCCGGCATGGTGAAGAGCAAGAGATAGAGCGGCCAGAGGTGTGCCCGATCCTTCAGCAGACTCGCCACGCGATTGACGTCGTGATTGTCGGCAAATGAATAGAGAGGCAATCCCGAGTAGAGCCCCTGCGGGCCGAATTGGCGCCTCAGCGAGTAGGCGATCTCGAAGAGATTTTTGTCGTTGAAGCTCGAATGGAGGCTCTTGAAGCACTCGTAATTCGTCGTGGAGTCGAGTCGTTCGGGGTTGGCCCAGCAGCGGTAATCCCCATGGACGACCTCCCCCATCAAAAAGAAGTCGGGCCGAAGCCTTCGACAGAATCGCGCGAGCTCGGACAAAAAACCTGGATCGATGCTGTCCGCCGCGTCGAGCCGCAGCCCAGAGATGTCGAAGTCGCGCATCCAGGCCTCGACGGCGCTGAACAGGTGCTGGCGCACCTTGGGGTGGCCGAGGTTGAGCTTCACCAGATCGTCACAGCCATTCCAGGTATCGTAGATGAAGCCATCACCGTGGCGGTTTGGCCGGTCGAAGTTCAGGCCGGAAAACCAGTCGCGGTAGGGCGACGCCCACCTCTTGTCGCGGACGTCGCGGAAGGCCCAGAAATCCCGCCCGACGTGATGAAAGACGCCGTCGAGAAAGAGCCGAATCCCCGCAGCCTTCAATTCTTGGGAAAAACGCCGAAACAGCGCCCAATCGCCGATGCGGCGATCGATTCGAAAGAGATCGACCGTGTCATAGCCGTGCGCCGACGACTCGAAGACGGGGCCGATGAGGAGCGCGTTGACGCCGAGCGCGCGCCAATGCGGTATCCAGTCGAAGAGCCGCGCCAGGCGGAATTCCACGGGCGCCTCGAACTGGTTGCGCTCCGGCGCACCACAGGCACCCAGGGGATAGAGGTGGTAGAAGATGCTTTCGCGGACCCACTGCGTCTGATGAAAACGATCCATTGTATTTTCTCCTAAATATACCGGACGGTATTTAGATCGGCAAAAAAAGAGGAGAAGTCTGCGATGGAACGCTCCTTCTCCTGGTCCAACCTACAAAAAAACTCGATCCGGGCAGGCGTCGACCCATGTCTTTGCCGTGTCGGTCGAAGCGCGACGACAAACAGAACGGAGAGCTGTCTCTCTGCGGAACGCCTCTATGATTCGGCTCCCAAGATTGCTTCGTTCGTCAGGTGAGGTCTTGGGGATGATTCGCTTCGACACCCCCATCAGGCATAGATGCCGTGCATGTATTGGTGAACCGCCTGGAATGCGAGGTCCTGATCGAGCGCTTGCCCTTCCTGGAGGGCAAGCGCGATCCAGGTGTTGAGCTCTCCCAGGAACGTGAGCGCGAGCCGATGCGCCCTGGAATGGACGCGCGGATTCGAGGCAGCTGCGAAGAGCTGGACCAGCATCTCGTTCCATCGGGAGGCATAGCTGGCAAAGACGCGGGCTGGCTCGCCTCCGGTCGGCGCCACGCCCAACGAGAGGAGGAAGCGGTAGAACTGCGGCTCCTGAGCGGCGAACTCGAAGGTGAGGCGCGCCACCCGGTTCAGCGCCAGCGGTAGGTCGTCCTGATGCAGCGCTGCCCGCTGAAAGCGATACAAGAAGGGTTCGAGCTTCTCGGCGAGGAGCTTGGCCAGCAGTCCCCGTTTGCTGCCGAAGTGATGGTAGAGCGTCGGCTTGGTGACGCCCGCTGCGTCGACGATCTCCTGGACCCCGACGCCCTCGTAGCCGCGCTCACTGAAGAGACTGAGAGAGATGTCGAGGAGCTCTGTTCGCGCGTCGTTCATGGGTGGCATATTTACCATTCGGTATATTATGTCAATGGATCATTTCCGAGACGAGCCAAAAACTGGACACTCAGCGACATGTAGGACAAAGACCCACGCGACTCATCTGACTCGCCCATCCGTTGGAGGTGGACATGTTGAACATCGGCAAGCTGCTTTTCCTCTCGGTTCTGGCCATCGGGATCGGTGTGTTTCTGGGGACGGTCCCTCTGAGCGACGGGAGAACGGCGGCGGAGCACGGGGAGGCCTGGTTCGATTCCGTGGGGGCCTCTCCGAGCAAGGGCGCGCGGCCCAGGCGCGTCGAGCTACATCGGGCAACGAGGACAGCGGCAGGGATGACCGGCGCGGCGGCGGCTCAGGCCTCGCCCGTGGCCCCCGCGCAGCAGGTCGTGCAGCCATCTGCCCCGATCACGGCGGGCGCTGCCAACACCCCGGATCAGGCGAGCGCTTCGGACAAGGCCGCGCTCGACGCGCTCATCTCGCGCCGAGCCGCTGGGCGATGAGAGCGTCGACCGTGAGCTCGGATTTGGATGCCTTCGCGTTCGCCTCTGCCGCGCCCGGCCTCGAACAGCTGCTCGCGTTCGAGCTGCGCCGATTGGGATTGCGGGGCGTCCGTGCCGAACCGGGCGGCGTTGCCTTTCGCGCGTCCGCCATGGACGATGTGCGGCGCGCCAACCTGTGGCTGCGCACGGCACACCGTATCCTCATGCGCGTGGCCGAATTCCGCGCCGACAGCTTTTCGCTGCTCGAACAAAAGGCGCGGAGCGTCGAGTGGCCGCGCTGGCTGGCACCGGGGGCGCGCGTAGCGCTGAGCGTCACCTGCCACAAGTCGCGGCTCTACCACTCGACTGCTGTGGCCGAGCGCGTGGCCAGCGCCATCGGGCGCCGTGTGCCGGGCCTCGCCCTCGTCGCCCTCAATGACGCCGAGGAAGCTAGTGAGGCCGAAGCGTTCGTCCAGCGCGTGTTCGTCCGGCTGGATCACGATCACTGCACGCTCAGCCTCGACACGTCGGGTGAACACCTGCACCGGCGCGGTTATCGGCGCGCCATCGGTGAGGCGCCGTTGCGAGAGACGTTGGCCGCCGCGATGATCCTGTCGGGCGGGTTGCAGGCGCGCGTCCCTGGCCTGGCCATCGACCACGCCACGCCAGTCCCCCAATGGCTCGTCGATCCCATGTGCGGCTCGGGCACGCTCCCCATCGAGGCAGCGCGCCTGCTGTGCAATGTGGCGCCAGGCCGCGACCGCGCCTTTGCCTTTCAACGATGGCCCGACGACGACCCCACCCGATGGCGGGCGCTGCTCGACGACGCCCGCAGCCGAGAGATCGCGCTGCCAGAAGGTTTCGTGATCGAAGCCAGCGACATCGATGCCGAGGCGCTCCGCGCGGCGCGCCTCAACGCGGCAGCGGCGGGCCTCGCGCCAGCGCTGATCGACTGGCACGTTCGTCCACTCGACGCGCTCCCATCGGCCAAGGCGCCAGGTGTCCTCCTCTCCAACCCGCCCTATGGCCACCGCCTCGGCGACGCGCGCGACCTGCGCAACTTTTATCGAACCGCCGGACGCATCTTCCGCGAGCGACGGTCTGGATCGAAGCTCGGGTTGCTGCTTCCGGATCGTGGGTTCGAGGCGCTGCTCGGGATCGCGGTCGAGACAAAGTTTCAGACGCGCAACGGCGGTATCCCGGTCCATCTGTCGGTTGCCGATCTCTGATGAAACGAGAAGAGGGACGCCCGAGTCTGGGCGCCCCTCTTGTCTTCACGACGCTCGATTCTGCTCTTACCGCGTGGAGTCGCGGTGGATGCTCACCGAGGAGGAGGCAGTGATGAAGCCTCTGTCGAACTCGGGTGCGACATCGCCCTCGTTGATCGAGCTGACGGTGATCGTGATCTCGCAGGAGTCGTGTTCGTCGTGGCCGTCGTCGTCATCGATGAGCGCGCCTGCCGGGATGACGTGGCTCGTGTCGTTCCTGGAGAGAGTCCTGGAGTAGCTCTCGATGCAGTGGCCAGTCACACGCAGCGCGAGGCCATCGAAATCGCCTACGGGGAGGTTCCAGGAGATCTCGCGAGGATCTCGACGCGAGCTCCCCGAAGAGCTGGTCAGGTCCTCGACGGCTTCGGGCAAGTAGATCGACGAGAGCGCTGAGCGCCTTTCGTCCTGACCACGATTCAACTCGACCTCGGCGTAACTCCCAGGCTGCACGTCTGAGAGGGAGAGCTGGTAGTATGTCATTCCACCGATGAACACCTCGTCCCGGCTGCTGCTGCTGTGGCCATTGGCCCGCAGCCTGAGCGAATCGCCTTTGACGAGCTGGAGGAAGGTCAAGGAGTCATGTCGGTCGGTGAAGGTGACCTTGGCTTCCAATCTCCCTGAGTTGAGCAGGTTTAGTTCGATGGCTGCGGCCATCTCATCCAGCTCGTAATGGGAGGCGCTGCGCGACTGGCAGGCGGTGAAGAGGAGGAGACAGGCGGTCAGGAGCAGAGTTTCGACGATGCGCTTCATGGAGGAACTCCTAGGTTGGGGTGCGGCGAAAAGAGACTGCTGAAAAAAGAAATATCCCCTCTTCCGAGGGGATGTAACGGATTCCAGCAAATGCCATGCCTGTCTTTTCGAGTTCCTGGTTCGAGCTGGCAGGCAAGAATTCTTGAGAGCCATGGAGAGATTGTTCCGTCATCGCGGGCGAAACATTGGAGCGAAGCCATCTATAGCATGTCCCAGAAAGATAGCCGTTTATATCCACAGTTTTCGAATCATCCGACTATATTAGAAATTATAAGCCCTTGAAATCCCATTTTGACTCTCTAAAAAGACGTTCTTTGATTCGAGCTCGAACCTTTCGAAGCCATGTTTTGATTTTTGACCACATTGGTTCTATTGGATTTACAGTGTTTTCAAAAAATGATTGACGCCATTCGTCGAAGGTTTTGTAGGGGCGCAGCGTGCTGCGCCCGTCTAGCAAATAAAGTGAACAATCTCATTCTTTCTCGAAAATGCTGTAGATTGCGAAGAGAAGCGAAACACCGCTGAAAGGAGACATGATTTCACAGCGAAGCTGCGAATGACGGATTCCCTCGAAGCGGGATGCGAAAATTTTATTATCTTATTTCAAATTCAAAGTTCTTTTGGGCGTCATTCATGATGTCCATGTTTTGTTTGTGATGAATTATCCCATTCTTTCTTGAATGCGTTGTAATGTCATTTTGGGCGGCCGCAGGAGGCGTCTCTATATGATTATTGTCGTTTTTTTAAAATGGTTGTTCTTTTTGAATTATTATTTGTGGGCTAAATAATTTTTTAAACAAATGCTTCTGTTGACCATTTCTCAATCCCTTTCCAAAACCAGGATGTTTGATGAAAATGACAGTCTTTCTGGGAGATGCTATAGGATGATTGCCGATATTGATCGTCAGTGGATTGTTTCAGCGCTCCTCGCCTCGCAATGACGAGGTATTTGCCGAATGATGTGATTTGGGGAATAGGGAGGGGAAGAGTATCAATGAGTAATGACTTGTCCCTTCATTTTAGCAGGAAAACCCCCGGCTCTGCCGGGGGGGGGCTATTACGAGGACCTTTGCACCACCAAGGACGAGAAATGCCAGAAGAGGCGCAAGGGATAAGTCCTAAATAATGAAAGGGCGCGATGAACGCGCCCTCGTCGATTACAGATTCGAATCAAAACAGCTCTCCACTCATTCGATTCAAGGCAATGCTGGGACGAAATCTGCTGAAAAGACCTCATTCATTCGGGTGGAGCTGAACTGGGCTGGCACGACGAAGGTCTTTCCGAATTTCTGCTTTCCCTCTGAATGAAGTGACGTTTCGAGCAAGTATCGCTCTTCGGCGTCTGGCTGCACGTGGATGACCCAGGAGATCGTCGGCTTGCCATCGGCCTCGGAAAATCCCATCGCGGCCATCTTTTGGCGGACCCATTGCCTCGCCTCCTCGGAGATGGCCTGTGCCGCGCCGTCGCTGTAGGGATAGTCGATGTTCGCCTTGTAAGAGGGGGTTTGGGCGCCCTGCATCTCAAAGGAGAGGTGCTCGGCGATGATCTGATCGCCTTGCCGCAGAGCCTTTCCGACGACCTGCGAAAGGGCGATCTTCGGGGAGGTGATGACAGGGCGCGCTGGCTCTGGGGACTGAACCTGTGAGGCAGGTGTCGGCCTGGGCAGATTGACCTTGGCCTGTTCGATGTTTCTGGGAAGGGGCGGCGTGGTCGGCTCTTCCGCGGATTTACCGGAACAACCCCAGATCGACAGCGGGAGCGCGAGGAGAGCGGAGAGAAGGGCAAAGCGCCGAAGCGATGCGACGAGTATCGTCATGGGTGGGCTCCTATCTCGGGATGAGGGCAAACGACGGCGGCGTGATAGCGCCGAAGGAAAAGAGCGTCATCAATTCTATCCGTTCTTTCCATGGTTCGCCGATGGACATCATGGTCTCGATGAGACGATTTGAATTTTACCTCTCTCATTCGATCCTACGGACAAGGGGATTCATTCGTTTGTTTGATCGAATCGTTTGCTCGAAACAATCGAAGCCGCTGTCGGCTTCTCGAGAGATCCCATCAAACAAAAAAGGTGACCCCGAATTTACGAGGCCACCTGATTCATTCAATTCAATCGATCCGTTTCAATCCATCGACGACGCTCGGATCAGGGGAGCAATCCCCGGTCGCGCTTGCGCTCGCGCTCCATCTGATAGCGCGTGTTGAAGTCGAGGAAGCGCTTGCGGATTCGGATACTCTTGGGCGTCACCTCGACGAGCTCGCCATCGGCGATCCACTCGATGGCCTTTTCGAGGCCCATGTCGCGCGGCGGCGTGAGGACGACGTTCTCGTCGCGGCCAGCGGCCCGGATGTTCGTCAGCTTCTTCTCGCGGCACACGTTCACGTCGATGTCGTTCTCGTGCGCGTTCTGGCCGATGACCATGCCCAGATAGACCTCCACGCCTGGGCCGACGAAGAGGTCGCCACGCTCCTGAATTTTGAAGAGCGCGTAGGGCACGGTGTCGCCCTCGCGATCGCTGACGAGCGCACCCGAGGTGCGCTTGCAGATGTCGCCGAACCAGGGCTCGTAGCCATCGAACTGCGTGGACGAGATGCCCTCGCCGCGCGTGATGGTGAGGAACTCGTTGCGGAAGCCGACCAGGCCGCGCGTGGGGATGCGGAAGACGAGGCGTGTGCGGCCGCTGCCGAGCGCACCCATGTCCACCATGCGGCCTTTGCGCGGGCCGAGGCGCTCGGTGACGATGCCGACGCACGTGTCGGGCACGTCGCAGTAGAGCAGCTCCATCGGCTCGTGGACCTGGCCATCGACCAGCTTGGTGATGGGCACGGGGTTCGAGACGGTCAGCTCGTAGCCCTCACGCCGCATGGTCTCGACGATGACCGCGAGCTGGAGCTCGCCGCGGCCCATGACCTTGAAGGCGTCGGGCGTCTCGGTCTCCTCCACGCGGATGGCCACGTTCCGATAGGCCTCGCGCATCAGGCGCTCGCGCAGGTTTCGGCTCGTGATGTATTTGCCTTCGCGGCCAGCGAACGGCCCGTCGTTGACGCTGAAGATCATCGAGAGCGTGGGCTCGTCCACGTGGATGCGCGGCAGGGGCGAGGGGGTCTCGGGATCGGTGATCGTGTCGCCGATGTGGACCGCCTCGACGCCGGCCATCGACACGATCTCACCCGCGCTCGCCTCGGGGATCTCGATGCGCTTGAGGCCATCGTAGGAGAAGAGCTTGACGACCTTGCCCTTCTGGAGGCTGCCGTCCTCCTTTGTCACCGCGATCGTCTGGCCTTGGCGGAGCACGCCCGACGCGATGCGACCGACGGAGAGGCGACCGACGTAATCGTCGTAGTCGAGGTTGGCCACGAGCATCTGGAGCGTGTCGCCCTCGGGCACGGGCGGCGGCGGAACGTTCGTGAGGATCGCTTCGAAGAGGGGTTCGAGGCTCGTGCCCAGCACCTCCAACCGCTCCGAGGCCAGGCCCTGACGCGCGATGGCGTAGAGCACGGGGAAGTCGAGCTGAGCGTCGGTCGCGCCGAGGTCGATGTAGAGCGAGTAGACCTCGTCGAGGACCTCTCGAGCCCGCGCGTCCTGCCGGTCGATCTTGTTGATGACGACGACGGATGGCAGCCCGAGCGCGAGCGCCTTCATGAGGACGAAGCGCGTCTGGGGCAACGGGCCTTCGGCGGCATCGACGAGAAGCAGGACGCCATCGACCATGCGCAGCGCGCGCTCGACCTCGCCGCCAAAGTCGGCGTGTCCTGGGGTGTCCACGATGTTGATCTTGGTGCCCCGGTAGGTGACGGCCGTGTTCTTCGCGAGGATCGTGATGCCCTTCTCACGCTCGAGGTCGTTCGAGTCCATGACGCGATCGGCGACGTGCTCGTTCGAGCGGAAGATGCCTGCCTGTCGCAGCATGTGATCGACGAGCGTCGTCTTGCCGTGATCGACGTGGGCCACGATGGCGACGTTTCGGAGGTTCTCTCTGGAAATCATTGTGGGTGGGACTCGTGTTGGACGCGGGAAGCGGATCACGCCTTCCTGCAAAGGTGGGTTCGGACGGCGATCGTCCGAGGGAAACCCAAAGGAATCCGCGCGAAATTCCAAGAGCGACGCACGCCTTTGGATCACGCGGCTTCGCGCCTCTCGAATGTCGCCGACGGAGCGCTCAATCTTGGGAGATGGCGCCTAGGAGGCGCTCTTCGAAGGCGAAGCGGGACCGCACTCCATGCCCGAGAGGGGGCCGAAAAGGGGCGCGCCCTCTAGTCGAAGTGCCTTCGATTGACAATGGGCGATTCAGGACAATTTGGCCTCTTGAAAGCTGCCCCTTTTTGTTATGCGGACGCGCCTTTGAAGGCCCTAGGCCCTCTCCCCAACCCTCTCCCGCAAGCGGTAGAGGCAGATCCCTGCGAGCCACGGCATCATTTCCCTCTCTCACTCGTGGGAAAGGGCCTCCCGACGGGAGGGGTGAGGGAAATCCCGCCGCCCCTTCCTTCGCTTCCCTTTTAGAGAGGTCCCCCTATGTCCCTCGCCCCCCCCATGTTTCTCACCGCGGCCATCGTCGGCGCGGAGGCGACGCACGCGCAGAATCCGGCCGTCCCCTACCTCCCCTCCGAGATCGCCGACGAGGCCATCCGCTGCTGGGAAAAGGGCGCGTCGATGGTCCACCTCCACGCGCGCAAGCCCGATGGCACGCCATCGCAGTCGGCCGAGCTCTTTGGCGAGGCCATCGAGCGCATCCGCGCCGCGTGCGACATCATCGTCCAGGTTTCGACCGGTGGTGCCGTGGGCATGACGGGTGAGGAGCGCTGCCAGCCGCTCACGCTGAGCGGCGCGCTCGCCCCCGAGATGGCCACGCTCTCGTGCGGCTCGGTCAACTTCGGCGAAGAGATCTTCGAGAACCCGCGGCCGCTCATGCGCGACATCGCGGGGCGAATCCGCGCGGCAGGCATCAAGCCCGAGCTGGAGATCTTCGATACGGGCATGATGGACGAGGCGCGCTACCTCCAGAAGAAGGGGCTCATCGACTTCCCGGCACACTTCGACTTCGTGCTCGGCGTGCCCGGCGGCCTGGCCGCGCGCGAGGATGCGCTCGACTACCTCCTCACCCTGCTGCCCGAGGGCTCGACGTGGTCCGTGGCCGGCATTGGCCGCTTCGAGCTGCCCATGGTCGAGGCAGCGGCGAAGCGTGGTGGCCACGCGCGCGTCGGCTTCGAGGACAACGTGTTCTTGTCGAAGGGCGTCCTGGCCAAGGGAAGCTTCGAGCTCGTCGAGGCAGCGACCGCCATCGCCAAGCGCTGCGGTCGCAGGATCGCGACGCCTGCCGAGACCCGCCAGATCCTTGGGATCGAGGGGAGCGTTGCGAGCCAATAGTTGAAGTCGTGTCGAACGACGCTCACGGGGCGTCGCGCGACGCGCCCCCTAATTCGTTCGCTGTCTCGAGATCGACTGTCGTCAGGGCGTTGCACGCAACGTCCCTACAATTCGTTTGGACGTCCAGATGCCCTTCTCATCCATCCTTGGTCAGGCGCGTGCCATTGCCTCGCTCCGATCGGCTCTCGACCGCGGCCAACTCCACCACGCCTACTTGTTCGGCGGACCCGAGGGCGTTGGCAAAGAGCTGACAGCGCTCACCCTGGCCCAGGCCGCGAACTGCGAGACCGAGTCGGGCGACGCCTGCGGGAAGTGCAGCGCCTGCCGCCGCATCGCGGACCGCAACCACCCGGACATGACCTGGGTGCTGCCCGAGGCAGAGCAGATCACGCGCGGATGGGCTGGCCGCGCCGACTTCTCCGCGACACCCTCGCGCGACATCCGCATCGCGCAGATCCGCGCGCTCCAGGAGCGCCTCTCGTTTCGGCCGCTCGAAGCGCGCACACGCTTCATCTTCATCTGCGGTGCGGACGCGATGAACCCACAGGCACAGAATGCCCTGCTCAAGACGCTCGAAGAGCCGCCGCCTGCGACCGTGCTCATCCTCATCGCCGCCGCCCCGGGCCAGCTGCTCCCGACCATCCGCTCGCGCTGCCTCACGCTCTCGTTCGCGCCGCTGCCCACCGAGCTCATCGAGCAGAAGCTCGTCGCTCAAAAAAAGCTCGATCCAGCGCTCGCCCACCTGTGCGCCGCACTCAGCTTTGGCAGCCTCGGCGCTGCCTTCGAGCTCGACGTGAAGGCACTGGAAAAGCGGCGCGGGCGCATCGAGCGGCTGGCCGCACTCGACGCGGGGGGAGTGACGGACGCGCTGCGCTTTGCCGAGGAACTGGCCGAAGCCAAGGGCGAGGCGCCGAGCGCGCTCGCGCTGTTCGAGACCTGGTATCGCGACGTCGCGCTCCTCGCGTCGCTCGATGCCGACAGCAATTTCGAACCCGGCCATCACCTGCTGCACGCTGACATGCGCTCGCTCCTCGACGCGAGCGCCGAGCGCCTGGGGCCCGTCGAGCCATTGCGCCGCATCGACCTGTGCCGAGGCGTCCGCGCCCGCCTGCGTTTCAACGCTTCGCCGCGCCTTCAGCTCGAACAACTCTTCCTGCGTTTCACCCGGAGCGAGGCATGAGCGCCACGACCCTTCCCCAAGTCCTCAAGCAGCTCGACGCGGGCGAGAGGCCGAGCCTCTTCCTCCTGTCGGGCGACGAGCTCCTCATCCGGCGATCGAGCGACGCGCTCGTGGCCAAGCTGCTGACCAAGCCCTCGCCCGGCTTCAATCACGTCGTGCTCGAAGGGGCCTCGGCCTCGGACGTGGTGCGCGAGGTGACGACCGCGCCCATGTTTCGTGGCCCCAAGATCGTCGTGGTCCGCGACCCAGAGTTCCTGCTCTCCAAGAAGGGGCGAGGCGATGCGCTGGCCAAGATCAAAGACGCCTGGAGCGCGGGCAAGCGTCGCATCGCTGCGAACCGCATCCTCGGCCTGTTTGCCAAGGCAGGCCTGGGTGTCGAGGCGCTCGCCGCGCCCGATCCGGGCGTGCTCCAGCGCGAGCTCGGTCTCGATCTCGAGGCCGCTGACATCGCCTTCCTCAAGTCCATGGCCGAGTTCTGCCAGACCGAGGGCATCGGCGCACCCGAGGGCGGCGCCAAGGCGTTCGAAGACCTGCTCGGCAAAGGCCTTCCCGAGGGCCACGCGCTCATCGTCGAGGCCACGCAGCTCGATGGCGTGAGCGGCCTGGTCAAGCGGCTCAAGAAAGAGGCCGTCTTCATCGAGCAGAAGGTCGAGCGCGAGCTGCGCAAGCTCGACATCCACGACCTCGCCGCCGAGCTGCTCACGCCGTTCAAAAAGCGCCTATCGCCGCGCGCCGAAGAGCGGCTGAAGGACCTGTGCGGCGGCAACCTGCGGCTCATCCAGGGCGAGCTCGAAAAGCTGGCGACCTACGTGGGCGCCGAGCGCGCGACCATCGAGGAGGACGACGTCACGCTCCTCGTCCAGCGCGTGCGCGAGGAGGAGTTCCGCGAGGTGTCGGACGCGCTCGGCGCGCGCAAGTTCCGCGACGCGCTGCACTACGTCGAAGTGGCGCTCGACCAGGGCGAGCCCGCGCTCAAGCTCCACGGCGCCATCGCGTCGAACGTGCGCCGGATGCTCGAAGATCGCGCGCGCTGGAGCCGCTTGGGACTGTCGCCGCGCATTGGCCAGCGCGACTTCGAAGCGCGCGGCCTGCCCGAGCTCGAGAGGGAGTGCAAAGAGCGCGGTGTCAAAGTCCCGCACCCCTACGTCTGCTGGCTCGGGTTCCAGGCGTGTATGCGCTACGAGCTCGGCGAGCTCGTGCGCGGCTTGAGCGCCGTGGCCGACGCAGACGTAGAGCTCAAGTCCGGCGGACAGGCCAGGCAGACGCTGACGCGGATGCTCGTCCGAATCGTTCGGAAGTGACGAGCTCCGAGTCGGCAGCTCGTCGGGATCTGTAGGCCTCTGCGGTTCGATTCAGACCCTCAATAAAATTGTAGGGGCGACCGGTCGGACGCCCCTACGTTTGATTCGACAGAGAGCCGCATTTCAGGAAACCGCCTCAAGCAGAGGTTTCAGAATCGTCCGTTTCCTTCTCGGGCGACCGTGTGGGCGCCTCCTCGGTCATCTTTTTTGGCTTTGGCGCGCGCTTCTGCGCGACGAGCGAGGCGACGATCGCGATCCCAAGGATGGTGGCGACGACGACCAGCGAGACGGTCGAGGGGATGTGGATGCCGAACCCGGGGAAGCGGATGTCTGTCCACGGGATACTGAAGCCGTCACCCGCGAGGATCATCTTCACGCCGATGAACGAGAGCACGACGGCCAGGCCGACGTTGAGGTAGCGCAGCTGGGTCATCACCCCGGCGAGCAAGAAGTAGAGCGAGCGCAGGCCCAGGATCGCGAAGATGTTCGAGGTGTAGATGACGAACATGTCCTGAGACACGGCAAGCACGGCGGGGATCGAGTCGACGGCGAACATCAAGTCGGTCGTCTCGATGACGAGCAGGACGACGAAGAGCTTCGTCACCATTCGCTTGCCATTCTCGACGTGGAAGAAGTGCGTCGAGTCGCTGTCGCAGACCGGGAAGTGCTTGAGGATGAACTTGTAGATGAAGTTCTCCTCGGGCTTCACGTCGTTGTCGCCGCTGAAGAGCAGCTTGACGCCCGTGACGACGAGGAAGGCGCCGAACAGATAGAAGAGCCACTTGAAGTGGAGCAGCGCCTCGACGCCCAGGAAGATGAAGACGGCGCGCATGACGATGGCGCCCATGATGCCCCAGAAAAGGATCCGCCTCTGCTGGTGGATGTCGATCTTGAAGAACGAGAAGACGACGATGAAGACGAAGAGGTTGTCCACGGACAGCGACTTCTCGAGCAGGTAGGCCGTGAAATATTGGCTGACGTGCTCCGCGCCGATGAAGGGCCAGACCGCGAAGCCGAACACGATGGCCAAGCCGATCCAGACGACCGACCAGATGGCCGCCGACTTCGTCGTGTCGCTGCCATCCTTTTTGTGGGCGCCGAGGTCGATGACGAGGCTCACGATCACGAGCACGCCAAAGACGATCCAGAGCCAGATGGATTCGGAGTTGTCGGTCTGAGCGCTGGGCGTGCCGCTCGCGGCAAATGCCAGGGACGCCAGGGAGGGAAAGAGATTCATCCACTGTCTCCAGGGCGACCGAATCCATTGGGAGGCCGGGTGCCCAAACAAAAAGGCGGCGGGCTTTAGTCGGTCATTGGGGTGAGAACAAGGGGGGGGGAGGAGCATGGCAGGGCAATCGAGTTCTAAAATTACTTGACAGCCAAACACCGCCAGGCGGGCCTTTGAGTAACACCAAGCAGGTGTTCGAGAACTCGGTTTCACTCTGAAAAAGAAAAATCGAACCAAGGGCGCCAACCCCAAAATGCTGCCCTTCAAGGCCTGCTTGGTTAGAACTCGATTGCCCTGAGGAGCATGGCAGGGCAATCGAGTTCTAAATTTACTTGACAGCCCAACACCGCCAGGCGGGCCTTTGAGTAACTCCAAGCAGGTGTTCGAGAACTCTGTTTCACCCTGAAAAAGAAAAATCGAACCAA
>JAISIF010000064.1 GCA_031262165.1 Myxococcales bacterium | reverse complement strand
GAGACCACGGGCAGTGCGTTCGAGTCGATCTCGGCCGTGCTCGCTGGCGTGAAGGAGATCCGTGAGATCGTCGCCCGCGCTCAGGATCGCTGGGTCCACGGTCGGCGGCGCACCATCCTGTTCGTCGATGAGATCCACCGCTTCAACAAGGCGCAGCAGGATGCACTGCTTCCACACGTGGAGCGCGGCACGGTGACGCTCATCGGTGCCACGACCGAGAACCCATCCTTCGAAGTCAACTCGGCGCTCCTGTCGCGCTGCCGCGTGCTCACGCTCCAGGCGCTCGATGAGGATGCCATTCGAGAGCTCGTCGTGAACGCGATGAAGAGTCCGCGCGGCCTCAAGGACGAGTTTCAGATTCTCCCAGACGCGCTCGATCACCTGGCGAGTGCTTCTCAGGGCGATGCGCGGCGGGCGCTGTGTGCGCTGGAGATCGCGGCGCTCGACACCGACAAGGGCGCGGCCATCACCAAGCAGAGTGTGGAAGAGGCGCTCCAGTCCAAGACGCTGCTCTACGACAAGGCGGGCGAGGAGCATTACAACGTCATCTCGGCCTTCATTAAGTCGATGCGCGGCAGCGACCCAGACGCAGCGCTCTACTATTTGGTCCGAATGCTCGAGGCTGGCGAGGACCCGCTCTTCGTCATTCGGCGCATGGTCATCTTCGCCGCAGAGGACATCGGCAACGCTGACCCGCGCGCGCTGTCCGTGGCGCTCGACTGCCTCAACGCGGTCCGCTTCATCGGTCTGCCCGAGGGCGTGCTGCCGATGAGCATGGCGGTCAGCTACCTTGCGCTCGCTCCCAAGTCGAACGCGGCCATCACGGCTTACGCGGCAGTGCGACGCGACATCCAGGACAAGGGCGCGCTGCCCGTGCCGCTGCACATCCGAAACGCGCCGACCGATCTGATGAAGAAGCTCGGCTATGGCGCTGGCTACAAATACCCGCACAACTTCGAGGGCAATTACGTGCCCGAGGAATACCTGCCCGACGCGCTGCGCGGCCGGACCTATTATCAGCCGACCGACAATGGCGAGGAGGCAGCGCTCAAGGCACGCTTCGAGGAGATCAAGCGCATTCGGAGCGCGCCTTACAGAGAGAGCACACCGGACGAGTCAGCCTCGAGTGTGGGGTTCGACGAGATTCACGGCACGACAAAGCCTTCGAAGAAATAACCGTTAGGACTTATCCATCAATTAGGACCGAGCAACGCGAAGGACGGGGAATGCCAGACAAGGCGTGAGGAGGGAGCTTCCAGACGGAAGTGACCAACGAAGCAACGAAGGCTGGCGTTTCACGGACGAGCGAGGCGATGGGAGAATGGATGGATAGGTCCTCAGGAGAAAGCAAATGCCCAAGTCGAAGAAGCGGATCAAAAAGCCCCAGAGAGAAGGCAATTCTGTTCGAAGCACGAGAAACGATCTCGACGACGGCGAGTCCGTCGGCCTCATCTCGTCGTTGCGCGGCGGCTTTCAGGACCTGGCTGGCGCCCGGCCCCAGAAGAAGAGCGCGGCGTCCAAGAAGGGCATGGGCATCGGGGGCCTCCTCCTCATTCTCCTGGTCCTGGCCGCGCTGGTCGCCTTGTGGGCGCGCGCCAGATGCTGATGCGGAGCGTGCTCGCGCAGCAGGGAACGGCACGCCGTGCCCCTACAAAGACGCATCGCTTCTGAGCAGAGTCGTCAGAGCCTGATTGCCCCTCTGCCACCCATCCTTATCCAAATGAAGGAAGAGACACCGATGACCACCCGCACCGCTCTCCTATTCACGTTGACCCACGCCTTCCTGCTCATGACCCTGCCGCGCGCTGCCTCGGCGGTGTGCGTTCCTTCGCCAAATGCACCTCAACTCACAAAGTCAGAGGCCATTGTCACCGTCGATCCCATCACAGGAATGACTCAGCGCGAATACGAGCTGACGATGAGTGTGGGCAACGACGTCTCCTGCATCGATGGAGACATGAACTGCGTGACGAACGCGGTCATCAACGTGGGTACGGGCACCTTCAATGTGGCTGGCGGCGCCCTCTGCGACAACGACGGCGAGAGCATGACTGTCCCGTCAAACAACGGCGTCAGCGGGTGCGAACGCAAGCTGACGGGCGCGGGCAACGTGAGCGTGACGCACACGGTGACGGTCAAACCGGGCGCGCGCTACATCGCCAACTGGCGCCTCAACTCCCAGTTTACGGGCAGCTGCAAAGACACCAATGAAGCGCTCGGCTGGGGCTGGTCCAACGTCTGTGGCAGCACGAACACCATCGACATCCCGCCCGTCATCGAGGCCGCGCTGATCATGGGCATGGACATGAGCGATTCAGAAAATCTCTTCCTCGGTCCGATGAACACACTCATGGTCGGCAAGAGCGCGAATCTCACCCTCTACGCCGACACGCCCCCTGGAAGCAGCGACATCGTTCGCAAGTGGAGGCTGACGGGCGCGGGCATCGATGTGCACCAGGAGATCAGCACTGGCGCGCGCAGCGTGGAATTCGAGGGCATCGTCCCCACGCAGGCAGGCCCCATCACCGCGACGCTCGAAGTGTCGGGCAAAATCCGTGGCTATGAGGCCCCTGACTGCGACTACGGCCCCGAGGAGAGCTGGACCGTGACGAGCGAGCCTTTCGTCATCAACGTCACCACGATGCCTTGCCCAAAGGATCTGAGCAGCAATCAGCTCTACATCCCCTCGGACAACAAGGCCTGCGACGATGGCGAGACGCCCAATCCAGATCCGGAACCCGATCCCAGTTCCAAGGGCGATGACTCGGACTCGTCCGGCTGTTCGGCAGCGGGCAGCGCATCATTCGCGCTGATGGGGCTCTTCCCTGTGTTTGCGATCGCGTTCCTCGCGACCAAGCGCCGCCGGATCGGGCATCGATGCGATAGAAGATAGAGGGGGATTGGTATCGGGGGCATCCTCCCCATCCTCCTGGCCCTGGCCGTGCTGGTCGCCTTTTTTGCGCGCGCCAGATTCTGATGCGGATCGTGCTCGCGCGGCTCGGCGAACCCTCCAAGGCAATCGCGCCCTTGAATTCACGCTCGAGAAATCTCTCCCGCTGGGCCACCTCCCTCTGAAAGGAAAACTGATGAGAAAGCCCCTCTTCCTATGCCTGGCGCTCCCTCTAGTGCTGGCGCTCTCGCTCGCCCTTCCGCAGCTCGTCTACGCCGGTGATTGTGAACCCCACCCCATCGCGAGCCTCACGAAGTCGGGCGAGTCGACCTACACCGAGCCCATCACTGGCCTGACGCGCCGCTACGCGGAGCTCCAGATGAAGCTGGAGTCCCACATCTCCTGTGCGGAGGCGGTCCTTGGCTACAGCGTCAGCGAGATGGTCTTGAGCCCCACGGCGGCTACGTCCGATGGAAGCAACTCCGTCAACTGTCAGGGCGTCGGCGGGTCTGGCAGCTACTGCAGTGGCGGCGGCACTGATCCCAACGGCGAGCAGGTCTCCGACGAGTGCGGCGCGAGCATGTGCCATCACAGCGATTCAGGCGCGGGCGACGCGAACGTCACGCACACGGTCAAGGTGCTGCCTGGCGCGCGCTACCACGCCAATTGGCGCGTCAACTCGGGCGGCTGCCACGACGATCCCTGGGGCTGGAGCAACCTCTGCGGTCACACCGACTCAATCGATGTCCCGCCCGTCATCGAAGGCGTGCAGCTCATGGGCATGGACTTCAGCGACTTGGAAAACCCCGTCGTCGGTCCGCAGAACCGCCTCGTCGTTGGCAAGGCCGTGAATATCACCCTGCTGGATCGCACGCCCAACACGGAGGGCACCAAGACCTTCATCTTCAATGGCGCGGGGTTCACGGATGAACGCCGGAACGCCTACACCGGCTCGGACATCGAGGACCTGGTCCCGACCCAGGCAGGCAACCTGAGCGTGACGCTCGAAGTGACGGGAACCTCCCGCCTCATGGGGAGCGACTGCACCTCTACCGAGTCGTCATGGACGCTGACGAGTGCGCCCGTCATCATCCCCGTGGGTACGACGCCGTGTCCGACAGCCTCGGGCAGCATGGGCTTCATGGACCCCAATGCCGACTGTGACAGCGCGCCAGAGAATCCAGATCCTGAACCCGATCCCAGTTCCAAGGGCGATGACTCGGACTCGTCCGGCTGTTCGACAGCAGGCAGCGCGTCATTCGCGCTGATGGGGCTCTTCCCTGTGTTTGCGCTCGCGCTCTTCGCGACCAAGCGCCGCCGGATCGGGCATCGATGCGATAGAAGGTAGAGGGGCATCGAAACCAAGAGAGACTGGTTGCACGGTTCTTCCTGAGCGGGTGCCCGGGCGCCCGCTCGTTCCTTTTTCGAGGACACGACGATGACGGATCAGCTTCAGAACAAGCGCAGGGCAGCTCGGCTCCACCAGGAGATCCTGGTCGCCTATCGCAGCGGCGAGGGCGAGCTCGTCTCGAACTGCTGCGCTATCGACTTCTCCAGCGTTGGGCTCTTCATCAACGCGACCACGCTCCTCCCGCTCGGGACCTCGCTGCAGCTCATCGTGTCGTTGCCCGGCGGGGGCGAGTCGTTCGAGGTGGTTGGCCGCGTCGTGCGTGCCATCGACGAGGACCAGGGCAAGCTCACAGGTGCGGACCAGGGCATGGGCATCGAGTTTCTGGACGTGGAGCCGGTGACCCAG
>JAISIF010000055.1 GCA_031262165.1 Myxococcales bacterium | reverse complement strand
TGGGCTTCAAATATGCCGAGCTCTCCCCCAATGCCGCGAAGCTCGCCGCGCCCGCCGCAGCACCGGCCAAGACCGAAGCCGCCGCGCCCAAGCCAGCTGAGCCCGCGCCCAAGCCTGCGGAAGAGCCCAAACCCGCAGAGACAGCGTCTGCTGCCGCTCTCGCGCGCATCGAACCCACCGCTGCGGCCAGGCCCGCGCAGCCAGCAGCCTCACCGATGGCGCGTCCCGGAGGCGCGCAAGGCGATGGCCGCCCGATGCTGCGTTCGACCTCCAACCTGCCTCCAGGCAAGCGGCCTATTGGAACTGTGCGGCGCGTGAGGAGCGAGGATTAGGGCGAGTGAATCGAAGGGATTGGGTGATAGCGGCTCACAGAAATAGGGTTTAATTGGATGATGGTTCATCATTCCCGCGAAAACAGAAATCTGACAGGCATTTTTCCGTGAGCCGTCACTTTAAACAAGTCGTTCTGCCTTGGAGAAACTCGTGATGCTAAAATCTCTAAAACTTATTAACTATAAAGCCCTAGAAGATTTTGAAATAAGAAAACTTGGCCGACTGAATTTAATCGTCGGAAAAAACAATAGTGGGAAAAGCAGTGTTTTGGAGGGACTACGTATTCTTGCGGCCCAAGGGAATCCCTCTCTTATAAATGAAGTAATCATTGAACATGATGATCAAATCCTTGTTCAAGAAAATGAATTTATCACTTCCTTTGAAGGTCTATTTACGGGGAGAGCATTCCCGCCTGATGGTTCTCCTGTATACATCGGAACAATAAACAGAGAGGAATTCATAGAAATACGCAAGGTATTTTTTGAAGAAACAACAGTTGAAAAACCAGAGAATAATGGAAAGGCTTCTGTCGTACGCACAAGAACAACCTTCTCTGAACGCCCCAATAATGGCAATCGTGAGCTAGATCAAACAATTCAAATAACTTCTCACCAGCACAAGGAGAATCCAATATATATTGATGACCCTGACCGCCAATTTAAAATTCTGCGTCGGTCGAAAATCTTTTTCGATTCTGTGAAACAAACACCTCTATCCTTTATTCCAACACAATTCATAACACCGGATTCTCTTGCCGAATTATGGGATAAAACTGTTTTAACAAGTTATCACACGAATATCAAAGATTTTCTGAGATTCGTATCTCCTGAGTTGGAGGATGTGGCTTTTATAAAAACAAACAATGGATCTTCTATATTTTTCCGCCATGAATTACGTAAATGCGAACGGACTGGAATCGTAAAGTTAAAAAACAATCCACGTCCTATCCCATTAAACAGCATGGGTGATGGGATGACGCGGATACTTCAACTCGCCTTGGGGATATATCCCGCCGCTGGAGGCATTCTATTAATCGATGAATTTGAGAATGGACTTCACTTTTCGATTCAATATAGTCTGTGGAATGCGATATTCAAACTCGCAAGTGAATTAGACATCCAAGTTTTTGCGACAACCCATAGCTGGGATTGTATTGAGGCATTTACCAATGCCGCAAACGAACATGATGATGAGGCGGTTTTGTGCAAAATTGGCTATGGCGTTGGCATCAATAAAAACAAAATAATCTCAACCGTCTATGAAAAAGATGATTTACTAAATCTGACACAGGCAGATATGGAGCTTCGCTAATGAAAACCTGTTCTAAAAATTTGTTAATCGTTGAAGGCAAGTTTGATAAAGAATTTTTAGAGAATTTATTAAAAAGAATTGGCATAAGTGTAGAGATTGTAACTCCACAAACTTCTAGTGGCGCAGGGTATGGAGGAAAAGGTAATGCCATCACTCTTTTCATTTCATCCCTGAAGAGGTTAGAGCAAGGCTCCCTTGAAAAACTAGCGTTAGTTATTGACGCCGATTTTTCGAATATTCATACACAAGGTTTCCAAAACACTTTGAAATCTCTTTTGGATCCCAAGAACGGAAAACTGAAAGAAACAGGTTTTGATATTCGAACAAAATCAAACGAATATCAAAGTGGATTATTCTTTAGAAATGAGTCTTTGGAATGTGATATTGCCCTATGGATAATGCCCTATGGATAATGCCAAACAACAAATCAGACGGTTACCTAGAGAATTTACTTTTTGATGCTTTAAAACTTGAAAAACCTGAGCTGGCATCTGAATCTGAGGATATAGTTCTTAAATTCAAGAACAAAGCATATCCTCCCCATCATGAAACAAAAGCTAAACTTGCGATAGCAATGGCAATGCTAGAAAATCCCGGAAGAAACATCTCTCATCTGATCGAGAAAGACATACTAAATCATAATACAAATGATATTTTAGGTAATTTCATCTCTTTCCTGAAGAGTTATTTCGATTAAACTTTGTCCGTGCGCTGTATTCCAGGATGTCGAGGCAGCGCACGGACAGATGATATTCGTCCATACACAAATCTTACCCCACCGCCGCCATCTGCGCATTCGTAATCTCCCGAATGCCCTTGAAGGCGAGGTCGAGGAGTTGGTCGAGCTCGCGGCGCTCGAAGACTTTGCCCTCGGCCGTTCCCTGGACCTCGACGATGGCGCCGGTCGCTGTCCCGATCACGTTCATGTCCACCTCGGCGCTGCTGTCCTCGGCGTAGTCGAGATCGAGGCGTGGCTCGCCATCGATGATGCCGACGCTGATGGCCGCGACTGGGAAACGGATCGGGTCCTGGAGGATGACGTTCTGGCTGCGCAGCTTGCGCGTGGCCAGCGCGAGCGCCACGAAGCCGCCCGTGATCGAGGCGGTCCGCGTCCCGCCATCGGCTTCGAGTACGTCGCAGTCGATGGTGATGGTGCGCGGGCCGAGCAAGTCGAGGTCGATCGCGGCGCGCAGTGAGCGACCGATGAGGCGCTGGATCTCGATGGTCCGGCCAGTCTGCTGCCCCCTGGCAGCCTCGCGTTTGGTCCGCGTGTGCGTGGCGCGCGGCAACATGCCGTATTCGGCCGTCACCCAGCCCTTCGTGGTCCCGCTCAGATGCTGTGGCTGGCGCTCTTCGACCGAGGCCGTGCAGAGCACGCGCGTCTGGCCGAACCGCACGAGGACCGAGCCCTCTGCGTGGGTCAGAAAGTTCGTCTGGAAGGAGAGGTCGCGCAGCGCGTCTGGGAGGCGGTCGTCGGATCGCATGGGGAGGGTTCCTTTCGTCTGATGATGGTGTGCGGCAAATGAAGGCCGCGCCTCCTAGTCGGAACAGGCGCGGTGTCCATAATTCGACATCAAATCAATGCTTCGTAGGGGCGATCAGCAATCGCCCGTCGTCGAAAAAAAGATTGATTCAAATGTCGCGAATGGATTGAGCTCAGGAGATCATCAATCGTCCGTCGTCGAAAAAAAGATTGATTCAAATGTCGTGAATGGATTGAGCTCAGGCGATCAGCAATCGCCCGTCGTCGAAAAAAAATTCATTCAAATGTCGCAAATGGATTGCGCACGGACGATTGATAATCGCCCCCACGAAAATCCAAACAATGATGGCAGAAATAGAAAAGGGCGCGATTCGCCGCGCCCTTGAATTCATTCCGAATTCTCACATCCGTCTTCAATCAATCCCGGAAGTCATCGACCACGCCAGCGACCTGCGCGTCCTCGGAGAGGATCAGGAAGAGGTCGCTGACCGAGCCCACGCTGCCAGTGTCGAGCGCGGTTGCCGTGATCACGACGGGATCGTTGGCTGGGATGAAGCGGGACAGATCGATCTCGCCCGGACCGAAGTGGAACTGCATGGGGCCGACGGTGTCGATCTGCTCGGAGCCGAGGGATGCACCCTGCTGAAATCCGACCGCGACGCGCTGGAGCACCGTGCCATCGGGCAGGGCGATCTCGATGAGGACGAAGTTGTCCACGTTCCAGCCCAGCTTGCCTTCCGCGTCGCCGTAGAGACGCAGGCGCCCGCCTTGGCGGTCGATCGGCCCCACTTTCCCCGTGGTGATGACGAAGGGCACGGGCTCGCCGCTCGCCGTGTTCACGTAGAGATCTCTGCGCTGTTCCTTGCGCTGCGTGGTCTCGGCCTCAGGCACGGCCTTGAAGATCTCGAAGGCCTTGGGCTCGCCGGAAAAACGGGGCACAGGAGGAGTTTGGTGAGCAGCACAGGAGGCCATCAGAGGAAGCGCGACGACTGTCGCGAGGAGCCAATGGAGCGGATTCTTCATGGGACTGTCCTTCCGTTGAGAGAAGAGTGGAGGCGTTCGATGGGAAAGCGCCTGTGGGCGATGGCTCCAGGCCGAAAAGGCCGCGAATCAAAACACCTCTCGCTTCAAAAGTGCAGCCCTCGAGGCGCATCCGAGCGCAGGGCTGCTCACTTGCTGGATGCCAGCATGGTCGCGAGCTGGATGCGTTGCTGGGCGCGCACCTGCCTTGCCTGCTGGTAGAGGTATTCCGAGGTGCCAGGCACAAGCTCATCGAGCTTTGCCGTCGCATCGGCCAGCGCTGCGCGGGCACGTTCTAGGTCGATGTCTTCGCCGCGATCGGCAGTGTCTGCCAGGACGCGAACGTGATCGTCGGCAATCTCGATGAAGCCACCGCCAAGCGCAAAGTGATGGCTTGCACCTGCCTGCGTGAACGAGAGGATGCCTGGTTTCAGAGAGGCGAGTAGGGGCGCGTGACTTGGCCGGACCCCGAAGAGGCCACCGGCACCAGGGGCGATGAGCTCATCGATCGTTCCCTTGAAAACCTGACTTTCGGGCGTCGTGATGTCGAGGTCGAGACTTGCCATGATGTCTAGGGCTCCTGAGTCAGACGAGATGGAGGACTTATCCCTTCATGAGGACCGAGCAATGCGAAGGACGGGGAATGCCAGACTTTGGCGCGAGGAAGAGTGCTTCTTTGACGAAAGTGCCCGCCCGTCGCGATCGTGTCGCTCATCACCTAGGCAGGCACCCGGGAGGCTCGCTCCTCGTGCCTCTCACCCATTCGACATCTTGGCAGCCTTCTCCACGGCCTCTTCGATGGTGCCGACCATCAGGAAGGCCTGCTCGGGCAAGTCATCATGCATGCCATCGAGGATCTCCTTGAAGCCACGGATGGTGTCGGAGAGCTTGACGTAGCGGCCTGGCGTTCCGGTGAAGACCTCTGCCACGTGAAAGGGCTGCGACAGGAAGCGCTGGATCTTGCGGGCACGGCCAACGGCCAGCTTGTCGTCCTCGGAGAGCTCGTCCATGCCCAGGATCGCGATGATGTCTTGCAGCTCCCGATAGCGCTGGAGGATGCCTTGGACTGCGCGCGCCACAGCGTAGTGTTCCTCGCCCACCACATTTGGATCGAGGATGCGCGAGGTCGAGTCGAGCGGATCGACGGCTGGGTAGATGCCGATCTCGGAGATGGCGCGGTTGAGCACGGTCGTCGCGTCGAGGTGGGCAAACGCCGTGGCAGGCGCTGGGTCAGTCAAGTCGTCGGCAGGGACGTAGATGGCCTGGACCGATGTGATGGCGCCACGACTCGTGGACGTGATGCGCTCCTGCAATTCGCCCATCTCGTTGGCCAGCGTGGGCTGGTAACCGACGGCTGAAGGGATGCGACCGAGCAGTGCCGAGACCTCGGAGCCTGCCTGCGTAAATCGAAAGATGTTGTCGATGAAGAGGAGCACGTCCTTGCCCTCCTCGTCGCGGAAGTATTCGGCGGCGGTGAGTGCCGAGAGCGCGACACGCGCACGTGCCCCTGGTGGCTCGTTCATCTGGCCAAAGACGAGGACCGTGGAGCTCTTCTCCGGGATGAGCGCAGGCAGGCCCCTGGAATTGCGCTTGATGTGGCCGTCATTGTCTTTTTCGACCTGGATGACGCCCGACTCCTGCATCTCGACGTAGAGATCGTTGCCCTCGCGCGTGCGCTCGCCCACGCCAGCGAACACCGAGAAGCCACCGCGCTCCACAGCGACGTTTCGGATGAGCTCTTGGAGGAGCACCGTCTTGCCAACGCCAGCGCCACCGAACAGGCCGATCTTGCCGCCGCGCGTGTAAGGGGCGAGCAGGTCGATGACCTTGATCCCCGTCTCGAACATCTGGACGCGCACATCCTGCTCGGTGAATGGCGGCGGAGCCCTGTGAATGGGGCGAAATTCTGTGGCGCCGAGTAAACCCTGCTCGTCCACTGGCTCACCAACCACATTGAGGATGCGGCCAAGGATGGCCTTGCCGACCGGCATCTGGATGGGCGCACCCGTGTTGACCACTTTGGCGCCGCGGCTCAACCCATCGGTGGAGTCCATCGCAATGGTGCGCACCCCGTTCTCGCCCAAATGCTGCGACACCTCGAGAATGAGGTCGGCCGCTATCCCGCCCTCGAGTGCCGCGGCGTTGGCCATGTCGGCAGCCGGGATTCGGAGCGCCGCGTAGAGCTCGGGGAGTTTGCCCGCCGGGAATTCGACATCGACCACGGGGCCCATCACTTGGGTCACGCGGCCTTCAGCAAGAGCGTGGGGTGCTTCGATCGTCGCCATCGTCGTGTGTCCTTGGTTGTCGATTGATTTCGGTTTCGATGCGTCGTCGGTGGTGTGAGCAGTGGAGATGGGGTCCAATCCGAACGCCCTCTCCCCAACCCTCTGCCGCAAGCGGGAGAGGGAGAATTTCAACGACTCACGACATCATTATTTCCCTCTCCCACTCGTGGGAGAGGGTGCCCCGGAGGGGCGGGAGAGGAAAATTGCCTGAAACAGGCGCCTAGCCCTTGAGCGCCTCGGCGCCGGAGACGATCTCCACGAGCTCGCTCGTGATCCCGGCCTGACGCGTGCGGTTCATCTGGAGCGTCAGCTTGTCGATCATCTCTGAGGCGTTCTTCGTAGCCGCGTCCATCGCCGTCATGCGTGCCGCGTTCTCCGAGGCCAGCGACTCGATGAGCGCCTCCCAGATCCGGTTGGTGGTGTAGCGGGGCAGCAGGTCGTCGAGGATGTCCGACGCGCTCGGCTCGTAGATGTAGTCGGCCGATGCCCCGCCATTCGCCGCGAGGCCAGGCGGCGCCACGATGGGCAGCAGCTGCCGCTGGACGGCGCGCTGCGACACGGCGGAGACGAACTCGTTGTAGACGAGCAGCACCTGGTCGATCTCGCCGCTCAGAAAGAGCTGCGAGAGCTCGGTCGCGATCTCCTTGGCCGCGGTGAACTTCAGATCGCTCAGGAGGCCCGTGTAGCTCTTGCGGATCGGCACCTCTCGCCGCCGGAAGTAGTCGGTGCCCTTGCGGCCGACGATGCGCAGCGTCACCTGCTGACCGCACGCCATCGCCTCCTGCATGAGCTTGCGGACCTTCTTCTCGATGATGCCGTTGAAGCCGCCGCACAGGCCGCGATCGCTCGTGATGGCCACGAGCTCGACGCGCCGGATCGCGCGCTGCTCGAAGAGCGGGTAGCGCACCAAATCGACGCGCGTGGCCACGCTGTCGAGCACCTCGTGCATCAGCCGCTCATAGGGGCGGGCCGCGAGGGCAGCCTCCTGCGAGCGTCGCAGCCGGGCCGCGGCCACCATCTTCATGGCCCGCGTGATCTTCTGCGTGCTTTTGATCGAGCGGATACGGGTTCGAATCGCCTTGAGCGAAGCCATCTCGATGACGCTCCCTTCCTTGGAATCACTTTGTCAGGAGCGCGATGGACGCGGAG
>JAISIF010000143.1 GCA_031262165.1 Myxococcales bacterium | reverse complement strand
AGGGGATACAACAGATTTCGAGTCTGCCGCCATCGACCACTCGGCCAACTCTCCAAAAAAGCGGGCGGCCTTTTACTCCCTTCGCTGACGCAATGCTCGAAAAAAATTCTGAATTTTTTCGCGGCAGGCGTCTTCGAGGATCCCAGAGGTGAGGGCCGCGCGGTGGTTGAGCCGGTCATCCTGCAGGAGATTCATCAGGGAGCCCACCGCGCCCGCCTTGGGATCGCGCGTCCCAAAGACGACGCGATCGACGCGGGCCAGGACCAAGGCCCCGGCGCACATCGAGCAGGGCTCGAGCGTGACGTAGAGCGTGACGCCGCTCAGCCGCCAGGCGCCGACGGCGCGCGCGGCTGCCTGAATCGCGATCAGCTCCGCGTGGGCCGTGGGATCGCGATCGGCTTCGCGACGGTTGTGGGCTCTGGCGATCACCTCACCGTTTGCGACGGCCACTGCGCCGATGGGGATCTCGCCCTCCTCGGCGGCGCGATCGGCCTCTTCGAGGGCGAGGCGCATGAAGCGCTCATCGGTCGAGTCAGGCGCGTAGGGCTGTGATGTCGTGATCGGATCGGTCGGCACGGTTCGGTTCCAGGGAGACTTCGACCTTCTCGAAGGAAGGCGCGGCCCTCTAGCCGACACTCCTGCCTCACACAATCGCCGTCAGCTCGTCATCCTCTCTCTCAGATCGGTGGGTGCTGGTCGCCCAGATCCTCGCAGATCTCCCCTTCCTCACATTCGTCACATTCGTCGTGCGTCGACTCCTCCCAGCCATCGCCATCCACGTCCATGCGCTGCTTTCGAGAGAGCCGCGCCTCGGCGAGATCGATGTCCATGTCCAGGAGCTGAATGCCCATGGCCCGCAGCGAATAGAAGAGCAGCCATCGATCGGCGGGCGTCATCAAGGCTTCGCCGAGGGCATCCGAGATCTCCTGAAACGTCAGGTAGCCTTGCTGCCGACCCTTCTTGAACAGCTCCTTGCGGGCCTCCTGAAACGCGCTCGTCTGATTCTGATTCTGAGACTGATCGGACACGCCACGCCTCCCTCTCCTGCTCCCATCCAGTGCTGACGGGCGCCTCAGCTCAAGAATCCAGCAGCGGCTGGGGCTGCTGTTCGCCCACGCCTCTTGCTTCGGGTTCTGGCGCCAAGAGCACGCCCGGCCCTGGTTCGGACGGCATCTCGGATCCGGCCTCTGCCTCTGGCCGTGCCTTGGGGCCCAAGATCCGCTCGATCTGATCGGTGTCGAGCACCTCCACGACGAGGAGGCGGGCAGAGAGCTGCTCGATGGACTCCCGCCGCGCACGCACGATCTCGCGCGCCTGCGCAAGCGCCTCCTGGACGATGCGGCTCACCTCGCTGTCCACGCGCTCCGCCGTCTGCTCGCTGTAGACGCGTGGCCCAATCCCAGGCGCGTCGCCGCCACCGAGGAAGAGGTTCTGTGGCTGGTCGGCCAGGCTGATCGGCCCGAGCTCCGGGCTCATCCCATAGTCGCGGACCATCATCCGCGCGATGTCGGTCGCCTGTTTCAGGTCGTTCGACGCACCCGTGGACACGGTGCCGACGAAGAGCTCCTCCGCTGCCCGGCCGCCCATCAGCGCGGTGATCCTGTCGCGCAGCTCCTCCTGGCTCATCAAGTAGCGGTCCTCGCTCGGCAGCTGCATCGTGTAGCCGAGCGCCGAAAACCCGCGCGGGATGATCGAGATCTTGTGGACGCGCTCCGCATTCGGCAGCGACCAGCCGACGACCGCGTGGCCGCTCTCGTGGAAGGCGACGATCCGCTTCTCGCGCTCGCCGATGCGCCGGTTCTTCTTCTCCAGGCCAGCGACGACGCGCTCGATCGCCTCCTCGAAGTCTCCCATCAGCACCTCGTCGTGGCCGCGCCGCACGGCGAGCAGCGCCGCCTCGTTGCAGACGTTGGCCAGGTCCGCGCCAGCAAAGCCCGGGGTCCGGCTCGCGAGAAGCGGCAGATCCACCTCTTTGGACAGGCGGATCGAGCGGGCGTGGATGGCCAGGATCTGCTCGCGGCCACGCCGGTCCGGGCGATCGACGAGGACCTGCCGATCGAAGCGGCCAGGCCGCAGCAGCGCCTGATCGAGGATCTCGGGGCGGTTGGTCGCGGCCAGCACGATGAGCCCCGACTTGGAGTCGAAGCCGTCCATCTCGGCGAGGAGCTGATTGAGCGTCTGCTCGCGCTCGTCGTGGCCGGTCATCACGCTCCCATTGCGTGTCTTGCCGATCGCGTCGAGCTCATCGATGAAGATGATGCACGGCGCCTTTGTCTGTGCCTGCTGGAAGAGATCGCGCACGCGCGCCGCGCCCACGCCCACGAACATCTCCACGAACTCGGAGCCGGAGAGCGAGAAGAAGGGCACGTTGGCCTCGCCCGCCACGGCGCGGGCGAGCAGTGTCTTGCCCGTTCCGGGCGGTCCGACGAGCAGCACGCCCTTGGGGATGCGGCCGCCCAGCTTGCGGAACTTTTCGGGCGTCTTGAGGAACGAGACGATCTCCTTGAGCTCATCCACGGCCTCGTCGATCCCGGCCACGTCCTGGAATGTGACGCCCGTCTCGGATTCGGAGTGGACACGCGCGCGGGTCTTGCCGAACGCCATGATGCCCGAGGGCCCCTGGCCCACCTGATTCGTCAGGCGCCGCATCAGGAAATTCCAGAAGAGGAACAGCAGGACGAGCGGGATGATCCAGAGCCAGAACACGTCCATGAAGCCGGAGCGCGGCTGCGCCTCGTAGTCGATCCCCTTCTCGCGCAGGACGGTGAGCAGGCGCGCGTCGTCGTCACCCGGGATGCGGTTGGCCATCCATGGGAGCTTGGCGCGGGCAGCGGTCGTGGCGTTGCCTTCGACGAGCGCTCCGCCGCGCTCATTGCCCGAAGTCGGTGGCGCCGCGGGCGCCCGCGCGTCCTCCGTGGGGTAGCCCTTGACCCAGCCATCGGAGATGACCACCCGCTCGAAAGCGCCTGCCTCGGCGGCCTGGAGGAACTGGCTGTAGGCCACCTTGTTCGTCCCGGCTTCGGAGAAGAGCGCGCGGAACACGAGGAAGCCCATGAGGAAGAGGAGCACGTAGAGCAGCGGTGATCCCACCCTGCGTCGAGGCGGCGGCAAAGGATCTGTCCCCTGGCGCGGCTGCTCTGGCGTCTCGGCCATCGGTTCCCCACCCCCACCCGTCGAGCCCGAACTGAGGGACTCGCCCTGCGCGAAATCGACTCGACTGCCGACTTTCCGGCCTCTCGGCCTTCGGATCGATTCGAGCGAAATCGGCGCCTTCGTCTCGCGCGGCTTCACTTCCTCTCCCAAGGTAAGCACGCGGCGCCGGAGGGGAGGGTGTGCCCTGACAAGGCGTCCGGGCGCTCGGCACAAAGGCGGCCTCGGCTCTGGTGAACGCCTTGCCGCACCTCGGCTCTCCTCCCCCTATCGGCTTCCCCCTTTGCTGAGGGGCTCGTTTCGATGCCTCCCCCAGAGCGAGGTGGCGCGAAGGACGTGGTCCGGTGGTCAAGTCAATCGACAGCGCACTCACCCTGCAGGAATGCTCGGGCAGCCTGAGGATTCATCCCTCGATTATCCCGTCGCCAAAGCTCGTCCGTGAAACGCCAGCCCTCGTTGCTTCGCTCTTCACTTCCGTTTGGAAGCTCCTGCCGCGCGCCAAAGTCTGGCATTCCAAGTCCTGCGCGTTCCTCGGTCCTAATGGAGGGATAAGTCCGTGGAGCGCGCCCGTCTGGCGCGCAGGAATTGGGCGATCTGGGCCACGAGTGCCTGACGTGCGGTGTCGTCTTTCCGGCAGCGCTCGGACAGCACGAGGCAGCGACCGTCGCGAGCCTTTTCCAGGAAGCCACTCTCCGTGAAGTAGTCGATGGCCGAGGCCAAGGTGGGCTTGGAGAGCGACTCGGGGAGAAGCGCGGACGCGTCGCGCGCGAGTTGGATTCGGCCCTCGTCGAGGATCTTTTTGAGGAGGTCTTTGGCGGTGATGGGCGCGTGGGCCAGCGAGAGGTGCGTCGCGACGAGGAGGTAGCTCTCGAGCAGATCGGCGATGAGCGCGGCAAAGCGCGGCAACAGGCGCGCGCCCAGCTCGGTCGGCGCGACGCGGGCTCCCCTCGGGTCATCGCCGTCCGGCTCGGCCCAGGTGATGAGCCCCTCGGCAGCCAGGCCATCGAGCGTGCGCGCCAGCGCCTCTTCGAGCGAGACGTCGTTCGGGTGGGAGAATTCGAGGTGGAGCAGGCGGCTGAGGGCAGCGTGGCGCTCGCGCAGATCGGCCACGCTCATCTGGCCCGTCGAACCCCGGCGCTCGTCGGGCCGCGCCGTTGGCTGTTCGTCGAGAAGCAGGCTCGCCACCATCGCGGGCTGCACGAGCGCGTGGAGCAGGTTGTTCTTGTAGAAGCACAGCCCCAGGCGCTGCCGGTCCGGGACCTCGAAGAACGCCTCGTCGCCTTCGATGCGCGCGCGCACCAGCCGGTCGCTCTGCCACATGCGCAAGACCTCGCGCAGCGGACCGCGCTCCTTGACGTCGGTCGGAGCGGCGTCGAGCACGCACGATAGGCGCCCTTGGCTCCGGGCAATCCAACGCATGAACAGGCGCACGATCTCGTCGAGGTCGCGCGACGCGCTCTGGCCCGGGCGCTCGTGCGAGAGGAGGGCGGCGGCCAGGAGCGCCGCTGGCGTGACGGTCGATGCCCGATCGATCCCAGCGGTGATGCGCTCGGCAAGCTTGCGCGTGGCCGCGTGGCGCGCCTCGACCGAGGGCCGCTCCAGATCACCCAGCTCGCGCAACAGGAACTCGCGCAGTGAGAATGGCTCGCCGAACGAGATGTAGATGCGGCCATAGCGCGAGGCGAGCGCCTTGGGCGCGGTCAAGAGACTCCTCACCGACTCGGGTCGCTTCTCGCCACCGGAGAGCTCCTTCGTGTAGCTCTTGAGCTCGAGGACCTTCTCGTAGTCGAGCGCGACCGGGACGAACGACACGTCGTCTTGCGCGCCTTCGAAGAAGCCCGTCACGATGAAATCGACCATGCCGAGCTTGGGGCGCAGCAGCTTGCCCGTCCGGCTGCGGCCGCCCTCGATGAAGAACTCCTGGCTGTGCCCCTCGCGCAGGAGCTTCTTGACGTAGGTGCGGAAGACCGTCGCGTAGAGGCGGTTGTCCTTGAAGGTGCGGCGCACGAAGTAGGCGCCACAGCGTCGCAATAGGACGCCCAGCGGCCAGAACGAGAGGTTGGCGCCCGCGGCCACGAGCGGCGGCATCAGGCCGCGCTTCACCAGGAGCCAGCCCATGAGCAGGTAGTCGAGGTGGCTCTTGTGGCTCGGGCAATAGACGACGGGCGCGCGGCGGGCGCTCTCGAGCGCGCTCTCGAAGCCGGGCTCATCCACCTCGACGCTCACGAAGATGCGGCGGAACACGAGGTCCAGCGTGGCCACGACGAGCTGGAGGATGAGGAGCACGGGGCGGGCGGCGATCTCGCGCAGGTAGCGTCGGGCCGTCTTCGTCTGCGATTCGGGCGAGCGGTTCTTCTCGACCGCGGCGTCCTCGATGGCCGCGCGCAGCACGCGGTCGCGCAGCGTCTCCTCGATGAGGCGCTCTCGTGGCTTGGTCGGCGGGCCCACGATGGCGCGCGTCTCGCGCACGAGATCCTGCGAGAGCTGCCCGCGCACCTTGCGCACCAGAACCTCGTCGCTGTCCGCCGCGTTTGCGGCCACGAAGGCGGTCAGATCAAAGCGATCGCCGACCCGAAAAAAGGCGTTTTTGTAATTCAGGAGAAAGCCCAGCGCGCTGACGAGCTGGCGCGGGTCCTCGGGGCTGCCGAGCACGAACTCTTGTAGGCCTGGTCGGAGGCTGGAGGCACGCGCGCTCCACAAAAAGAGCTCGGGCACGAGAAGGATCGGGCGATCGGTGGTCGAGCGCCTGGCGCGCTCGATGAGGCTGAAGAAGGGATCGGTCTGAGGCGTGGGCTTGGCGGGGATGAGGCCCGAGGAGGTGTTGAGGAACACGAGGGCCGAGTGACCGCCGTCGAGCGCCTGGTTCAGTCGGTCGCCGCACGCTCCCTTGCGAAAGAGTTTTCGGAACGGACGCCAGATGGAGAAGCCCAGCCCGATCGCCGCGCGCAGGCGCGGCAGGCGCCGCGAGAGGAGGAACCACGCCAGGTAGAAGAACCCGAGCACGCTGGTCGTGTGCATGACGTGGACGACCTCACCCTTGTCGAAGGCCTCTCGGAGGCTGGGCTCGACCTGCTCCGGCAGTGGGATGGCCGTGAAGAAGCGCTGGGCAATGCGGCGTGAAAAGGGGCCGAACTCGTCTCGAAGTGGGTTCATCTCGGCGGCCCTGGGGACGGAGGGGGGTGCCCCCTCTGTCGTGTCCATCGTTTCGGTCGTGGTGGACTCGCTGGGAGAGGCGGCCTCTTCATCGGATGTGGCGTGTCTCGGCGCGTTCATGCGGCGGCCTAAAGGAGAGAAAGGCATGTGTGTCAACCGAGGGCACGGTTTGGGGCGAGGCGTGTTTTCGTAGAGGCGTTGCGCGCAATGCCCTGCGGTCGTCCTTCGGCCCAGACGCGGACTTCGACGTCGACACAAAAATCAGAACAGAGGTCGTCCTAAGTCCTTATCCCTCGATTCTCCCGTCGCCCCGCTCGTCCGTGAACCGCCAGCCGTCGTTGCTCCCAGGGCAATCGAGTGCTGGTGATTTCGTCCAAGATCGATGCGACTTTGTAGGGGAACGGCGTGCCGTGCCCTGCGGTCGTCATTCGACACCAACACGATGGGCGTTGCACGCAACGCCCCTACACATCCCGATTCGAGATCAAAAAAATAGAACTCGACCGCCCTGTCGTTGCTTCGCTCTTCACTTCCCTCGGGAAGCTCCCTCCTCGCGCCTCGTCTGACATTTCCCGTCCTTCGCGGTGCTCGGTCCTAATTAAGGGATAAGCCCTAAGTCCTAGGCCTGACGCCATGGCTCGACGCCCATTGACCGCTTCGTTGACCGGTCCATAAGAGGCGCCGCCTTTCGGGCAACTTCGGACAACGAAGGTGACAAGGAGATCACCATGAGCTTCGACGTGTTGGCGATGGTCCTGGCGGGCGGCATGGGCGAGCGGCTTCTGCCTCTCACGGGCGTGCGCTCGAAACCGGCGGTGCCGTTTGGCGGCAGCTACCGCATCATCGACTTCACGCTGAGCAACTGCATCAACTCGGGGCTGCGTCACATCTACGTGCTCACCCAATACAAGTCGCACTCGCTCAGCAATCACCTGCGCGCGGGCTGGGATTTCCTGCCCAGGCGACTCGATCAGTTCATCGACGAGATCCCGGCCCAGATGCAGCTCGGCGATCGCTGGTATCGGGGGACGGCCGACGCCATCCGGCAGAACTGGTCGCTCGTCGAACAGTCTCCGGCGAGCCGTGTCCTCATCCTCTCGGGAGACCACATCTACAAGATGGACTACCGCCGGATGCAGGACTTCCACGACGAGCGGGAGGCGGCGCTGACCGTGTCCGCCATCCGCGTCCCGCGCACCGAAGCCCACCAATTCGGCGTGCTCCAGGTGGACGAACAGAACCGCATCGTCGGCTTTCAGGAGAAGCCCAGCGATCCGACGCCCATCCCAGGGACCGAGGAGTGTCTCGCCTCGATGGGCATCTACGTCTTCGCGCGCGACAAGCTACGCCTCTACCTCTGCGAGGCGCACGACGACTTTGGGCGCCACGTGCTTCCCGCGATGGTGGCGGCGGGTGAGAAGGTCGTCGCCTTCGACTTCACCACGCAGAACCAGATCTCGGAGAACGAGTGGTTCCAGGAGGGCGGCGGGCGCTTCAAGCGCGTCGTGGAGCGCGCCGCGGACTCGACCTACTGGCGCGACGTGGGGACGCTCGAGGCTTACTGGGCGGCCAACCTGGACCTCGTGTCCGCCGCCCCGAGCATCAATCTCTACGGAGAGCTCTGGCCCATCTACAACTGCCCACAGCACTTCCCTCCGGCCAAGTTCGTCCACGAGGCGCACAACCGGACGGGCATGGCCATCAACTCCATCGTGGCCGACGGCGTGATCGTCAGCGGCGCCAAAGCGCGGCGCTCCATCCTGGGGCCGGGCACGCACCTCCACAGCTATGCCTATGTCGAGAACTCGGTGTTGATGGGTGGCGAGATGAGCGCCGGGACACTTCTCGAGACCTCGATCGGCCGAGGCTGCCTCGTGCGCAACGCGATCATCGACCGCAACGTGCGCCTATCGCCGGGGACCTACATCGGGCTCGACCGCGACGCCGACGAGGCGCGCGGGCTGAAGACGTGTCCCATCCAGGGCAGCGGCGAGCACCTCGTCGTGGTGCCCAAGGGAATGCTGCTGTGATGCGCTGAGCCCTCCCCCCTCCGTCGTCGTTTCGGGATCGACTGTGGATTCGGATGTGACGAACCACTCTCGATCTTTTCTCTCTCCCAGTCGTGGGAGAGGGGAGGCGCTCACTCCACCGAAGCTGGATCGGGTGCTTCTTCGCTGGTCGTTTCCACAGCCTCATCCGCATCCAACTCGGGCATCTCCAGCTGACGGTGCGCCTCTTCGGCGATCAGGAACATCATGTCGCTGAAGAGCGCTTCCGAGGCCGCGGGCGAGGCCGAGGTGCCGTCGTCTTCCCACAACTCGAATCGCCGCGCGCCCATCAGGGACCACTCGCGCGACATGACGAGGCGGTGTCGATCGGTCCGGCCTGGGTCCAGGACATCGACGAGCCTCAGCGTCCCATAGTCGCCCCGCTCCACGAAAAGGACGCGCGGCGCGCCCTTCTTCGGCACGAAGACCACGGTCGAGATCGGCGCTTCGCCCGGGGCGCAGACAAAGCCGACGTAGGTTCCGAGCCGCGTTCCCCGGCGCGCGTTGGCCTGCCGGTGATCGAGGCAGGCCTCGGCCAGCTCAGCGGGCAATGAACGCCGGGCGCGCTCGACCACGTCCAGGCTCACGGACTCCCTCGGCGACGAGTCGAGGCTCTTCGTCGTGGCCCAAAGCACGTCGCCGCGCGCGATGAGCGGGAGCGGTCGGTCGAACGAGGCCCTGGCGACGACGGCACAGGCGAGCGCTGGATCGGGGCTGGCTTCGAGGGACTCGATGCTGCCTCGCGCGATGCGGCGCGGCCCCTGGTAGAGCCAGATCGGCTGACCGATCGCCCGCTTCTGGGCGTGCTCGATCGCCTCGGGTGCCAGGCCAACGGGGTCGAAGCAGAGGGCCATCAGGCGCGCGTCGGCTTCGCGCAGCAACAGGTCGGCCGTGCGCGGCCCTCGGCGTTCGGCAAAGGCCAGATCGATGGAGGGCACGGCAGGGGCGGCGGCGAACAGGAGCGCACCGATGAGGGGAAGCGCGGAGAGCATGGCGTCGAGTCGGGTCCAATCCAGTCGAGCGGGAGGTTCAAAAGACATCGAGGAACAGGCGTCGACCTCGAAGTCTGCCCCAATGCCAGTCGATCCAAGAGATCGAGAGCGGCGAAACGCCTTTCACCCGCGCCCGCTCCCCAAACGCGAAGCGACGGGATGAAGGCGCGGATCTACTGGAGCCAGGCGCTGGCCATCGCGTCGCGCTCGGTGATGAAGCGGATGATGCCCCTGGCCATCGAGTTGGCGAGCTTCTGCTGCGTCGCTGGCTTGGCGAGGAGCTTCTCCTCCTGCGCGTTCGACAGGAAGCCCGCCTCGACGAGCACCGACGGCATCTGCACGCCGAGCAGCACGTAGAAGAGCGCCTGCTTGATCCCGAGATCGGGCACGGGCCGCTTTCCTTCCTTGAGCGCCGAGACGACCGTCGGGTGGATGGCGCGCGCGAACTGCGTCGATTCGCCCGTGTTGGCCTTCTTGGCCAGGTCGGCGAGCACGAGCTGCAGGTCGGACACGGCACGCTCGCTCGCCTGGTTTTCGAAGGCTGCCAGGCGCATCGCGTAACGGTCACTCGCCACGTTGAGCGTGTAGGTCTCGACGCCGCGCAGCCGTCTGTCTGGATTGGCGTTGCAGTGGATGCTGATGAACAGGTCGCCCTTGTTGCGGTTGGCAAAACGCGCTCGCTCTTCCAGGGGGACGAATGTGTCATCCGAGCGGGTCAGGAGCGCGTCGTAGCCCGCCTCCTCGAGTTTGGCCTGGAGCTTCAGCGCGATGGACAGGACGACGTCCTTCTCGCGTGTGCCCGCTTTCCCGATCGCGCCCGTGTCGTGGCCACCGTGGCCCGCGTCGATGATGATGCGCTTCACCTTGAGGCCAGCCTGGACGGACAGCGGGATCCCGTGGCGCGAGGCGCTGGCGATGGCGCGGATCTGCTGACCGCTGAAGGTGTTCTCCCCGGGATCCTGGTCCACGGGCTGAGCCTTGGATCGAGGCGCCGTGGCCTGAGCGATGCCCTTCGAGAGCTTGGCGCGGCGATCCTCGGCAGACGACTTGTCGCTGGCTTTGCCGTCGGCCTTGGCGGCGGCGGGCCTTCTCGGCTCTGGAGCGAGCGCCACGAGCTCGCGCTCGGCCTCGCCCCGGACATCGCCCCTCAGCGCGACGGCCGCCTTGAACTCACCGCGTGCGCGACCGAGGTCGCCCTGCCGATCGCGAAACAGACGGCCGCGTTCCAGGTGGGCGTCGTCGGCGAGGTTCGACTTGGGATACCGCGTGTAGAGGCTCTCCCAGGCATCGAGCGAGGCCTGGAGATCGCGTCGGGCGAGCGAGACCCGGTAGAGGTCGGAGTAGAGCTTGGCCGCGTTGTAGAGCGCGTCCGGTGCGCGCTTGCTCTTCGGGTATTTGCGGGCCACGTCTTCGAGCTTGGTGACGACGACGAGCCATTGATCGCGGAACTGGCGCCGCTTCGAGTCGTCCTTGAGCGCCAGGTATTCGGCCTTGGCCTTGGTGAAGGCCACCTCGGCGTCCCGGTTGGACGGCGCGGCCGCCGCGCTGGCGATGCCCGACGAGGAGAAGAGGGCGAAGAGGCAAAGGAGGGCGGCAGAGGAAGCGAGCTGTCGTGTCATGGTGGGATTCCTTGTCCCACATGCAAGCACATTGGATTACCAGGTCAAAAAAAAGGCTACAGGTGTGTTGAGGGATGTCGCCCGAAGCCCTCGATCAGCTCGCGAACGATCGCCACGGCGCGGACGGGATCTCGCCCGACGGCCGTCTCGTCCGACAGGACGATGCCCGCGTGGCCGCGCTGGAGCAGGTCGTAGAGGTGGCAGACCTCGGAGCGCGTGGGCGCGGCGTGTTCGGTCAGATGTTCGAAGACCTGTCCTGCCATGAGCGTCGGCAGCGCGTGGCGCCGAGGGTCGAAGCGGGCCACGAACGCGGCCAACGCGCTCGGGCCGATCTGCTCACCGAGATCACCGCGGCAGATCCACAGTGCATCGACCTTGCGGGCAATGGCGTCGAGGTGGGCGATGGCCTCGGGCCGCTCGATCTTGCCGATGACGCGCGCATTGGGCAGGCGTCGACGCAGCGCGTCGACCTCGCCGCCATCTCGAAGGTAGGAGATGGCCCACGTGATGTCGCCGATGGGGCGATCGAGCCGCTCGATCGCGTCGATCTGGGCCTGGTCGGCCTGCGTCAGGCCGCGCAACACCACGGGCCGGTCGAGCAGCGTGATGCCTTTGCGCGGCGACAGTCGGCCCGAGGCGATCGCGCTCACCACGAGGCGCTCGGGGGCAACCTCCAGAACGCGCAGCCGCAGCTGGCCATCTCCCACGCTGAGCAGATCGCCCGCGCGCGCGGCATCGAAGATCTCTGGATGGGGAAGGGTCGTCGGATTGAACTCGATGCGCTCACCGGCCCGCAGCTCGCGCGCCTCGAACGCGCCCAGCCTTGGCTTGCCTCCCTGGAGGTCGATCGTGATCGCCAGCTCGGGCAGGCGATCGCGCACTTCGAGGACGGCCTGGGTCAGCTCGTCGGGCGTCAGGTGCGATCCGTTCAGCCGCAGGCCAGTCGCCCCTGCCTGGAGCAGATCGGCCGCGCGCATCAGCGAGGCAGGCCCCAGTGTGGCGATGAGTTCGGTCGTGGGTGGGGGCGATGGGGGCATCGGTGCTGGTGGGGGCGTGGCGCGTTCGGTCGTCTGGGTCGTCATGGCTAGATCTCTCGCCTCCTGTGGCGTTGGTCACTTCACTTTGTGGGGCGTTCACCCAGGCCCGCTTCCCCGCTGCTGGCCTCGTCGCCATCCGCATCGAGCGACATGACCTCTCGGTGCGCGTCCGGCCTGTGGCGCCTCTCGCCGACGCTGAAGCCCGCGGCGCGGCGCGCCTTCCACAGGCGCTCTTCGATCGCTTCCCGCCAATCGGCTCTGAGGTTCAGCCCCTCACGGTAGCCCTGGCGGTAGACATCCAGGAGCTCTGGCCTGTGCTGACGCAGCCACTCGAAAAACGGCCCTTTGGTGGCGCGGCCCAGGAAGAGCGTCTGCCCAAAGGCGCGGACAGCGCCAGCGTCGCGGGCGCGGCGGCAGAGATCGGTCAGTGCCGCTTGCCCATCGTTGATGCCGGGCAGGATCGGGGCGAGGAGCAGGCCCACGCCGATGCCAGCCTGCGCGAAGCGCTCGATCGTCTGGAGGCGGCGATCCGGGGCTGCGGCCCTGGGTTCGAGCGCGCGCTGCACGGCCGTCTCCCCAAACGCGAGCGAGACGAGGATCTCCAGATCGTGGCGCTCGGCGAGCGCGCGCAGCAGGTCGAGGTCGCGCTCGATGAGCGGGCTCTTCGACACGATGCCCACACTCAGCCCCTGGAGCGGCAGCAGCTTTTCGAGCATCCGGCGCGTCAGCTCGAAGCGCGCCTCGATCGGCTGGTAGGGGTCGGTTGCGCCGCCGAACAGCATCTGCTGCTCGGTGATGCCTCGGGAGCGCCGCAGGTCGCGCACGAAGAGCTCTGGCGCGTTCACCTTGATGTAGACGCGTCGCTCGAAGTCCTCGCCCGGCCTCTGATCCAGGAACTCGTGGGTGTAGCGGGCGTAGCAGTAGGCACAGGCGTGCTCACAGCCGCGGTAGGGGTTGAGCGAGAAGAACTGGGACATGCGTGTGCCCTGGACGCGGTTGAGGATCGAGCGCGCGGGCATCTCGATGAACGTCACGCCAGCGGACGCGCCGAGCTCGGCCTGCCTGGGCCGGACAAAGCCAAAGGCCGTCTGCTGCTGCGCTGGCGGGGATCGATTGGGCTTCTCGGCGGTGTCGTCGGTCATGAGGTGCCTTGTGTGGGGGTGGGACGCGATGCGCTGGGAGGAGGGGAGGCTGCTTCCCGGGTCGAGGCCCGTCTGTCTCTCGAAGAAAAGCGGTTGGCATTGGAGAGGGAGCGGGTAGAAGCCCGCGCCCCTTCGATTTTAGGACTCATCCCCGGAAGGCCTGACGACCATCGTGGCCTTCCATCGATTCCATCTCATTCCGATGAAAGAGGACGCGACGCATGGCCTCCCAGCCCAAATTGAACAAGCCGATCGACAAGAAGGCGAAGAAGACAGCGAAGGCCGCAGCCCCCAAGAGTGCCCCGGCCAAGACGAGCGGCAAGACGAGCGCGAAGGCGGTGACCAAGACGGCGTCGGCCAAGGCCCCGAAGCGCGCTGGCCACGACGTCGGCGCGCCTCAGGCCTTCATCGACTCGATGATGCGCGGTTGGAAGGTCCGCGGGCCGGTCCGGGCCTCCAAGCTCCCGGGGCTCGAGCGCTTTCAGGCGCGCCGCGCCGCGCTCTCGAGGCTGTTTCCGGGCGAGATCGTCGTCGTGCCGACGGGCACGCCCAGGGTGCGCGCCAACGACTGCGACTACATCTTCCGACCAGGCAGCGACTTCTTCTACCTGACGGGCAATCAGGAGCCGGGGTGCGTGCTCGCGCTCATCCCCAAGAAGCGCGGCAAGGCGCACGACGCGATCCTGTTCGTCGAGCCCGAAGTCGATCGCAGCACACCCGCCTTCTTTCTCGACCGCGCGCGCGGCGCCCTCTGGGTCGGGCCAAAGCTGGGACTCGTGGGCAGCCTGACGCGCTACGGCGTGACGGCCACGCGCTCCATCGACGAGCTCGCGGACTTCCTCAAATCGCTCGACCGCAAGTCCACGCGGCTGCTCCGCGGCCTCGACCCGCGCTGTGACGCGGCGCTCAAACCCGCGCCCCAGGACGCCGCGCTCGCCACGGCCCTCGCCGAGATGCGCCTCATCAAGGATGCGGGCGAGATCGCCTCCCTCAAGAAGGCCATCCAGTCCACGAAGCACGCCCTGGAAGCGGCCATCCAGGCCATGGGCGTCGCCGACAACGAGCGGCACATCGAGGCGGCCTTCGACGCGGCGGCCCGCGTGCAGGGCAATGGGTCTGGGTTTGCGACCATCGCCGCCGCTGGCCCCCACGCCTGCACGCTGCACTGGACCCAGAACGACGGCCCGCTCAAGCGTGGAGATCTGCTCCTCATCGACGCGGGCGTGGAAGGCAAGGACCTCTACTCGGCCGACATCTCGCGCACCTTCCCGATCTGCGGGCTGTTCACCGATGAGCAGCGCTGCGTCTACGACCTGGTCACCAAGGCGCAGGACGCTGCCATCAAGGCCGTGGCGCCGGGCGCCGACTTCCTGGCCCCGCACCGGGCGGCGATGGCCGTCTTGACAAAGGGCCTCATCGAGCTGGGGATCATCGAGGAGTCGCTGGAGACGGCGCTCGACGACGAACACCAGACATATCGACGCTACACGCTCCACAGCACCTCGCACCTGCTCGGGCTCGACGTGCACGACTCGGCCAGCGCGCGGCCCGAGAGCTACCGTCAGGGCAAGCTCAAACCGGGCATGGTCCTGACCATCGAGCCAGGCCTCTACTTCCAGCCGGACGATCTCACGGTGCCGCCGCGCTTCCGAGGCATCGGCATCCGCGTGGAGGAGGACGTGCTCGTGACGGCGACCGGTCGCCAGGTCCTCTCCGCGGCCATCCCCCGCAAGTCGGCAGACATCGAGAAGTGGATCGCCGAGCTATGGAACCCACAGGGGCTCTTCCTGGGAGACGGCTCCGATGATGATGAAGACGATGGCGGTGATTTCGTCGAGTTCGGTGAAGGTGAAGAAGAGGAGTGAGACCAGCCTCGGCACACCTTTTCTTGAGCGGCGCCCGTTCATCGGACAAAAAGCGGAGTGTCACGGTTTCCCGAACCTGCCTTAATCAGAGGCCATCTTTCATTCATCCATCTCGCATCGTCACAGCGCCCCTCGCTCGATGCCCCTTGCCTCTCCCCATCCTGAGGAGTCTGAAAATGTCAAAACGTCTTGGATCGATCATCCTCGCTCTTACGCTGCTCTGTTCGGCCAATGCGTTCGCGGCCCGACGCACGGCGGTCCTCGTGCTGCCGCAAGATCCGAAGAGCCACGTCTCGTCCGCCAAATTCGTCGAGTATCTCGAAGACGCCGTCGATCAGCACAAGGACTGTGTCCTGAAGCGCTCCTCCGACACCTTGGGTGACTCCACCCCCATCGAAGCCCTCTCGGCGCGCAAGAAGCTCCGGTCAGCGGTGAGCCAGGCCAAGCGCCAGATCAATGTGGGCAACCTCGACGAGGCCGAGGAGAACCTGCGGGCGGCCATCAACGAGTTCTCCAAGGCCGCGCCCGTCATGGAGAGCTGCGGCGAGATCTGCGACACGCTGATTCACCTGGCCGGCATCGAATTCCTCAAGGGCGAGGAGAAGTCGGCCCGGGAGGCCATCGGCGATGTCCTCGCGATGGACGATTCGTTCAAGTTCGACGGCGCCGCCTTCGACAAAGCGTTCATGCTCCTCTATCGCGAGATACAGCAGCGCAAGATGAACCAGGGCCGCCTGGGGATGCTGGTGGTCGAATCCTCTCCCACGGGCGCGCGCGTGTTCGTCGATGGCGAAGATCGCGGCTACACGCCGGTGACGTTCGATCACCTGCCGGTCGGCAAGCACATCCTTCGCGTCGAGCGCGCTGGCTACATCTCCTATGGGCAGATGGTCGAGGTCAGCGAGGCCGGGGCCTCGACGGTCAAGGCTCGCTTGAACCCCACCGACGAATTCGCCTCGATCGCCGACAACGTCGAAACCCTGTCCAAGGACATCGATCGCAGGCGTGGTTCGCGGGCGCTCGCTCGCGTTGGTGCCAAGCTCCAGGTCGAACGGGCGCTTTTGGGCACCATCCGCACCGAGAACGCGCGCGTGAAACTCAACCTCATCCTCGTGGACTTCACCGAGCAGTCGATCCTCGCGGCGGACAGCAAGATCTTCCAGGAGGACGAATACGGCGAGATCGCCAAGGAAGTGCAGCGCCTGGGCATGAAGGTCATCAACGCGGCGAATAGCCGTCAGATCAGGGTGAACTCCAGGGATCCGCTCGATCAGACGGACGGCACGGAGGATTGGGGGGAGGAGGATCGCGGCCACGATCGGAGCTTCGAGCAAGACGATCGACCGCAGCGGCAGCCAGCCTCTCAGAGCCGCAACAACTCTAGGTCCTCCAGTCAGTCTAAGAAGAAGAGCTCCACCCCGCCCAAGAAGTCCTTCAGTGACGGCGATCGCTATGACAGTTCGCCTCGCTCGTCTTCCTCTTCGTCCAGCACGCCCAAGTCCAACTCGATGGGTGACGAGCCGATCGACTCCTGGTGAGTCGCAGCTCAGAGACATCCGACTTTTTCAAAGCGATCCTGAGTCCTGTGCTCGGGATCGCTTTTTTTTGCCCCTGAAGTTCGACCGCCTGGCACACGTCCTCTCCCCCAGAGGGCAGAGGGCAATCGAGTTCTGACGCTCCCCCCCTCCCGCAACTCCCCCTGTCGGCCCTGCCGACATCCCCCTCGGTGACGGGGACTTCTCCCAAAGCCTCCCTCATTTGAAGGAGGAGGCCTGCGGGGCCTCAGGGCGTGGTCGTGTCAAGCATTTTTAGGACTTATCCCTCGATGAGGACCGAGCAATGGGAAGGCCAGGGAATGCTGGATGAGGCACGAGGCGGGATCTTCCAGATGGAAGTGAAGAGCGAAGCAAGGAAGGTTGGCGTTTTACGGACGAGCGGGGCGACGGGATAATTAAGGAATAAGTCCTCAGTCCTTAGGACTCAGGCGCCCTGGCACACCTCCCTCCAATCCCCCTTGACGACGCCAGGCCGATGCGGCTTGTGCCGCGCCCCATGCCACTTCTCAAAGGTTCCGTTTCCTTCGCGCGTTTTCACGCCGCCCCCCCTGCCACGGCCCAGGCCGAACACCTCCTCGAAGGCCTGCGCTTGCGCGCCTTCGAGCCCATCGCGCTCCAGGGCGAGGAGGAGCGCGCCGCGGGGTTCGTCGAGCTGGAAAATCACACCTCGACCGCTTTCGCGCCGTCGGCCACCTTTCAAGGCGACTGGCTCGTCTGCGCCTGGCGCATCGACACCATCCGCATCTCGGCAGCCCAACTCAACGAGGAGCTCAAGGCCTGGATTCAGGACTTCGAGAACAAGAACGAGCGCGCGCCGAGCCGCTACGAGCGGTCCGAGGCCAAGATGGCGCTGCGCAAAGAGCTGCGCGCCGTCACCCCGCCCACGACCAAGACCTTCGATGTGGCGTGGAACCTCGGCACCGGAGCGCTCCAGATCTTCACGCTCTCACGCAAGCTCGTGGACGAGATCCTGGTGGCCTTCGACAAGTCGTTCGACGTCACGCCGCTGCCACGTTCGCCCCAGGTGCTCTTCGACGAGGCAGGCCTCCAGGACGCCCACGTCAAGCCAACGCCGGAGCTGTGCTGGCCAGGGCTCTCCCTGGTGTGACGCGCTCTGAAACCGAAACCGGCTGTCCATAATCCGCGGGAGTTTGCCGATGAGCCGTAGGGAAGATGCCGCGTTTGCGCGCGGCGACATTGGGGTCGATGGCGAGGTGACCGAGGAGAAGCGTGCGGCGGCCGAGGTCGAACGGGCCAGGGCGCGCGAGCAGTTCCTCGAAGGCAAGACGTGGCTAGGCCGCGAATTCCTCACGTGGCTTCTCTGGAAAAGTGAGAGCAGCGAGCCGCTCATGTCGTTCGATGGTGAGCCGGTCCATGTCCTGTTCGGCGGCAAGCTGACGCTGCGAGGCATCGCGGGCGAGGTCATCGAGCTCGGGCTCAAGGGCACGGAGGCGGCCTACTCGCAGGTCAACCGCTTCGCGCTGGAGAACGGCCTCTTGATCCACGCGGCCAAGCTCAAGCTGACGCTCGGCGAAAAAGAGTTCGACTTCACGTTGGACGCCCAGCTCCTCGACATCCGGACGGCGAAGCTCCCCGATCTGCTCACGGACGACGAGGACGACCGGATCCAGGAGCGCCTCTTCCTGACGGAGCGCCTCGGTGAGGTCACCCAGGCGATCTTCATGACCTTCCTGGCACTCCGACGCGGCCCTGAATGGCGTGGACAGGTCCTCCCCGAGATTCTCAGCTGGCTGAAGGGCGAGTGAGCGCGACGCTCCCCCCTCTCCCTCCCGCCTCTTCGAGGCGCCTTCTCCCGTCAAATGGGAGAGGGAAAAGACAGACGAGGGGTCGTCGCCTCTGAATCCAATGTGACCTCCCAAAATCCCCTCTCCCCCTCGCGGCAGAGGGAGCGTGGTGTCGCCCAGCGTCGAAAACGAAAGAGGCGCCCAGGCAACGCCCAAGCGCCTCTTCGCGTTTGATTCGATCGTTCGAGATCAATCGATCGGATTGGTTGGTCAGTTGATGGGGATCGACTTGCCGCGCGCGCCTTCGCGCTTGGGGATGTGGATCTCGAGGACGCCGTTCTTCATGTCCGCGCGGACGCGGTCGTAGTCGGCCGTGCCAGGCAGCTGGAAGGTGCGGGTGAACGAGCCGTAGAGGCTCTCGATGCGCTGGTAGTTGTCGCGCTTGTCCTCTTTGTCGAGCTGGCGCGAGCCCTTGAGGATCAGCGTTCCGTCCTCGACAGAGATCTCGACGTTGTTGCGATCCACGCCCGGCAGGTCGGCGCGGAAGAAGATCTCATCCTTGTCCTCGTAAATATCGACCATGGGCCAGATCGCGCGCACGAACGCGCCCGGCTCATCGCCGGTCAACGGCTCGAACGCGCGCTCGAGGCGGCGGGTCAGAGTGCGCATGTCCTGCATCGGGTCCCATCGGGTCATCGTCATGGTGTTGCTCCTTCTTGTGAGAGACCAGCTCAAGTGCTGGGCGCCAGACGTTGAGAAGTGCTCCCTTCATCGGCATCTGCCCGGTCGGGGACGTTCCAAAAAAAACGCGCGCCCCTCGGAATGAGGAGAGGCGCGCGCTCACAGGAGGGCTTGTCGTCTGGACTCAGGCGGCCTGCCCCGAAGAGGCGTCCGCCGCCGCGCCCGCGTCAGCGGCTGGTGCCGAGGGGGCGATCGACTTGGGCTGTGGCGCTGCCTTCCAGATGCGCAGCGACAACAGGAAGCCGATGATGGCGAACGGCAGCATGAACCACGGCCAGTAGTTCCAGCTCTTGGCCGTGAGGAAGCCCAACGAGATCGACTGGATGGCGGTGCCCAGATAGACGAAGCCATCGATGAGGCCGACCGCCGTTGCCGCGCCCTTGGTGCCACCGAAGTCCATCGTGGCCGTGCCGCTCAAGAGGCCGTGCGTGCCGATGACGGAGAGCGACATCAGGAAGATCACGACGCCGAGCAGGTAGGGTGAGTGGCTGGCGACCGGCATCGCGCGCAGGCGGCGCTCGTCTCCGGCGCGCATCTTGGGCGAGGGATCCTTGACCTGGACCGTGAGCCTCTGGCCGGCGCGCTCGAGCTCGAACGCGATGAAGCCCGTGCTCGGAACCAGGCTCGGATCGATCGCCTCGGGGTTGGTCGAGCAGATGCTGCGCTTCGAGTCCCACTGGGCCGGAGCCACACAGGCCGCTGGAACGCTGGCGAACGCGCGCGTGACGTCGCGCCACTCCTTGAAGTCACCCTTGCCCGCCACGCCGAGGATCTTGTCGCCCGCCCTCAGCTCGGAGAACTCGCCCTTCTTGAGCGCGTCCGGGTGGATCTCCGCGATCTCGGTCGTGGTCCGCCCCATCGTGAAGACCATGAGGATCGTGCAGACGATCAGCAGCGCGTAGAAGCCACCGGCCGCTGGCGCGCGGCGCGACTGGAAGAAGAGATCGCTCACGTAGCCAGCCACGTTGCCGCCGATGACGCCCGCCACGAAGAGCAGGCCGCCCCAGCCACCTTGGAGGAAGGGGACGAGCGCGATGAGGCCCGCCGAAGCCACGAGGTAGCCCTTGCGTCGCCCCTTCAGGAACTTGAACGCGATGACGAAGCAGATGGCCGCGATGGCGAAGAAGGGCAGGATCGTCGTCCAGTCGCTCCAGTCGCCATTGCGCATGTGGTGTTGCGACGGCAGCGAGAGGACGTTCTTCGCGTAGAAGGGATACCACTGCATCACGCCCTGCCGAATGACGCCGGTGCACAGCTCGATGAACGCCAGGGTCAGGATGATGGGGTTGGTGAGGATGCGGCGGAGGATGTGCGTGGTCGGCGTGTCGTCGCTGTCGCCGCTCGTCGCGTCGCCCGTGTTGAAGTCCAGGTGGCCAGCCTGCCCAGGGCGATCCTTGAGAAGGAAGACTTCGATGGCGCCGAGGCCGAGGAGCAGCGCCGAGGGGACGAGGAAAACCCACTGCGTGTGCGCCGTGGTGTTGCCCGTCCCGCCCGACAGCTTGTCCGCGAAGTCGAGGATCCAGGCGTTGATCGTGTAGGCGAAGAAGATCCCGCTGGAGATCATCACGCCGAAAATGCCGCTGAAGCCACCGCGCTCCCTGACGTGGAACCAACGCGAGTTGACCTTGACGATCGCGACCGCGCCAAAGCTCTGGAAATACATGTTCACGGCGTAGAGGGCCGAGAAGACGAGGCGCAGGACCTCGTTGTCCGCGCTGCCTGCGGCGAGGACGCTCTTGAGGTAGAGGCCCATCGCGAGGTTCGCGGCTGCCGCGCCGAACGCGCCGATGAGCGCTGCGCGCTTGCCGCCGATACGGTCGGTGAGCGGCCCGTTCACGATGAACGCGAACCCATAGACCAGCGTGCCGACGAAGAAGATGAAGCCGAAGTCCTCTTCCGTCATCAGGACCCCGAGGGAGTTCTTGGCGACGTTGAGGTTGTAGCGGGCCATGTAGAGGAACGCGTAGAGCAGCCCGAGGGGGAACCAGTTGAAAAACCGGCGAGTCAGATAAGCCTTGGAATGGACGGGTAAGGGTGCGCCTATGTCTGAGGCGGCTGCTTGCATGGGATCTCCCAAACGGCGCTCGTTTCGATTGCTCGACTCGCGCGCCTCCCGAATCGGCCAGCCCCCTGTCGGGGCGAGAACGTTCGCTCTCAGCCCCGGGAGACCCCAGCTCGTCTCACTGGGGCGCGTCCTCTATACAAACCGCGGGTCGCAGGACAACCGTCGATTTTAGGATTTTTTTGAAATAAAAATCATTTCATTTTCAATGATGAAACTTGAATCGATAGAAATGGTTTTGAAATCCGCTTCGAATAGATTTTGTCGATGGTTCACCATCTAGATGCCCTCGGGGACGAGGCTTCGACGTCGTTCTCTTCAGAGTAAAGATATGACGACATCCCGATAAATCGTCTCTGGAGAAAATCGAATATCTATTGATGCGTCATCGTGAGGGGCGAAGTGACGAAGCCATCCATTGGTGATCGAATTCGATGGTCAAAATGGATTGTTTTGCCTCGTTTGGAATGACGGCTTGTCGAGACTGATGCTGCGACAAATGCCAATGGATTGCGTCGTCGCCTCCGCTCCTCGCAATGACGTTGGACGATCGAATTCTATTTTTTGATGTCGAATCGGGATGTGTAGGGGCGTTGCGTGCAACACGCGTCTTGTCTTTGTCGAATGAGGACCGCAGGTCGTTGCACCAACGCCCCTACACGCCTCGGTTCGGGAGCCCTCGCCCTGCCGAGCCATTCACTCTCAGCACAATCGAGTTCTATCGATTGACCTCGCAATTCCCCCGACCGCCTTCGTCGACATCCCCTCGCTGAGGGACTCCAAAGGAAAGACTCCCTCTCAGAGGGAGGTGGCCCGGAGGGCCTCAGGGCGTGGTCGTGCCAAGCAGATCGAGCCCTCGCCCTGCCACGCTACCCCCTCAAGCTAGGCGTTGAAGCGTCGCCCGACTCTGTGGTTTGGAGCGCGGCCTTTTTGGTCAATCCCTCCTGCCTCGGGAAGGCGCCTCGATGCATCACCTTCGACATCTCACGGACAGGTTCACCGCGCTGCTCGCCCTGCTGCTGCTCTTCGCGCTCGCCGCGATGGCCTGCGATCAGGTCCGCGCGCCCATCCCTCTGCTCGCCGAGACGCCGCCACCACCACCCAGCGTCGCGACCGTGAACGGCGCGCCCTTCTTGTCCAAGGCGCTCGAACGCGAGCTGACCCTCCTGGTGAACACGTCGGGCCTCCAGCCCCAGGGCGAGGCAGAGGGCGAAGAAGCGCTGCGGCTCAAGCGCTCGATCCTGAATGGCCTCATCGATCAGGCGCTCGTGCTCCAAGCCGCGCGCGGCAAGGGCATCGAGCTGCCGGAAGGCACGCTCGAACAGGAATTCTCCAGGCTGCGCGGCCAGTATCCCGACGGCAGCCTCGCCGAGCTCCTCTCCGAGATTCGCCTCACCGAAGAGGAGCTCTTCGAGCGGCGCCGGGAGCTGCTCCTCGTCGAGCATTACTTCGCCAAGGAGATCTTCGCGCGTCAGGCGGTCACCGAGGCCGAGATCGAGGCTCACTACCAGGCCAACCCCGACGAATTCTCCGTGCCCGAGGGCGTTCGTGCCGCCCACATCGTCGTCTCGACGAACGACGCGGCCATCGGCGTGCTGCGCGAGCTGCGCGCGGGTCTGGCCTTCGACGAGGCTGCGCGCCGCTACTCGGTCGCCCCGGAGGGCAAGAACGGCGGCGACCTCGGCTTTTTTCCGCGCGGCGTGATGCCCCCCATGTTCGACAAGGTCTGCTTCGAGCTGCCCGTGGGGCGCGTCTCCGACATCGTCCCGAGCGACTACGGGTTCCACATCTTCAAGGTGCTCGAAAAGAAGTCGGCCCAGCGCCGCGGCTACGAACTCTCGCACCCACTCATCGAGCGGCAGCTCCTGCGGCAGAAGCGCGAAGAGGCCGAGCGCGAACACCTCGACGCGCTGCGCGCCGCGGCCAGCATCACCATCGACGAGGTCGAGCTCAGGCGCGTCCCACTCCACCGCTGATCCGCACGCTCCGCTCCGCCGATCTTTCGCCCGGCCACACCCGATGTCGATGCCGATCGAATTTTCGAGGGCGATTCATCGTTCGGATGGACGGCGCCCCCAAATCCCACCGCGCTCGCCAAGCCACGCCGCACGCGAGGAACCATGACACCGAAATTTCGACTGACGCTCCCGACGATTCTCGCCAGCCTCCTCGTCTGTGCGCCGACACTGGCGCTGGCCGCTCCACGCGTCGTCGATCGTGTGGCCGCGCTGGTCAACGAGGAGATGATCCCCCTCTCCGAGATCTACGAGCGCGCCATGCCTCTCCTCGTTCAGATGGAGCAGGAGGGAAAGCTCTCGACCGATCGCCGCAAGGCCGTGCTCAAGGCGGCGCTCGAAGAGTGCATCGCCGAGCGTCTGCTCATGGCCGAGCAGAAGTCGCTGGGGATCGAGATCACCGACGCCGAGGTCGATGACGCCGTCGACAACGTCCGACGACAGAACCGGATGGATGCTGAGACGTTCGAGAAGGCGCTCCAGTCCCAGGGCATGGACATGGCGGCCTACCGCGAGAAGCTGCGACAGGATCTCGCCGCGATGCGCCTCATCACCTTCAAGGTCCGCTCGAAAATCAAGGTCAGCGACGAGGACATCCAGGCCGAATACGCGCGGATGGAGCGCGAGTCCCAGAGCGACTTCGAGGTGCGCGCCCGCCACATCGTGATCCAGGTCGAGAAGAACGCTGGCGAGGCGGCCGAGAAGCAGGCGCTCGCTCGGGCGCAGGAGCTGTCGCGGCGCGCCAAGGCCGGTGAGGACTTCGAGACGCTCGCCCGCACCCACAGCGAGAGCGCGTCGAAGGAGATGGGCGGCGACCTCGGCTTCTTCAAGCGCGGCGACATGGTGGCCGCCTTCGAGCGCGTGGCCTTTGCCCAGGCGCCAGGCGAGATCAGCGAGCCGATCCGCACGCCGTTTGGCTGGCACATCATCCAGACGATCGAGCGCCGCGCACGTGCCCTGCCGCCTCTCGAATCCCTGCGCTCCCAGATCGAGGACAAGCTCTCGCGCGCGCAGATGCAGCGCCAGACCGAGCAATACGTCGCCGAGCTGCGCTCCAAAGCCGAGGTCGTGATCAAGGTCGATGACCTCAAGTAGGCGCAGCGCCTCTCCCACCGACGCTTCTTCGCGCCAGCCACCTCAGCAGAGAGAGACTTCGTCGCCAGAGGGACTCGATCGATTTCCCGCCTTGTCGCTTCTCCCCTTGACCTCCGCGCGCATTCAGAGCTTTCGCCCCGCCACCATGAAAAAAGCACTCATCGCCTCCCTCGCCGCCGCGCTGCTCGCCGTTCCGCTCGCGGCTCAGGCCTCGTCTTCGTCGGCAGCGCCCGCCTCTTCCACGCCTCCTGCCGCCTCCGCCGATCCCGGAGCCGATCCACATCAGGGACACGGGCCTGGGGATGGGCACAAGCACGGCCCGCCGCCCGCGCACATGGATCCCTCCCTTCAAAAAGAGATGAACTCGATGAGCGAGGCGCGGCTGGAAGGGCTGGCCGCCTATCTGCGCGCCAAGGTCGACGGCGCGTCCGATCGCGATGCCCTGCGCGCCTCGAAGTTGACGCTCCAGGAGATCGACTCTCTGGCCTTCCTCTCCTTGAACTACTACCCAGCGCGCGCCCGAGCGCTCGACTTCGAGGCAGAGCTCGCGCGACTGAGTGTCGAGCCGCCGACCCAGGCGCGCAGCCGCCAGGAGCGCTTGCTCAAGCAGAAGCTGGACGCGCACGAGCGCTTCCGCAGCCAGTTCTTCGAGCAGATCAAACAGGAAAACCGCGCCTTCATCGATCGATACGAGCCGACGTTCGTTTCCCTCGTGAACGCGCTGAAGGCCAAGGAGGAACAGCGCCTGGCCGAGGCCATCGCGCAGGTGCAGGCCTCCTTCGATGAGACGCTCCTGCCGCGCCTGATGACCTATCTCTCGGCGCGCGCTGCCATGAAGCCAGAGAAGGAGGCGCTCGCCGCCGCGAAGCTCGACGAAAAGCAGGTCTTCGGCCTCTCGCACCTCATCACCGACTACAGCCGCCAGAGGGCCACGGCGCAGAGGGCATCGGATGAGATCCCCAAGGCTCGCGAGCGCCTGGCGGCGGCCAAGGCCCAAAACAAATCGGCGCCTTTCGAGGAGCGCCTCATCCAACACTACGAGAGCGAGCTCGCCGAGTTCGCGCGCTTCAAAAAGGACTTCGCCCAGAAGAACGGCGAGAAACTCCAGGCTGCCATCGAGGCGAACTTCGACGCGCTGCTGGCCGCCTATCAGAAGGAAGCAGCCGCCTCGGCTGCTCACGGTGAGGAGTAACGATGAAAGGCTTCATTCTCGGTTTCCTGTGCGCGGCCGCCCTCTACGTGGGGCTGCACTACCAATTCATCCGCACGAGCGACGATCTCATCGTCGTGCGCAAATCAGAGATCGGCTTCTTGAACACGGTCGTGGACATTCGGGATTGGACCGTGGGCGACTTCCTGAAGAACCCAGCAATCACCAAGACGCTGGCCGCGCGTGGCCTTGGCAAGCTCGTCGATCAGGCAATGGAGAGCCTGCCCAAACCCGAGGTCTCCGATCCAGGACATGGCGGCTGAGTCAGCTGCCCGATGCTCGAATCGACACCTCGACGCCGCCGCGCGGACCGACCTCTCGGCAGGTCCAGCGGCTCTGCCTGAGGCCGACGATCCAGAGCACCTCCCCGGCACTGTCCGTGAGAAGCACGAGCTCGTCGCGCTGTTCGCGCGGAATCTTGGTGTCGATGAGCCAGGCCTTGAGCTTCTTGTGACCCGCGCCAGCCACTGGCGCGAACACGTCGCCTGGTCGCCTCGTTCGGATCTGAAGCGGCCAGCTCAAGCGCTCGAACGCCGCGTCGATCGCCACCGCGTCTGGAGCGCTTTTTTCGAACGGCACGAGCGCTCGGACAGCGACGCGATGGCCTCGAAAGAAGCCCTCGAACGGCCCGTCGATCAGGAGCGGAGTGGATGGCGTCGATGGACGCGAGACAGCCTCTGATCTGACCAGCTCGAAGCGGCCATAGCGCACGCGAAACTCGACACGGTTGGGCAGCGCCACGCACACTGGAGCGACCGATGCGAGGGCGCGATCGATCCGCTCGAAGGCGTCGAAATCGATCGAGGTGCCCAGCGCGCTGGCAGAGTTTCGAAGGATGCGAAACCGCAGGGCTGGATCGAGCGCGCGGAAGGTTTCGACAGATCCGAACGCCTCACTCGATGCTCTGGCAAATGCGTTCAGACATGCCTCGTCTCGCGAGGCGATCTCGGCAAAGCGGGCAATGGCAGGGAGCGCGGCAGCCCCCAGTGCTGACACGAGCGCGGGCAGCACCTCGTGGCGGACGCGGTTGCGCGTGAAGCAGTCATGTTCGTTCGTTGGATCGGCGCGACCGCGCACGCGGTGCGATCGGAGGAAATCGCGGACCTCGCTGCGGGACACGTCGAGCAGAGGCCGAACGATCGATCCGCGCTGACGATGGATGCCCTGCGCGCCCGCTGTCCCTGAGCCTGTCCCCAGGCGCATCAGCACGGTCTCGACCTGATCTTCGAGCGTATGCCCCGTGGCGATGAAGTCGATGGCGCGCAGACGAGCAACGTCTTCGAGCGCCGCATAGCGCGCGGTCCGCGCGGCGGCTTCTGAAGAGCGATCGAGCTCGACGCGCCGACGATCGCAGGGCAGTCGGAGCGCGCGGCTCAAGCGTTCGACGTAGAGCGCGTCACGCGCAGATTCGGGACGCAGCCCGTGATCGATGGTGGCCACGTAGAGCGTCAGCTTCAAAGGCTCTCGCAGCGCCGCGAGGCCGAGGAGCAACGCCGTCGAGTCAGGACCACCCGAACACGCGACGAGAATGGATCGGCCTCGGAGCGACAGGGCATCGAGAGAGAGAGCGAGCTTGGCCAGGAGCTGCGCGCTCAAAGCGACAGCCCAGCCAACCGTTTCCAGACCTCATCGAGATGGATGCCCTCGACAGACGAAACGCCCAGCGCGCTGCCTGGTTCGAGCTCGAGCGCCTTTTCGATCTCGCGGACCTGGGGGATGCGCCGATGCTTGGGGATGCGATCGATCTTGGTCGCGACCACGATGGGCAGCTTGCCGCTCGCGCGCAGCCAGCCGATGACCTGGGCATCCTCGTCCGTTGGCCCGATCTCACCGTCCACGATGCACACGACGGCGGCCAGAGTCTGACGCGACTGGACGTAGCGATCGATCATCGAGCGCCATGCCGCGCGTTCCGTTTTGCTGACCTTGGCAAAGCCGTAGCCCGGCAGATCGCACAGGCAGATCTTCCGGCGCTCGGCCGCCTGCTCGAAGCTGACCTCGAAGAAGTTGAGCAGCCGCGTGCGGCCTGGCGTGTTCGAGACGCGGACGAGCTTCTTGCGCTGGCAGAGCGCGTTGATGAGCGAGCTCTTGCCCACGTTCGAGCGACCGGCAAAGGCGACCTCGACGAGCGGGGTGGGGGGGTAGCCCTCGGGCGCGGTCGCGCTCTTGAGGAATTCGGCAGAGAGGATCTTCATGTGATTCGTGGAGCCTTAGGACTTGTAGGACTTGTCCCTGGATTAGGACCGAGCAAGGCGAAGGACGGGAAATGCCAGACGAGGCGCGAGGCGGGAGCTTCCAGACGGAAGTGAAGAGCGAGGCAACGAAGACTGGCGTTTCACGGACAAGTGGGGCGACGGGAGAATCGAGGGATAAGTCCTTATTTCGACAGGGGATTTCAGGTGAATTCATCGGGGCGGCCCCCTGCTGTGGCTGCCCTGCTGTTCATGGAATCGCAAAGACGCGGTGGGCGGACACAGGGGACCGCCCCGACAGAATCCATCTCGATTCGAACGCCGAATCAGAACGGGCCCCTGTCACGCCGTCTTGGCCTTGCCAGCCCCGCTGCCACCAGTGCTCCCGCCACCGCCGCCCTTGCCCGGCTGCTCGGCGAGCACGAAGGGAGCATCGCCCTTGAGGATGACGTCGGCGTTGATGACCACCTCGCGCGTCAGCTTGTTGCTCGGCACGTCATACATGATGCCGAGCATGGCCGATTCGAGGATGCCGCGCAGGCCGCGCGCACCCGTCTTGCGACGGACTGCCTCGGATGCGATGCCCTTGAGTGCGTCGTCGGTGAACTTGAGCTGCACGCCGTCGAGATCGAGAAGCTTCTTGTATTGCTTGATGAGCGCGTTCTTCGGGACGGTCAGGATGTTCACGAGCGCGTCCTCGTCGAGCTCGTCGAGCGTGGCGATGATGGGTAGGCGCCCGATCATCTCGGGGATGATCCCGAACTTGAGAAGGTCTTCGGGCTGGACCTCGCGGAACAGCTCCGAGAGCGACTGATTGGATCGGCTCGCCTTCTCGTTGTTGAAGCCGATGCCGCGGCTTCCTTTGCGCTGCGCGACGATCTCTTCGAGGCCGTTGAAGGCGCCTCCCACGATGAACAGGATGTTCGTCGTATCGACCTGCAGG
>JAISIF010000125.1 GCA_031262165.1 Myxococcales bacterium | reverse complement strand
GTGGCATCTGTCTGAACGTCCTCCTGCCGAGCATCGAGCCATCGACCGCGGCAAAAAGCCCATCGTTCACGAAGCGCTTCACCTCGCCAGAGCGAAAATTTAGAACTCGATTGCCCTGCGAGGTCTGGCCAGGGCAATCGAGTTCTGTTTTTCGACGCAAGATCGAGGCGTGTCTTCGTAGGGGCGTTGCGTGCAACGCCCTGCGGTCGTCATTCGACACAAACCCGCCGGGCGTTGCACGAAACGCCCCTACACATCCCGATTCGAGATCAAACAAATAGAACTCGACGGCCCTGAAGCGGATGCGGGGCCTGCGAGGTCTGACGATGTCGCTCATGAAGGACGCGTCTATCGTTGGGAGGTTGCACGCAACGCCCTGCGCTCGTCATTCGCCACCGACATGACGGCACGGCACGCCGTGCCTCTACCCAAAGGGCATCGGTCCACCTCTCAGAGAGAGGAGACGCGCGACGCCGGAGAGGGGGATTGCGTCCGCTCCTGCGCGCTGCCCACCCGAAACCGCCCCAATCTCAGGGCGTTGAACACGACCGAGATCGAACTGAGCGACATGCAGCCAGCCGCGATCATCGGGTCGAGCAGCGGGCCATCGAAGAAGGTCAGCGCGCCCATGGCTACGGGGATGGCGAGCACGTTGTAGATGAACGCGAAGAAGAGGTTCTGGCGGATGGTGCGCAGCGTCGCGCGGCTCAACTCGATGGCCGCTGGCACGCCGCGCACATCGCGGTGGATCAGGACGATCTGTGCTGACTCGATCGCGATCTCCATCCCGCTGGACAGGGCAATGCCCACGTTGGAGGCGGCCAGCGCGGGCGCGTCGTTGATGCCATCGCCCACCATGGCCACGCGGTGTCCCTCGGCCTGGAGCGCCTGGACAGCGCTCGCCTTTTCAGCGGGCAGAACCTCGGAGAGCACCTGATCGATGTCGAGCTCGGTCGCGATTGCCCGCGCGGTCCGCGCGTTGTCGCCCGTGAGCATCCGTGCCGTGATCTCCATGTGGTGGAGCGCCTGGATGGTCTCGCGGCTGCCTGGTGCGAGCTGATCGGCGATGGCGATGAGCCCGCGCAATCGACCATCCAACGCCACGAAGAGCGGGGTCTTGCCAGCGTCGGCCAAGGGCTCGGCGAGCTGCTTCCACTGACTCAAACTCGCCTCGTCCACGCCGATCGCCAGCATCCGCTTCTCGTTGCCGAGCGCGATGTCACCCTCCGATCGGTGGGCCGCGATGCCCTGGCCCGGGATGGTCTCGAAGCGCTCGAACGCGATGGGTTCGATCCCCTGCGCTCGCGCCGACTCGATGATGGCGCGGCTCATGGGATGGGAGGAGCCGAGCTCAGCGCCAGCGGCGAGCGCGAGCAGCGCTTGCTCGGAGATCCCGTCGGCGTGGATGTCCGTCACTCGCGGGATCCCCTCGGTCAGCGTCCCGGTCTTGTCGAAGACGATCGTGTCGAGGTGCGCGGCATTTTCGAGCGCCTCGCCGCTCTTGATGAGGATGCCGCTCTGGGCGCCGCGACCAGTGCCAACGAGGATGGCCGTGGGCGTGGCCAGGCCCAGCGCGCATGGGCAGGCGATGACCAGGACCGAGATGAGCGTGGTCAGCGCGAAAGTGATGTCGCGCCCCAGGACGAGCCAGAACACCGCAGACAGGATCGCGAGTGTCATGACCGCTGGCACGAACCAGGCGGCGATGCGATCGGCCAGCCGCTGTGCCGGGGCCTTGGTGGCCTGCGCGTCCTCGACCGTGCGGATGATGCCCGAGAGCGCCGTGTCGCCGCCTACGCGCAGGGCACGGTATCGCAGGAATCCCGTCGCGTTCAGCGTGCCGCCCAGGAGCATGTCGCCGATCGACTTCTCGACCGGGATGCTCTCGCCCGTCATGGCCGACTCATCGATGGCGCTTTGCCCCGAGAGCACCTCGCCATCGACCGGGATGCGCTCGCCAGGTTTGACGAGCACCGTGTCGCCCACGGCCACGGCATCGATGGGGATGCTCACGCTCGCGCCGTCGCGCTCCACCATTGCCTCGGCAGGCAAGAGCGAGGCGAGCTGTTCGAGTGCCCGCGACGTCTTGCCGCGGCTGCGCGCTTCCAGTGTTTTGCCGAGCGTGATGAGCGTCAGGATGACCGCCGCCGACTCGAAGTAGAGCTGCATCGCAAAACTCGTGTCGCCCAACGCGATTCGAACGAGGCCGTAAGCGCTGTAGCCAAACGCGGCGAGCGTCCCGAGCGCGATGAGCGAAGACATGTCCGGGTGCAGGACCGCGAGGTTGCGAAGCCCATCGCGGTAGGTCCGAGCGTGCGCGAGCATCACGCCCAGCGCGAGCGCGAGCTGGAGGAGCGCGTTGCGCAGCGGGTGGACGTGCGGCGAGAGCAGGTCGGGCAGCGGCAGGCCCAGCATGGGCCCCATCGCGACGCAGAGCAGGAGAAGGGTCAGCGCGATGGACCACGCCAAACGCCATCGAAGCGTGCGCGCCTCCGCGAACGCCGCCTGGGACGTGGCATCGGCGCGCGGTCGCTCTTCGGCGAGCTCAAAGCCCGCCTTGGTGAGCTTCTGCCGAATCGCGTCGAGGCTCGTCTGCGCATCATCGAACGTCAGGTCGATCGTCCCGAGCGCGAAGTTGACCGGTGCGGCCATGACGCCGGGCATTCGGGAGAGGAGCTTTTCGATGCGCACCCCGCAGGCCGAGCACGACATGCCCTGAACCCTGAATCGTCGTTGGACTCTCATGGGGCGCGCTCAAAGGCCGAGTTCCGTCGGCAGATCAAGCTGGAGAAGTAGGGGGAGGGCTGACGCTGGGTGGCCATGGAGAGCTCGACTTCCGCAACATGACTTGTAGGGGCACGGCGTGCCGTGCCCTGCGAGCGCTCCGCGGCATCAACACGACGGGAACGGCACGCCGTTCCCCCACGACAAACACGCATCGGTCTTGGTCGAAATCGCCAGAACTCGATTGCCCTGCGACAAATGGTCAGTCCCTGCCCGCCGAAAAAACTGCTGACTTTTGAACGCGTTTGCCCAAAGAGGCGCGCCGCCTCCCCTCACCCTCTCCCATTCAGAACTCCTCCTTCGACCACTCCCCTACTCCCCAAAAGCCAAGACAGGAGAACCGCGGTGCCCCTCGATCTCGACAAGCAGAAAGCCCTCTCCCTGGCCGTCGGCCAAATCGAAAAGCAGTTCGGCAAAGGCAGCATCATGCGCCTGGGCAATGACGAGCCGCTCCACCAGAACGTCCAGGCCATCTCCACGGGCGCGCTCTCCCTCGACATCGCGCTCGGCGTGGGCGGGGTCCCGCGCGGCCGCATCGTCGAGATCTTCGGCCCAGAGTCGTCGGGCAAGACGACGCTCTGCCTGCACATCGTGGCCGAAGCCCAGAAGCGCGGTGGCATCGCCGCGTTCATCGACGCCGAGCACGCCCTCGACGTCCAATACGCGCGCAAGCTCGGCGTGCGCACCGACGACCTGCTCATCAGCCAGCCCGACACGGGCGAACAGGCGCTCGACATCGCCGAGATGCTCGTGCGCTCGGGCTCCATCGACGTGCTCGTCATCGACTCTGTTGCCGCGCTCGTGCCCAAGGCCGAGCTCGAAGGCGAGATGGGCGACTCACACATGGGCGTCCAGGCGCGCCTCATGAGCCAGGCGCTGCGCAAGCTCACCGGCACCATCTCGAAGAGCCAGACCTGCCTCATCTTCATCAACCAGATTCGCATGAAGATCGGCGTCATGTTCGGCAACCCCGAGACGACCACCGGCGGCAACGCGCTCAAATTCTACGCCTCGCAGCGCCTCGACATCCGCCGCATCGGGACGATCAAGAGCGGCGAGGAAGTCGTCGGCAGCCGCACGCGCGTGAAGGTCGTCAAGAACAAGGTCGCCCCGCCCTTCCGTGAGGCCGAGTTCGACGTGCTCTACGGCATTGGCATCTCCCGCGAGGGCGATCTGCTCGACATGGCCGCCGAGCACGACATCGTCGAAAAGAGCGGCTCCTGGTATTCATTCCAGGGCTCTCGCCTGGGCCAAGGCCGCGACCAGGTGCGCGATTCGCTGAAGGACAAGCCCGCAGTCCGCGCCGAGATCGAGCGGCTCCTCTTGGAGAAGTTCGGGATCCAGCCACCACCGCCCTCGACCGCCACGGAAGCCGCTGCCGCACCGACGCCACCCGTCGTGGAAGAGGAAAAGAAGGGCCGCAAAAAGGCCGCCGACAAATAGATTTTAGATTTTAATGATGGGTTCAATTCATCCCTGTGCTTCAGGAGGTCATTCCATGAATTTCAGGCAAATGCGCTGTTCGTGGTCTCTGTGTGCGCTCGCCCTTTCGACAGGCCTCATCCTTTCGGCTTGTTCAAAAGATCCCTATCAAAAGACGGTCGATGGACACATTCTGGCGCTCTGTGAAGAAGCCTTTTCGGATTCGAACAATAAAATCGAAAAACTATTGGCAGCCGATCTCAAAAAAATCGAGACGTGCTCCAAGGAATATAAAAAGGATCCTGTCCGACGAGATGAATGCCTCAAAGGCGTCAAGATCTTTACCGAATGCAGGCTGACGCAGATGAATGCCCTCGCGCAGGAGGCGAGTGACGCGGACCCACAGGCCCAGGCAACAGCGGCCTGCCTCGACCGGAATGTCCTCAGAGCGCAATACGGGCAACGCATCTCCCCCTACGCTTCCTGTCCGAAGCTCACGGAATCGGCGAGTCTCTCCTTCGACACCAAAGAGGCCTGCGTTCAAGGGCTTCAGAAGAAATACGAGCGCGCCCCGCAGTCAGGCGCTGGCGTCGAAAAATTAGAAGAGCCCATCTGCACATACCGACTCTTGGAAGTTGCCACCTGCTCGCTCGCCGCTTCCCGCGAATACGCGGCAAGCGAAGGCGCCGATCCCAACTTCGACCCCTGTCTCGTCAACAATGGCATCGCCGGGAAACAGATCCCCGCACAGGCGCAGGAGCTCATTCGCAATACGTGCAGAAACCATCTCGCCGCCTATCAAGGCGCCTGTTTCCAGCGCAGCAAGGGCGAGCTCAGCGAGATGGGCCAAGCCAAGAAGGATAAGTTTGGACGGCCCATCAAATAGCGAATGATTGTTTGTCGTAGATGTAGACTCAGGGGCGCGATTGATTCGTGCCCCTTTTTATTTCGAGTGATGACATCGTGTTTCATGCCGTCATTGCGAGGAACGAATTGACGGAGCAATCCATTGGCATTCGTCTTTGCGACGACGACCGACAAACATGAGTTGCTTCGCTTCGCTCGCAATGAGGCTACCTGGATTGATCGGAGAGATTTTGAGCGATGCCCCATCTCATGCAGCCGCGATCGCTCACGCCTGCCTGTGACATGGCCCACTCGAGTGAGGGCATGGACGCGGCGCGGTGTTCGAACAAGAGGTTGGGGTTGGCGGGGCATTCATCGGCTTCTCCTCGCGCGCTTTCGATGACCTCCTCTGGATCGAGATAGGCCAGGGCCGCCTCCAACTCATCGAACGCGTCGGAGAGCAGCCAGAAGAGCGCGTTGCGCCGCTCCTGAATCACCGCAGGTGCCCTGTTGTCCTCGCACAGGTGAAGGCAGAGCGCGCAGGCCAAGCGCTGGGCCGTGGCCGCGAGGTTGGTCGGGAGCATCGTGGAGCGGCGCAGTGCGGATTCATGAAGCGTGGCCATCTGAGCGATGTGGCCGAGGTCGAGGGTGAGCGCCTCGATGCTGCGCTCGTGTGTCAGGTCACCGAGCTGACGAAGCAGGCCAGGGTTGCGGCGCAGGAAGTAGCGGGCTTCCCGCACGAACTGGCGGCGCAGCGCCACGGCCTCATCACATAGCCGCGTGACGACAGGGCCAAGGGCGAGATGCCGCGCGTCGAGATCGGCCTCGCACGCTTCGAGCGCCGATGCGATGGCAGGCAGCGCGTCGAACCGCGGCAGATCGAAGTCGGGCAGTCCGGCGAGGCGCTCCCTACACTCGCTGGCGGCGAGACCATGGAGCGCGACGGCCCGCGCGCAGAGCGCCTTCGAGGGTTGTGTCGGCAGCGCGGCCCGGCAGAGCAAGGGGAGCAGCCGAAGTCGGGCATCCAGATCGAATGCCAGGGCGTTCATCGGCATCGTCGTCATTGTCATCGTCGCGGGACCTCGTGACCTAGTGGAGTTCATGGAGCTCGTGGGGGCATGGGGAGGGGGGAGGGGGAAACGCCACCAAACTAGGCACCGGCTCCCCGAACCGGGAGGGGCGACGCCGCCCCTTCCTCCCCTCCCCCAAAAAGCCTGCGCAGCCACTCCAGAGCGATGCCCATCTTCGCGACCACGATCCGCGTTCCACGAAGCAGAGCGGCAGATCGCGGCGGTGCGGGCGATGGGGTGAGAGACGAGGGGAGGCGGCGGGCCATGGGAGTGGGGCTGACGGACGGCGCACGCATCGCGGTCGTTGGCGCAGGTCCATCTGGGGCTGCCTTTGCCTCGGCTCTACTCACGGCCATGCGTGCCCACGGTCGCCAAGCCGAGGTCGTGCTCTACGACGCGGGCGGCTCGGAGAAGAGCCACCTCCCTGTCCTGCTCGATCTGAAGACCCGCTGCCGACTCGCCTCGCTCGGCGCCATCGTCACCTCCGAACACGCCCCGTTTCCCATTCGCGGGCTCATCGTCCACGGCGCTGGGCACTCGGCCCTGCTCGCACCGCCGAGCGGTGGCCTCTGGTCGATCGACACTCCCGGAACGTCTGGCCGCAACCTCGTCAAGCGCCTGCTCCTCGACGCTGCCGTGGCGCGCGGCGCGAGCGTCCAGCCGGTCGAGGTCGAGGCCATCGAGGGCATGCCCCTGGGCGAGCAACGCCTTCGTTCCCAGGGCCGCACCGAGACGTTTCAGTGCGTCGTGGGCGCGTTCGGTTCAGACAGCACGCTTGCCGAAGCGTGGCTCTTTGGGCGCTACAGCGCGCCGCCCATCCGCCAGGCCTGGCACGTGCGCGTGAGCTGGCCACATGGCGACGAGCTGATCCGCCTCGTCGTCGCCCCCCTTCCCTCCATCGAGGCGCTCGTGTTCACGCCGGTCGGCTATGGCCGCGCCTCGGTGCTCGCCATTGGCAGAAGTGAGGCGCTGGAGCAGGGCGCCGTGGTCGAGGCCATCGCCCGGCTCGTGCGCGATGGCGTGCTGCCCGGTCGGCTGCGCTTCGAGGCGCCAGGTCCACTGTCCGTGAAATTGGGTGCGGGCACGACCGACACGCTCTTCCGACCCGGCCAGCTCACGATCGGGAGCGCGGTCCATGGGCACCTGCTCGATCCAGGGCTCTACCCAGCGCTGTGCTCGGCCACGCGCTCGGCGCGGCTCCTTTTCACGATGGGTGAGAGCATGCTGTTCGGGGAGCGCCTCGAACTGCTCCAGACCGACCTCGTCCAGCACGCGGAACGGCAGCCCCACTTTCTGAAGCACGCGCGCCGTGCTGGACCGAGTGCGCCCGAGTGCCTGCGCAGCGTCGTTGCGACAGCGGGCACGCGCGGGACCAAGGAAGGAGGCTCGCTCCTTGGCTTTAGCGAGCTCTCTACGGACAAGGCCTACCGCGCACTGCGCTGGGCAGCCTGGCGCGAGGCGTTCGCGCGCCTGTTCCGACCGAGAGCGAGTGCGAGTGCGCGTCGAGTCCTCGCCCTGCCCGCGCCTCTGCCGCGACCGCGCGTCTATCTGCTCGACGACGACGAGGAAGTGCGCTCGATCGTCTCACTCTTTCTCACGAGTCGCGGACACGACGTCCGCACCTTCGACAGCGAGCTGAGCCTCGTGGAGACCGCCGCGCGCGAACCACCGGCCGCCATCGTGTTCGACATCGTGCTCCAGTGGATGGACGGCCTGAGCTTGTGCCGCCTCCTGAGAGAGCACCCCACCACGCGCGACTGCGCGCTCATCGCGATCAGCAACCTGGGGCGTCAGAGCGATGTCGCCGCGGCGCTGAGCGCTGGCGCCGACGCCTTCCTGCCCAAGCCGATCGACCTCACCCGCCTCGAACGCCTGCTGGGATCGGTGTTGGAGGTGATGAGGCGGAAACTCCCGAGCGCTGAGGAGAGGGGCGAGGAGGTTGAGGCGGCGGAGGAGATGGAAGAGGGCATCGGGGCCGGAGCGGAAGATTGAATAGGTGTCGTAGGGGCGATTACCAATCGCCTGGGCACAATTCATCCCCGAAGATTGCATCAAATAATTCTGATGCCTGACATCTGGCGACGGGCGATTACCAATCGCCCCTACGATTCATTTGATTCTCAGGTATGACGCGCCTTCTGCTTCTTCCTATCCTTCTTCTCCTCCGACGCCTTGTAATTGTATATCGGCTTGATGATTCTCAATATCTTCGCCGTGGGCCCTATATTCCGCACGATGTCATCCATACTCTTATATGCCATTGGGCTTTCGTCGAGCGTGCCTTTGTTCACCGATGTCGAATAGATGCCCTTCATTGATTTTTCATACTCTTCCATTCTCAGAATCGAAAAGGCTCTGCTTCTACTCATGATTCTGCCAGCGCCATGTGGTGCAGAATGATTCCAATCTGGATTACCCAATCCCTCACAGACGAGACTGCCATCGCGCATATTGATGGGGATGAGCAGTTTCTCGCCAGCCCGCGCGGACACGGCGCCTTTTCGCAAAATCATCGATTCGGTGTCGATGTAATTGTGAATGGTCGAGAAGCGATCGCCAATATCGTCCTCGTGTATTTTCAAGCCTTCTAAAATCACGGACATCATTGCCTTTCGATTCATCGAGGCGAAATGTTGGGTAATCTTCATGTCATGGATGTAATCGTCGAATAGCTCGCCGCTGACATACGCCAATTCTCTGGGGACATCCGTGATCGTCTGCGATTTCATCTCTTGGATGACGCGCTCGATCTCTTTTTCGCGGCCTTCGGATTTCAATCGTTTGATTTGTTTTTCAATGTCTGGCTTGCGGCTTCCATTGAGCTGACGCCATGCCTGTTCCTGATAGTATTCAGCGATCTCGACGCCCAGGTGACGGCTTCCTGAATGGATGACGATATACAGATTGCCTTCGTCATCCCTATTCGCCTCGATGAAATGATTGCCACCGCCGAGGGTGCCAATGCTCAACCTTGCCCGCGCGAGATGAATGGCTGGGCAGCGAATTCTATCGAGCGCAGTTTGGTCGATGAATTCATGCGCGGTGTCCCGGACCTCCATGCCACTGGGAATCTGCGCATGGATGATCTCGTCGAGCCGCGCGGGATCGAACTTCCTCGAAGCGCGCGTATCCGCTCCGAGGACCGTCGTCTCCATGCCGCAGCCAATATCGACCCCGACCAGATTGGGAACGATCTTGTCCCGAATGGTCATGGTCGTCCCAATGGTGCAGCCAGCGCCCGCATGGACGTCGGGCATGAGACGAATGGTGCTGCCTGCCACGAAGGATTGATTGCAGAGCGTCTCGATCTGTCTTTTCGAGAGCTCCTCCAATGAATCGGTGAAAACCTTGGCGATGTTATGTTTTCCGGTGATTTCGAGCATGAGGGAATATCCTTTGATGGCTATAAAAATAAGGGCGGCCACAGGGGGCCTCCCCTACGAATCGATTCAGACGCCTCAATAAAACTGTAGGGGCACAGCATGCCGTGCCCCTACGTCAATGTTCAGCTTTCGCGGGGATGAGGAATTCACATCACTTCGTCGGTCGGCATCCCTTTGTCAGCGTGTATTCATACGTTCCCAATTCATCGCGCCAGTATTCGCCTTGATATGGCCAATAGACCTGCTGATCGGCGACGGCGACCGAGTGCCCGTATTTCTGGACCACTTCGGTCTTGCCCTGGGAGGCGATCGCCTCTTCGAGGAACTTCTTCTCCTGGGTGCTCGTCTCGAACTTGATGCGCAGGGCCTGGCCGAGCAGGCCCTTGAGTTGACCGAGCTCGAACTCGAGCTTGGCCTTGGCCATGATGCCCGCCTTTTCCATGAGCGCGCGGCGCTCGGTCTTCAGGTCTTCGCCTGTCGCCTTGGCCAGCTCCGAAAACTTGAAGAGGTCGCTGCGCTTGCGAATGCCGTCGATCTCGGCCTCGACCTCTTGGATGATGTCGTTCGAGACCTTCAGATCGCGGTCGGTCAGGGCCAGACTCAGGATGCGCTCGAGGATCCAGCTCGTGCCGCCAGCGCTCGCGCGGTTGCGCTTCTGGACCTCGGTGAAGATCTCCCAGTAGCCAGCCGCGTCGGTGTTCGCGTTCGTGATGCGCTCGAGCTCGTCGTGAACCGGCATGTAGGTCTTCTCGAACTCTTCGAGGATGGCCCGCGCCTCGCGGTAGCGGCAATTCTCGTAATAGATGACCGCCTTCAGGATGAGGGCCTCGGGGAAATACTCATCCTTGAAGAAGGGAGAGGCGAGCGTGATCAGGTTGCCGAGCGCTCGCTCGTATTCGCCGATGCGGTAGTGCGCCCAGCTCGCCTCGAACAGCGCCTCCAGCCACTCGTCAGAGCCGCGCTCGACCTTGTCGTAATAGAAGACGGCGTAACGATTCTGGCGGTGGCCATAGTGGGTGCGGGCGAGCTGCATGAAGGACATTTCACGCAGCTTCATGTCTGCCTGCGGGTTGGTGCGCGGGTTGTTCAGCCGGACCACTTCCTTGAACGACTCGAGCGACTTCTCGAAGTCGCCCTGTGCGAAGAAGATGACGCCTTCGAGGTATTTCGTCTTCGTGAAGAACGGGTCGTTGACCGGGATCATCAGGATGAGCTTCCGTGCCTCGTCGAAGCTCGACTTGGCGTCGTCGGCCTGCCCGAGCTGCGTGAACGCCTTGCCGCGGTTGAAGTGGTAGCGCGCGAGCAGGTAGCGGAACTCGGAGCGGAAGCGCTCGGGGAAGTCGGCGTTGGCGTGCTTGGCGATCTCGTCGAGGACCACCTGCTCGTTCACCGTCTTGCGGGCGATGTAGAAGAGCCACTCGAGGCTCGTCTTGAAGAACTTGTTGTTGCCCTCGCCCTTGTCGAGCAGCTGCCGGAAGTTGTTCAGCGCCGAGTGGTAGAGGCCCATTCGGTAAAACGTCTTGGCGAGCGTGTAGCGAGCCTCGTCGTGGAGCTCGGCCATGTTCGGGTCCTTGAGGAGCTCGTGCAGGGCCAGGGCGGACGTCTCGTAGCGCTTGTCGTTGAAGAGCTTGATGGCCGCGTCGAGGCGCTGGCGCTCGGCGCTCTTGCCGGCCACGTCCACCGCGTCGAAGCTCATCACGGGCGCAGTGGTCGGCGGCGGTGCCGCGGCAGGCGTCGAGTCCGTGACCGTCGAGGAGGGATCGTTCAGGTCCAAGCCAAAGCTCATCCCACTAGACGAGCCTCCCGAGGCAGCAGGCGTGCTCGACGGCGTGCTTGGCGTCGCCACCGCTTTCTTGTCCGACAGGTCGAGCCCGGAAAAGTCGTCCGCGGTGTCGGTGGCCGCGGGCTTGGCCTTCTTCTTCGATCTCGAGGTGGCGGCCTTCTTCGTGGACGCGGCTGACTTCTTCTTGGCCTGAGAGCTCGCCTTCTTCTTTTTCTTTTTGGGCTTGTCGTCGTCGCTCAGGTCCATGCCGCTGAAGTCGAACTGCGCGGTCACCGCGTCGCGCACGATCGACGGCGAGAGGGCGCTCGACGAGGCGGGCGCGGCCACAGCCGAGACGGCAAAGGCGCACAACAGGCCAGGGACGACGAGCGCGGCGAGGAGGCTTCGCCAGGAGGACCGGGACGAGGCCGACGGCCGGGGGGACACACGCTCTGTGGAAATTCGTGGAGACATCGACATCGCGCTCACCTCAATCCTCGCTGCCTGCGCCCAGGAAGAACGACAGGCCAATCTCGAACATGATCTGGTTTTCGATCTTGCTGGTCGAATTGCCCAACTGCACCGTGGCGCCGCTGTAGATGTAGTCCTTCAGCTCGAAGCGCATGGCGATGCTGTCGGTGAACACCAGCCGGAAGAGCAGGCCCACGTGGCCGGTCGGCGCGAACTTGTTGACGCCCTCGAATTCGGAGTTCTCTGGCGCCATGTATTGGATGACGCCGCCGCCGAGGGTGAGGCCGAAGTCGAAGTGCAGGACCTTCTCGGCCATCAGGCTCAGCTTGCCGTAGAGCGGTGTCCAGGCCACGCCCAGGCCAGCCATGAGGCCGAGCTTGCCTGGGACGTTCGTCAGCGAATCGACCTCGGGCGAGCCGCACGCGCCGTCCACGTCGCAGACTGAGACGGAGCTGCTCGTCAGGTTGAAGTTGTAGAGGAAGTGGGCCGTCACCGAGAGCGTCTCCAGGAAGTGGTAGTCGCCTTTGAGGCCGACACCGATCTTCTGGAAGAAGGCGTCGCCGAAGCTGAAATCGACCGTGGGCGACAGCTCGAAGCGCCGCTGTTTGAAGAAGATGCGGCCCGAGACGGGCGGGATCTTGTCCTCCAGCTTCACGGTCTGGATGCGCTCGACGTCTTCACCCGCTTCGGAGATCTGGGCGAGCGCCGGGAGGCTTCCAAGGGTGAGCGGCGCGGCGAGCGCGACGGCGGTGAGGGCAAGGGCGAGCGGATGCGGGTTCATCCCAAAGAGGCCAGAGAGGCGGGGGCGCATGGCGGGCTACTCCTTGTACTCGAACGAGAACGGGATGAAGACGCTCAACCCGAAGTTGATGGAGAGGATGTGCTGGACGACGCCCTTGTTGCCGTTGTTGTGCGGTCGGTCCGTATAGACCGTCTCGATGAACGAGAGATCGAGCGCCAGGAAGTCGTTGAGGGAGAAGCGGCTGCCCAGGCCGATGTTGACCGAGAGCAGCGGTCCATCCTGCTCGCGCGTCTCGCTGAGCACCGCGCCGAGGCCACCGACGACGTAGAGGTCGAAATGGCGGATGGCGTTGAAGAGCTTGGCCTTGCCGTAGAAGGCGGACCACAGCACGTCGAGGGCGAACGAGAGCTCGGGCTGCACGTCGGGCAGCTGTGAGCGGAGCTGGCGCTTGGCGAGCCGCACGTTGTCGTTTGGGATGACGTTGTATTGGTTGGCGCGCAGGGCCACGCCGAGGCTCTCGTGGGGATGGTAGGCGAGCCGGAGTCCTGGCCCGTATTTGGGGAAGTAGGCGTCGTTGAGCGTGACGAATACGCTGGGCATCAGCTCGAAGCGGCCCTGCTTGATGAAGCTGCGCGGCTGGACGCTCTTGACCCGGTCGTCGGAGGTCAGCTCGATCTCGCGCAGGCGACCGTCGATGGCCTGCACTTCGGCGGGTGGGGGCGATGGTGGCGGGGTTGCCGCGAACGAAGAGGAGGAAGCGGATGACGAAGGGGGCTCGCTGGGAGGCGGCTCGTCGTCGAGGTCGAGTCCCAAGCCGCCGCCTTCATTCGTCGAGGGCGAATCCTCGGAGAGATCGAGCCCTTCGAAGGCGGTCTGGGCAGACGCGCCCAGCGGGGGCAGGGAAAGGAGCAGTGCGACGAACAGCGCCACGAGACAGTTTGGAGAACGCATGGCTGGGCATCCTGGGTCAGATCGGAAACGTGTTCAGAGAGCGGTTCAGAGCATGTGAAGAGGAAGAAAAAGACAGCCGAGGTTGGAAGGAGGGAGGGAGGGGAGGATGTGATGCGCCGACTCGAATCAATCTCAGGCGGGTTTTTCTGGCACGGGCACGCGCCAACGCCAGGTGGTGGTGGAGAGAAGGAAGCGCGCTCGGCGCGCATCGGCCTGATTTTCACAGAGATTCACGCTGACGTTCCCGCGCCGTCCAAGGCGAGGCGCTCGCTCTGTTGCAGACTCCTGGCGCGGGCGACACCGGCTTGGTTCAGGGAGGTGGCGCGCTGCCAGCACCTTGACCTTCCTCCATACCAGCAGGAGCAGTAGCGCCGTCGAAGACCTCCAACAGGAGCGCGTCGCCCTCCTGGGTGAGGCAGCGGGCGAGCGTACCAGCGGGCAGCTCGAGCGCTGCCGTGGCCTTGGGGTAAAACCGGGTCGCGCGCCAGGGGCGTATCGCGTGGACGGCCCGCACCACGTGGTCGGCGTCGTCGAGGAAGGCGACATCAATCGCGAAGCGCATGAAGAACATGTGGATCGCGTTACAGGGCGCGATGAGCAATCCTTCGCCCTCGCCGAGAGAGGCACGCCCCAACAGGCCCTTCGTGCGCGCCCACATCGTCTCGGCGACCTGGATCTTGTCTCCCAACACGGTGGAGCGCGTCTGATTGCGGACCTTGAGGAACATGGGGCCGGGACCTTTGCCATGACATCTAGGCTTGAGCAAAAAGGTTTTTGCTGTTTGTGACCGCTCGCGTTTGGGCGTTCGAAACTCGGCAATTCAAGAGAGAAGAGGCCGGGGATTCAGCCTTCGTATCCAGGATCATCTGCCTCTCCCCAATGTGTCGACTCTTGGTTCTCGATTGACTCGACGTGAACACTCCCTCCGGCGCTCGGCGCCACCTCCCTCTTCAAAAGGGAGGCTTCGAATCAAAAAGCCCCCCCCACTCTCTGCACCAGGTCCCCCTCCCCATGCCGACACCAGTGACGCTGACGCCATCCGCCCCACCGCTCACCCTCGTCCTCGTCGAGCCGCAGATCCCGCCCAACACGGGGAACGTCGCCCGTCTGTGCGCGGTGACGGGCGCCCGCCTCTGCCTCGTCGGGCCGCTCGGCTTCTCCATCGCTCAGAAGGATCTGCGCCGGGCAGGGCTCGACTACTGGGACAAGGTCTTCCAGGCGTTCTTTCCCACGCTCGACGACTACCTGGCCGAACACGCGACCGTGCGGCGCCACCTCTTCTCGTCGCACGCCGCGACCTCGCTCTGGGAAGCCGACTTTCGGCCAGGCGATCACCTGATCTTTGGTTCAGAGCCACGCGGCCTGCCCAAGGCCTTGCTGGAGCGCTTTGCCGAGCGCGGCGTCACCATCCCAATGTTGCCCGATCGCCGCTGCTTGAACCTCTCGACCGCCGTCGGCATCGCCGCCTATGAGGCGCTTCGCCAGATCCGACTCTGCGCGCGGCCGTAAAAAAAGCGCCACGCGAAGAGCAATCTGCTATGGGGCGCGCCGCCCGAAGGCCGCATCGACCTTCGGGAATTTCATTCACCTCCGGCCGCATTGCCGGTTTCGGACGCCATCCGAAGACACAAGGACGATTGATCATGCCCAGCCAAATCAACCCCGACGACTGTATCAGCTGCGGTGCCTGCGCCGCCGAGTGCCCCAATGCAGCCATCTCTCAGGGCGACGCCAGCTATGACGTCTCTGCCGAGAAGTGCGACGACTGCAAAGCCAACGGCGGCAATGCGCTCTGCATGGCCACCTGCCCTGTCGATGCCATCTCCAAGGCCTAATCGGGCATCAGAGACATCTGACGGCTGATTGAAATGAAAATCCCGTGTCCCTTTGATTTGGGCGCGGGATTTTTTTGTGCTTCGAAGAACAAAGCCTTCTGTCGAATTCACCATGAATCTCATAAATGTTTGGGAGAATCGACTGCTGGTAATTTCTCTCGGGAACGATGTTTTTCGAGATTCGCAACGATCCATCCATCATTACGAGCAAAGCAATCCATTTTGTCTGTCGAGGTCGAGCGTCGATGGATTGCTTCACCGCTTTCAATCCTCGCGATGACGGCGTGTTTTCAAAAAAGTATTTGAAGATAGGTCCTCTTAATGAATTAGGGGCGAGTTTGCCGCTCGCCCCTACGATTCGAGTCGAATTCTCGAAGCAATCATCATCTGTATTTCAATGATTACTTTTGAATCAGGAAGATATGGGCAAAGGTTCCGTTTGGATCGAGGCGGACGTAATTGGAGGGCCCATTCCAGCGGTAGATCTGGTTCGAGAGCAGGTCCGTGACGATGTAAGCGCCGTGCTCGTGGTCGCCATACAGGTGCGTGGGCAACTCGATCGTCGATTCCTGGACATGGTGTGGGTCGAGGTTGATCACGACGACGATGGTGCCCTCGGACGCGCGCGGCGGGGTCTTGGCGTAGGCGATGACGTTCGAGTTCGTCGACTGGAGCTGGAGCAGGTTGCCCGTGCGCCACAGAGCGCGGTGGGTGCGCCGGATCTCGTTCACGCGGGCGATGAGGCCGTTGAGGTTGCCTGGCGCGTCGTAGTCGCGCCGACGGATCTCGTATTTCTCCGAGTCGAGATACTCCTCGCTGCCAGGCCTCACCGGCACGTTCTCGCACAGCTCGAAGCCGCTGTAGATGCCGTAGTTCGAGCCCAGCGTGGCCGCGAGCAACAGCCGGTTGACGAAGGCTGGCCGCCCCCCTTCCTGAAGGTAGGCGTGGAGGATGTCGGGCGTGTTCGCGAAGAAGTTGGGCCGCAGGTAGTTGCGCACGGGGGTGAGGAAGAGCTCACGCGCGTAGTCTTCGAGCTCCTGCTTCGTGTTGCGCCACGTGAAGTAGCTGTAGGACTGGGTGAACCCGACCTTGGCGAGCAGGGCCATGCGCTTGGGCCGCGTGAAGGCCTCGGCCAGGAAGAGCACGTCCGGGTGCGCACGGTGGATCTCGGCGATGACCCACTCCCAGAAGCCGATGGCCTTGGTGTGCGGGTTATCGACGCGGAAGATGCGCACGCCGTGCTCGATCCAGAACAGCAGCACGTCGCGCAGCGCCGCATAGAGGCCGTCGCGATCCGAGGTGTCGAAGTTGATGGGGTAGATGTCCTGATACTTCTTGGGCGGGTTCTCGGCGTATTTGATCGAGCCGTCGGGCCGCTGGTTGAACCACTCGGGGTGCGCTTTGACCCAAGGGTGGTCGGGTGCGCACTGGATGGCGAAGTCGAGCGCGATCTCCAGGCCGTGATCGCTCGCCACGCGCACCAGCTCGTCGAAGTCGTTGAGGGTGCCGAGGTCCGGGTGGATGGCGACGTGGCCGCCAGCCTTGGCGCCGATGGCCCAGGGGCTACCCACGTCGCCAGGCAGCGCGTGCTCGGTGTTGTTGCGGCCCTTGCGCGCGGTCACGCCGATGGGGTGAATGGGCGGCAGATAGAGCACGTCGAAGCCCATGGCAGCCACCTTGGGCAGGCGCTGGGCCGTATCGCGCAGGGTGCCGCTCTTGGTCGGGCTCGACTTGGGCGCCGTGCCCTGCGAGCGCGGGAACAGCTCATACCAGGCGCTGAACGCGGCGCGCTCGCGGTCGGACCAGAGCGGGAGCGCCTTGGGGTAGAGGCGGGCGTCGGCGCGCAGCTCGTTGCGCTCCATGAGGGAGAGGAGCTCGTCGCTCAGGACGAGCAGGCGCAGGTGCGCCGGGTCTGAGTCGGCCGCCTGGAGGCCCGCCGCCATCTGGAGCAATGCCTCGCGATCCGCCCCCTTGGTCGCCTTGGCCGTGCTCTCGATGAGCCGGAGCCCTTCGAGGAGCTCGCTCGTCACCGTCTGCCCCGCGTCGAGCTTCCTGACGAGCTCGGAGCGCCACGTGCCGAACACGTCCGTCCAGGCCAGGAACGTGAAGGCATAGGGCCCGATGCCCTCGACCAGGAAGCTGCCTTGCCAGCGGTCGTTCCAGTCGGGGTACGTGGCGAGCGGCACCTCTTTCCAGCCCTGGCTCAGGTCGGGCGCGGCCAGGCCATCGGCCACGGTCCACTCGTCGGGCGTGAGCTTGCGGAACAGGACCGCGGCCTTGAGCAGGTCGTGCCCGTCCTTCCAGATGTCCACGCCGACCTGGACCATATCACCCGCGACCGTCTTGACCGCGTAGCGGCCAGCGTCGATGGCTGGCTCCACGCCTTCGATGGCGATGCGCACACGCGCCCACGGAGGCAGCGCGCTCGGCGTGGAGGCCTTGCGCTTGGACGTGCTCCCTGTCCCCGCGCCAGAGCCCTTGGGGCGGCCTGGCCTGCGCTTGGCGGGAGCGGCGTCTGTGGGAGGCGTGATTTCCGCGGATGGTGTGGCCTGGACTGAATCGGTGGTTTTCTTTGGTTTACTCATGTCTGACCTCGTTGCTTTGAGTTGGTCTTGAGGTTGGGTTCGCTGAACCGAAAAAGAGCGCTTCTTCCACTTTATCCAGAGGGCGATGTCCAGCGCTCGAAAGAGGTGGAAGCATCAAATTTACTGCTTTTTTGAGCACTGAAAATATGCTCAGCCATATGAGTTTCGATCCTCCACGATTCAGCCTGGGCCTATCAATTCCTGTGGCCGCCTTAGAGAATATCGAACGACGAATGGCAAAAACACGACGGGCAGGAACGGAAGCCTGCCCGCCATTACAATTTGGGGGTGGCATGAAATGATTGAGACGCCTGGCTTCTCCAGAACGATGAAAAGGGAATGAATAAAGCCTATTCTGACACAGAAATCCGAAAACAGGTCGAAAAGGCGGGATTGATTCCAAACGCTCCACCTAAAAAAAAACTGTTCGTGAGCCTCAAGAATACAATTCGGAGATCCATAAACTGCGCAATTCGGTTGAAATATTTTTCCGGCGTCTCAAAACATATCGTCGAGCATTTGCTCGTCATAATGAATTAGACGTCATATATTGTGGAATGATTTCATTCTAACGGCGCCAACCCCCAAATGCTGCCCTTGAAGGCCTGGTTGGTTAGAACTCGATTGCCCTGTGGGAAGGACGAGGGCGGTCGAATTCTATTTTTTTGATCTCGAATCGGGATCTGTAGCCCGTCGTGTTTGTGTCGAATGACGACCGCAGGGCGTTGCACGCAACGCCCCTACGAAGACACGCCTCGATTCTTGGTCGAAAAACAGAATTCGATTGCCCAGACGGGGAATGCCAGACGGAAGTGAAGAGCGAAGCAACGAAGACTGGCATTTCACGGACAGGTGGGGGCGATGGGATAATTGAGGGATAAATTCTTAAACGGAGAACGAAGGTCATTTCGAAGAAAGTCGAAATGGTTTCGTCATCCCTTGGCCTCAGTATCGAGGCAATTCTCTCTGGCGATTGGTTTCATGAGAAGAAGAATTCTATCTATCCTTGGGTGACCAATCTCCAAAACCAGAGCCCACCACTGCTCCCTCGCTCCCCAGTGCGAAGCGTCGCTTGACGCTCCTCGTGCGCTCGACAAAAAGGGCGCGCTTTTTTCGGCAGTCCCCCCTTCCCTTCCCCCTCTCTCGAACGACGCTTTCGACGCCAAGGAGCTCCTCATGAACGCCCAGATCCTCATCACCCACGGCACTGTCCTCACCCTCGGCGCACAGAATCAGGTCATCCATGATGGCGCACTCCTCATCGAAGGCGACAAGATCGCTGCCATTGGCACGAGTGCCGAGCTTGGCGCTGCGCACAAAGGCGTCGAGGTCATCGACGCCAAGGGCCGCATCGTGATGCCGGGCTTCATCTGCGCGCACCACCACCTCTACAGCACGCTGTGCTGTGGCCTCGCCAGCAAGCCGGGCGCGAACTTCGTCGAGGTGCTCGAAAACCTCTGGTGGAAGCTCGACCGGGCGCTCACGCTCGAGGACACGGTCGTCTCCGCGCAGATCCCGATCCTGCGCGCCATCCGTTCGGGCACCACGACCATCTTCGACCACCACGCGGCCCCGAACGCGATCCGTGGAGGCCTCGACGCGATCGCCGACGTGGTTTTGGAGAGCGGTGTGCGCGCCTCGCTCTGCTACGAGGTGACGGACCGAAATGGTCAGCAGGGCACGGACGACGGCATTGCCGAGAGCCGCGCGTTCCTCGATCGCGCCAAGGCAGACAAGAGCGGGCGCCTGCACGGCCTCGTAGGTCTGCATGCCGCGATGACCATCAGTCAGCCCACGCTGGATAAGTGCGTCGCGCTCGTTCGCGACTACGACTCGGGCTTCCACGTCCACGTTGCCGAGGGTCAGGCCGATCAGGACGACAGCCTCGCCAAATACGGCAAGCGCGTCGTCGAGCGACTGAACGCGGCTGGCGCACTCGGCAAGAAGACGATGGCCATCCACTGCATCCACATCGACGATCATGAGATCGATCTTTTGCGCGAGACGAACACGACGGTCGTCCACAACCCGCAGTCGAACATGAACAACGCGGTCGGCGCTGCGCGCATCATCGACATGATTCAGAAGGGGATCCGCGTGGGGCTGGGCACCGACGGCATGACGAGCGACATGCGCGAGGAGGCCCGCTGTGGCCTATGGCTGCGCCACCACACGCACCAGGATCCGCGCGTCGGCTTCATGGAGATCGGCACCATGCTGACCCAGACGAACGCGGCCATCGCGAGTGACGCCTTTGGCCAGACGATCGGCGCTCTGGAAGTCGGCGCCGCGGCAGACGTCATCATCTCCGACCACATCCCGTTCACGCCGATCGACTCGAACAACGTGCTCGGCCACATCCTGTTCGGTGTGACAGCTGCGCCCATCGACACGACCATCGCCGCGGGCAAGGTCCTCATGAAGAACAAGGAGCTCTTGACGATGGACGCCGAGAAGATCTGCGCCAAGGCCGCCGAGCTCTCCCCCAAGACCTGGGAGCGCTTCGCCGCGCTGTGAGTGGCGAGACAATGGCCGCGGTGCCGACTTCCAACGTGCGGCCCTCCAAGGGGCGGCGGGGGCGGGCCGCGGTCATTTCCTTTTTGTTGCTCCATGCAGCATGAGCAGCGGCGTTTAAGGCCCCATCCCTCGATGAGGACCGTGCAACGCGAAGGACGGGGAAAGCTCGAAGAGGCGGGGCGCGCGTCCGCGCCTCGCTTCAGTGAGATCTCTGGGGGCTGCCCAAAGATGAGCGTCTGGCGCTTGCCCAGATGACAGAAAGCGAAGCGCCAGCCCTTCAAACCGGAAGGGCGCACACACAAGAAAAGCCTGTCCCCATCTATCTGTCGCGTTGTCGGGGGCGGGCTCGAGCTTCGTGCCTTCGGGTTTCAACGTCTGTCAGACGCTGGCGCTGTCTGTGGCCTTCGGTGGCGCCCTCTCTGACCCCGCGAAGCAGAAATCTCTGAAAACCCAGTGATTTCGGGGCGTTGCAGACTCCCTCCGACTTCTACGACTGACATCATGGGGCGGACGAGAAGGGAGCGGGCACGATGCGAGGACGCGCCTTCCCTCACCGCGGCGGCGGTAGGTAGTCGAGCGGGTTCTTGGGCATCCCGGCGATGCGAACCTCGAAGTGGAGATAAGGGCCGCTCGTGGCCGTGCCGGTGCCCATGTGCGCGATGACCTGGCCGAGGCGGACCCGCTCGCCCTCCCGCACCAGGTTCTTCCGATTGTGCGCGTAGAGCGTGAGGAGCCCGCCTTCGTGCTCGACGATGATCAGGTTGCCATAGCCCTGCTGCACCGCGCTGAAGAGCACGGAGCCATCGGCCGCTGCCCTGATCGGCGTTCCCTCGGGCGCAGCCAGATCGATCCCGTCATGGACACTCTCGGCGCGCTTGCCGAACTGGGCGTAGATGACGCCACGGACAGGCCAGGCGAGCGGGCGCTCCGGCGACTTGGGCGGCGGCACGTATTGGCTCGACGTGATGGGCGCATCGCCCGACGTGCTCCTGGCCGTGGGCAGCTCCTCGTGGCGCTCTGCCTCATCGGCCTTGGACTTGAGCGCGGGCATGGCCGACGGCGGTTTCGTCGATGTCGTCGCTGCCGATGACGCTGGCGCCGATCTCGGTGGAGTCGATCTCGATGGAGTCGATGGCGGTGGTGGTGTGGGCGTGGCGGCGGAGAGCGCGAGCGCCTGTGTCGCGCCCGGGATGAAGAGCTTTTGGCCCACGTCGATGCGACTGCTGCTGCCGAGCTCGTTGGCGAGTGCGATCGTCTCGATGGACACACCGTAGGCGCGGCTGATCTTCCAGAGCGTCTCGCCCTTTTGGACCGTGTGCTCGACGCCCGTCGCGGGCCGGGAGGGCGAGGTCGGTCGCGGTGGCGGCCCAGAGACACAGGCCGCGGCGGCCAGGGACAGGAGCGCGGCGCACGCCAAAGCTAGGTGGGCCCTTGCCATCACGCGCCTCGCGCTTCGGACAGATCGCTCGAGTCACTGAGCTCGCTGGAATCGATCCAGTCGTTCAGGAGCGGCAAGGCGTCGTTTGCCGTGCAGTCGAGCGTGAGCGGCGTGATCGAGGTCTTACCCTCGATGAAGACGGCCTCGCAGTCGGTGCCCCCGGCGCGTTCGTAGTTGGCCTCGAAGCCGCCGATCCAGACGTAGGGCTTGCCCCTCGGATCCAAGCGCTCGACGACGGCCGAGCCGTAGCTGCGGCGGCCCAGGCGCGTGATCGCGATCGCGTCGCCCGTGCTTCCCGCCGTCTCCGGGAGGTTGACGTTGAGCACGACGCCTGGGCTCAGTGGGCGATCGAGCAGCGCCCGGACGATGCGTGCGCCGCGCCGCGCGGCCGTCTCGAAGTCCTTGCCGCGCACGAGCGAGAACGCCACGCCGCGCGTGCCGATGAGCGCGGCCTCCATCGCGGCGGCCACGGTCCCCGAATAGAGCACGTCGCTGCCCACGTTCGGCCCGTGGTTGATGCCCGAGCAGACGAGGTCGGGCGGCGCGTCGCGCAGGATGTGGTTGATGCCGATGAACGCGCAGTCACTCGGCGTCCCATCGACGTGGAACCAGCGCGGCGCGTGCTCGTGGATGCGCATGGGCGTGTGCAGCGTGATCGCGTGCGACTTGGCCGACTGCTCCAGCGAGGGCGCCACCACCGTCACCTCGACGTCGGGGAGGCAGGTGAGCGCGTCCGCGAATGCCCTCAGGCCAGGGGCGGCAAAGCCATCGTCGTTGGTGAGCAGGATTCTGCGCATTCTGTGGAGCTCCTTTGGTGGGTGCCCGATGTCTAAGGACCTACCCCTCAATTTTGACGTTCAATCGGACGCTACGACCGATCTCATTCGCGCCAAGCAACGGCACGCCGTGCCCCTATCATTCGATTCAGACGGCAGCCGTCCGACACTGATGTTTTCAGATTCAATTCGCGTTGGTGACGATGGGCTGCGCGCCGGTCTGCCGCGCGATCTCTGCTTGCGCCTCCTGGGCTTCGGCCTTGGTCGCGTAAGGGCCGACCTTCACCCGGTAATAGGTCTGGCCCTTGACGTCGGCCGTGCTGAACCACGCCGACAGCCCCTTTGCGGCCAAGCGCCGGATCTCGCCCTGCGCCGCCGCCTCACTCGGCAGCGAGGCCACCTGGAGCGCGAACCCAGAGCGCTGCTCCGAAGAAGCTCCGCCGACCTTCTCGAAAGCGGCCAACAACGCATTGGTGGGCTTGGCCGCCACAGGCGCGGGCTCGACGACCGCTGGTGGCACTGGCGTGGACGCGGACTTGGCCTCTTTGACCTCTTCTTTGACCTGCTTGACGGGCTCTTTCGCGGGCTCGCTCGGAGGAAGGGGCGCGGGAGGTGGTGTCGAGGGCCTGGTCAGCTCCTGCGCAAAGGTCAGCATCTCCGTGGACGCGGCAATGGGTGGTGGGGGCTGGGCCTGTTTCTGCGCCTGAGCCGTGCGCGCGTCGATGGCAGCGAGTCGATCGGTGGTCTGGGGGACGGCAGCCGTCTTCGCCTCCTCTGAAGCGATCTGCTTGCCGACCTTCATGCCGAGCACGAACGCGGCGCACAGCAGCACCAGCGCACCCACTGCGACAGCGACGTTTTGGCCTCTGCCGACAGAGCGCTCGGCGCCCTCTCTACCGCGTCTGTCCATCTGTCTCATGGCTCACTCCTCGGTCTCTGTGCTGGGCGGCGCCTCCATCCAGTCGGGCGCACTCACGCCCAACAGGTGCAGCGCGTTGGCGAATACGGTCTTGAGCGCAGCCACGAGCACGAGCCTGGCCTGCGTCAGCTCCACGGCATCGGCGCGAATAACGCGCAGAGCAGGCTCCTTCTTTCCCCGCGTGTAGAACGCCTGGAACTGGGCCGAGAGCTCACGAACATAGAAGAGCACGCGGTGCGGCTCACGCGCTCTGGCAGCCTCTTCCACGAGCTTCGGGAAGAAGAGCAGGTTCTTCACGAGTGAAAGCTCGTCGGGGTGGACCAGCGAGCGTTCGAGCAGGTCGAGATCGATCGAAGCGGGCAGGTCAATCCCAGCCTCTGCCGCCTTCTTGAAGATGTTGGCGCAGCGCGCGTGGCCGTATTGGACGTAGAAAACTGGGTTCTCCATGGTCTGGCGCTTGACGAGATCGAGGTCGAACTCGAGCTGAGCGTCGGCGCGCTTCATCAGGAACATGACGCGCGTTGCGTCCGCGCCCGCCTCCTCGACCACGTCGCGCAGCGTGACGAACGTGCCCGCGCGCTTGCTCATCTTGTAGGGCTTGCCGTCCTTGATGAGGTTGACCATCTGGACGAGCACCACGTCGAGCGCGCCTGAGACGCCGGTGAGCGCCGCGACCGCTGCCTGCACGCGCTTCACATAGCCGCCGTGGTCGGCGCCCCAGACATCGATGAGCTCTTTGAATCCACGGTCGAGCTTGTCCTTGTGGTAGGCGATGTCGGCCGCGAAGTAGGTGTAGCTGCCGTCCGATTTCTGGAGCGGGCGGTCCTGATCGTCGCCGAACTTCGTGGCCTGGAAGAGGAGCTGCTCGCGCGGTTCATAGTCCTCGGCGTGGGCCTGGTCCTTGGGTGGCGGCAGCACGCCTTTGAACATGTGGCCCATCTCGGTGAGCTTCGCGATCGCGCCCTCGATCGCGTGGTTCGCGTGCAGCGTGCGCTCGCTGAACCACGAGTCGAAGTGGATGTTGAGCGCAGCCAGATCGCCCTTGATGACCTCGAGCAGCTTGGCCATCGCGAAGTCGGTGAACGCGGTCTGTGCCTCGGGCGTGAGCGGCGCCTCTGCCATTGCCTTGCCCGCCTGGCCACACTCGACAACGAAGGCTTTGGCCACGTCGATCAGGTAGGTGCCGGGGTAGGGCAGCGCGTCGGGATCGTCGAGCGAGGGCAGCGGGTGGCCGAGCTGCTCGCGCACGCGCACGTAGAGCGCCTTGCCCAGTGCCTTCACCTGACCGCCCGCATCGTTGATGTAATACTCGCGCGTCACCTCGTGGCCGGAGGCGGTGAGCAGCGCGGCGATGGCGTCACCCACCACGGCGCCCCGACCGTGGCCCACGTGCATCGGGCCCGTGGGGTTGGCCGACACGTATTCGACCATCACTTTGCGGCCTTGGCCGATCGTCGACTGCCCGAAGCGCTCGCCCTCATCCAGCACATGGCCAAGACCTTCGAGCCACACGCGCGGCTTGAGAAAGAAGTTCAAAAAGCCAGGACCTGCGATCTCGGCCTTCTCGATCACGCCGTCGGCATCCACGAGGTTGTCGAGCAACAGCTGGGCGATCTGGCGCGGCGGCTTTCCGGCCTTTTTGGCGAGCAGCATCGCGAGGTTGGAGGACCAGTCGCCATGCGAGGCTTGCTTGGGCGCCTCGACGACGATGGGGCCTTCGAAGGCGGGCAATAGGCCCTGGTCAACGGCGTTTTGGTAGGTGGCGATGACGATGCGTTCGGCGATGTCCTTCACGGATGGCGTCCTTCTTCGAGTTTGAGAGTGGAGCGGATCGGCGCCGGTTCGGCCGACCTTGGAAAAGTGGCGCCCGATGCCCTCAAAGATCCCCAAAGGCAAGGAGCGAATCCCCAGACGCTGGGGATCACTCGACCACGCCTTCCACGAAGCACAGCGTTCCAGCCGCGCCGTCGAGCCGCGCGCGCGCGCCGAGCGGCAGCGGCCAGTTGTCGAGGCCATGGCCAACGCGCAGGCCAGCCACGCAGGGCACGCCTTGGCGCGCCAGCTCTTCGCGGACGAACGCCGCGCCGCGCAGCTGGAGGTGCTCGTCGTCGCAGTCGGTGAAATCGCCGAGCGCCACACCCGCGACGCGCGCCAGGCCGCCCGCGAGCGCAAGGTGTTGGAGCATTCGATCGAGCCGGTAAGGCCGCTCGCCCACGTCCTCCAGAAAGAGGATCGCGCCGTCGAGCGCTGGCAGGAAAGGCGTGCCGATGAGGCGCGTCAGCACGGAGAGGTTGCCGCCCAGCACAGGCCCCTCCACGACGCCTGGGACCACGGCCTCACCGACGAAGCGCGGCAGGTGGGTGCCCGACTCCAGGCAGTCGAAGAGCGCCCGCGCCATCGCCTCATCGAGCCGACCGAGCTGCGTCAGCACGGGGCCGTGCAGGCTGCGCCAGCCATTCACCTGGAGCGCGGCGTGGAGCGCGGTGATGTCCGAGAACCCGACGAGCACCTTGGGCGTCTCGGGGAGCTTCAGCCCAGGCAAGAGCCGCATCGCGCCATAGCCGCCGCGCGCGCAGAAGATCGCCCGGCTCTCGGCATCGGCCAGGGCTTCGTTCAGCGCTTGGAGGCGGCGCGCGTCAGAACCAGCGAGGTAGCGCTCGCACGCGAAGAGGTCTGGTGCGAGGCGCGGCCGATAGCGCTCGCTCAGGCGCTGGAGGCCTCGATCGAAGGCAGCGCGATCGAAGGGGCTCGACGGGGCGATGACCGAGACGACGTCACCGGGTGCGAGGGCTGGGGCAGGGCAAAAGAGAGAAGACATGGGGCTTCAGATGCGGGGGATGAGGCACAAAGACAAACGAAGAGTTTCAGACTTCGTTTGTGAACCCGTCTCTTGTTCGCATCCCATCTTTTACGAATGAAGAGGGCGCTCGTAGCTCGTAGGCAGGGGTTGGAGCGAAGCGGAAACCCAGCACGAGAGGGCTCCGAAACATCATCTCGGCATTCTCGAAATGCCTCGTGGGACGAGTCGTCGCGCTGAGGTGCCGTGAAGGGCTCCCTGCTGGATTTTCGCTTCACTCCAACCCAGCCCAAGGAGTGGTCACTTCCGTCTGGAAGCTCCCACCTCGCGCCTCGTCTGACAGTCCCCGGCCTTCGCGATGCTCGGTCCTCATCGAGGGTTAAGTCCTACGTCCGACGTCTGCTTCAAGAGATGGATGGCGAGCTGTGAACAGGATGCGGGTTCCGTCAGCCGACGGCGTTGGGTCGAGCTCCGAGACGGTTCGTTTCAATCGAATCGCGCCGCGATCGGTTATGGGGCGCGGCTTTCATTTCCCGGCACGACCGCGCCGACGAGGTCCCCTCCCATGAATCGAATCGCCCTGCGCTTCACAGTCGGCGTCCTGCTCGCCTTCACCGCCGCCTCGATGACGTGGACGGGCTTCATCTATTGGCGCGCCAACATCTCGATGGTGGAGCCGTGGCAACCGCCGTCCGAGGAGCTCCTGTTCAAGCTGCTCGAACAAGCGCTCTCTCACCCCAAGGCCCACCACCTCTCCGCCGAAGAGCTCGCCCAGCGCATCGAGCAATCCTTCGGGCAGCCGACACGCCTCATCTCCCTCGACGATCCGAGCCTGTTCGAGGCGCACCGCCATCTGCTGCACGAGGGAAAATCCGCATTTCGCCTCGATCAAGGCTTCATCCGCACCTACTACTTCCCCATCGAGGGAGAGACGCGCGTGCTCGCCATCGGGCCGACCAAATCCAAGAAACCGCTGACCCCGATCCAATTCACCGCGTTCCTCATCATCCTGCTGCTCGTGGTGGGCGGCACTGGCCTGTTCATCTCCCTGCCCGTGATGCGCCTGATGAACTCGATGGAGAAGGCGGCGATCAAGATCATGAACGGCGATCTGTCGGCGCGCATCGACAGCCACTGGTGCATCAACAAGGACATCGCGCCGCTCGTCGATTGCTTCAACCGGATGGCCGAGCACAACCAGGAGCTCTTCCAGAAGCACCAGTATCTCCTCCAGATGATCGCGCACGAGCTGAGGACACCTGCCTCGCGGATGCGCTTCGGCCTGGAGATGCTGGCCATGGCGACGAGCGACGAGCAGAAGGAAGATCGCCTCCAGGCGCTCGACGCGGATCTCGACGAGCTGGACGCCTTCGTCGAAGAGCTCGTGGCCTTCAACCGCATCGAATACGGCGTCAGCGAGGTGAGGCGGTCGGCAGTGCCCCTCGCCGCGCTCTTCGAAACCGAGCGCAGCGCCCTGGTTCACCTCGTGGGCGGGTGCGCGGTCGAGCTCACCGGCATGGGCGATCTGTCGGTGCAGGCAGAACCGCGCCTGCTCGCCCGCGTGATCCGCAACCTGCTCGCCAACGCGCTGCGCCACGCCAAAGCGCACGTCAAGGTGAGCTGCGAGGCCACAGAGGCGCACGTGCGCATTCACGTCGATGACGATGGACCAGGCATCCCTCGCGAGGCACGCGCGCACATCTTCGAGCCGTTCACGCGCATGGAGGCCAGCCGATCCAAGTCATCGGGCGGGTTGGGCCTGGGGCTCGCCATCGTCCAGCGCATCGTCCGCTTGCACGGCGCCACCATCGAGATCGCCGATGCGCCGCTCGGGGGCGCGCGCTTCACGCTCGACTGGCCCAGGGCGGCGAACGCCGCGCCCAAGGCGACGAGGGACGAGGCTGACGATCCCGAGAGCGATCTGGAGGCGATAGAAGAGGCGGGGTGAGCATCTCTCCCTCTGGGCGATCGACTTCTCCCTCTCCCCTCGCTCCGTGAGGCCCTCTCCCACGAGTGACAGAGGAGAGATCTGAGAGCCCTTCGCGAACGCCCTCTCCCACGAGTGACAGAGGAGAGATCTGTGAGCCCTTCGCGAACGCCCTCTCCCGCCTGCGGGAGAGCGTTGGGGAGAGGGCGCGCATCACCCACCCTTCACCGCCGCCACCTCAAGACGGGCTTGCGCGCGGCCTGCGTCTCGTCGAGGCGCTCGCGGAACGCCAAGATCGGCGCGGCGCGCAGTGATTCGGGCGCTTCGCGCGCGGCGCGGGCGATGTCCTTCATGGCCGCAACGAACGCGTCGAGCGTCTCCTTCGACTCGGTCTCGGTCGGCTCGATCATGAGCGCGCCCTGCACGACGAGCGGGAAGTAGATGGTCGGCGGGTGGAAGCCGCGGTCGATGAGCGCCTTGGCGATGTCCATCGTCGTCACGCCCAAGGGCTTTTGCCTCTCGTCGGTGAAGACGACCTCGTGGAGCGGCTGGGCCGCGCAGGGCAGCTCGAAGTCGTCGCATAGCTGCGCGCGCACATAGTTGGCGTTGAGCACGGCGCGGCCAGAGACCTCGCGCAGGCCACGCGCGCCCAGCTCGGCGATGTAGGCGTAGGCGCGCACGCACACGCCAAAGTTGCCGAAGAACGAGCGGACGCGGCCAATACTCTGGGGCGCGTCGGCGTCGAGCCGGTAGCGCACCTCGGTGCCGCCGTCGGAGCGATCTTCCCATGTCTCGGGCAGCGCGTCGTCGCGCGTCCAACCCGAACCCGCTTCTGTCCGTCGCTCACGCACCACGCGCGGGCTGGGCAGGAAATCGGCGAGCGCGGTCGTGACCGCGATCGGGCCAGCGCCCGGGCCACCGCCGCCGTGCGGGGCGGCAAACGTCTTGTGCAGGTTCACGTGCATCACGTCGATGCCCAGGTCAGCGGGCCGCACGCGGCCGAGGAGCGCGTTCAGATTCGCGCCATCACCGTAGAGTAGCGCGCCCTTGGCATGGAGCAGGTCGGCGATCTCGCGGATGCCCGTCTCGAACAGGCCGAGCGTGTTGGGGTTCGTCATCATGAGCGCGGCCACGTCGGTGCCGTGCGCGTCCAGGGCAGCGGCGACCGTGGCGGGCGCGAGCAGGCCATCTGGGCCGCTCTTGAGCTGGACGATCTGGTAGCCCGCCAGCGTGCAGGAGGCTGGGTTGGTGCCATGGGCGCTGTCCGGGATGAGGATGAGGCGGCGGCGCTCGCCACGAGCCTGGTGCGCGGCGCGCACGACGAGCATCCCCGTCAGCTCACCCTGCGCGCCAGCGGCGGGCGCGAGCGAGACCGCCTCGAAGCCGAGCAGACATGCCAGCGCCCGTTCGAGGCGCCACATCAAGGCGAGCGCGCCCTGGCACTTCGCGTCTGGCAGCAGCGGGTGCAGGTCCGTGAAGCCTCGCAGGCGCGCGGCGGCCTCGCCGAGCTTCGGGTTGTATTTCATGGTGCACGAGCCCAGCGGGTAGAGGCCGGTGTCCACGCCAAAATTCTGCTGCGACAGGCGCGTGAAGTGGCGAACGACCTCGGGCTCGCTCAGCGTCGGAAACGCCTCGACATCCCGGCGCAGCAGGCGCGCGTCGAGCTCGTCGGTGGGATCGAATTCGGGCACACCAGGCAAGGGCAGCGACGCGCCCGACGTGTCGTGGCGCGGCTTCTCGAAGAGCAGGGGCTCTTCGGCGAGGTGCGATGGGCTGGGACAGGCGTGGTCGACGTCGTTGGTCATGGGCGCGCTCGGAAAAGGAGGAAGGGAGGCCTGGTCGGGAGGGAATTTTTGTCTATCGAAGCCATCTCCCCGCGGCTTCGCGTCGCCCCTCTCCCGTTCGATGGGAGCGGGAATGGATCGCGGATGATCCGAGGGTGCTTTCTCGAGCGAGACAGATCCAAAAATCTCTCTCGCTTGCGGGAGCGAGCCGATGCGAAGCGAAGCGACGGGGAAAGGGAGCGTATCGAACGCCCCTACACAAAACACTTCGGGCCAGAACGAAACGGCCAGACAGCCTCCTCCCCGTAAAACACCTCGACGAGGAAGAGCCCCTGCGGGGGCGCGGTCGGCCCGGCCCTCTGGCGATCGAGCGAGCGCAGGGTCTGTTCTACGGACTCGGGCGGTCGGCGCCCCAACCCCACCTCGACGAGCGTGCCGACGAGGTTGCGCACCATCTGCTTGAGGAAGCCGTCGGCAATGAAGTCGAGCGCGATCTCGTCGTCGCCCACGCGGCAGATGTCGGCGCGCGTCAGGCGTTTGATGGGGTTCTTCGCCTCGCAGTTGCTTGCCCGGAACGCGCTGAAGTCGTGTTCCCCGATCAGGCAGGTGGCGGCGCGCCGCATGGCCTCCACGTCGAGGGGGCGGAAGATCTCCCAGCGCTGGAGACGGCGGAGGGGCGCGCGCGTGGGCCGGTTCAGGATCAGGTAGCGGTAGTGCTTGCCGCGCGCGGAGCGGCGCGCGTCGAACGTGTCGGGAACCTCGCGGGCGTCGAGCACGGCGATGTCGCGCGGCAACAGCGAGGAGAGGCCAGCGACATAGGCGCTCATCGGCAACGCGCGCGGCGGCGTGAACGTCGCCGTCTGTCCCAGCGCGTGGACGCCCGCGTCCGTGCGGCCCGACGCGCTCACGCGCACCGGCGCCTTGAGGATCTTGGCGAGCGCCGTTTCGACCTCGGCCTGGATCGACGGGCCATTGGGCTGCCACTGCCACCCGACATAAGCCGTTCCGTCGTATTCGAGCGTGAGCTTGATCTTGGACACGTCACTCACGTCCATGCCCCCCAAGTCAGTCCGCGAAGGCATCGCCAAAGACGTCGGCCGTATGGCTCAGCTTGGCGAGCGCCGCCTCGGGATCGACGTCGAGCATCGAGAAGTCCATCGGGTAGAGGTTGAGCAGCGTCCCGTCGCCGACGGCCAGGGTCTTCCCGTCCAGCGAGAAGGCGATGCCCGAGGCCTCCAGCGAGGTGTTGATGATGAGCAGCAGCTCCCCCGTCTCGGCGTTCCAGACGCGCACGGTCTTGTCGTCGCTCGCCGTAGCCAACAGGTGGCCGTGTTGGGCGAGGCGCACCGTGTTGACCCACTGCGCGTGACCGACGAAGCGCGCGATCTCCGAGGCGCTCTCCACATTCCAGTGGATGACGAGGCCGTCCTTGCCCGCCGTCAGGAGCGTCTCGTCGTCCAGGCCCCACTCGACGTCGGTGATCCAATCGCCGTGGCCGCCTTCGAGGCGCGCGAGGATCTCCCCGGTCCGGGCGTCGAAGACGAGCGCCGACTTGTCGCGGCTCGACGAGGCCAGGCGCTTGCCGTCGCGCGAAAACGCGAGGCCGGAGACGACACCTCGGTGGCCCTTGAAGGTGCTCAGGAGCGCGCCCGTGATGGCGTCCCATAAGAAGATGTCGCCGCTTCGACCCGAGCCAGTCGCGACGAACCTGCCGTCTGGCGTGAAGTCAGCGCTCTCGATCTCGCCGCCGTCGGGGTTGGTCAGGGTCAGCTCGTGTGTGCCGCGCTCGACGTTCCACAGGCGCGCCGTGCCATCGCGCGAGGCAGAGAGAAGGCGGGTGCCGTCGGTCGAAAACGCGATGTCCGTCACGATCGAGGCGTGGCCCCAGAGCGTATGCGCGAGGCGACCGCTCGCCGCGTCCCAGACGCGGACGGACCTGTCCCAGCCGCTGGAGGCGAGCCGCGTTCCGTCCGGCGAGAAGGCGACGCCGTAGATCGACTCGGTGTGGCCCACGAGCTGGGGCAGCAGCATGTCGCGCTGACGCCACAGCCGCAGCGTCTTGTCGAAGCTCGTGCTGGCCAGCCAGCGCCGCGAGAAGGCCAGGCCCGAGACGAAATTCTCGTGGCCCTCCAGCGTCAGGATCGGGCCGCCCGAGAGCCGACTCCACAGGCGCACCGTGCCGTCGTAACTCGCCGATCCAATGAAGTTGCCCTCGGGCGAGTAGCCGAGCGACGAGATGCCGTTGCGGTGGCCTTCGAGGTTGAGCGTGGGCCTGCCGCCCTCGTCGATCTCGACGATGTTTCGCGCCGTGCGGCCCGCGGCCAACAGGTGTGGATGGAGCGGGTCGTCCGAGACGGCGATCGTCCAGATCTCGCCCACGCGGCGCAGGAGCGTCTGGGGCGCCTCGCCCGCCTCCACGCGCGCGCTCTCGTCCGGCGGCACGAGCGGCAGGCGGCGCAGCGTCCCGTCGGAGCAGCCAGCGACGAGGTAGGTGGCGTCCGCCCCGAAGGCGACGGCGTTCACCTCGACCTTGCCATCCTCCAGGTCGAAGCGCCGCAGCTGCTGGCCGCTCGCCATATCCCAGAGGCGGACCGTGCCATCCCTTCCTGCCGAGGCGAGCCAGTGGCTGTCCGGCGAAAACGCGACGGCGCGGACCGAGCGGTGGTGGCCTTCGAGCTTCCAGCGCCGTTCGCCCGTGCGGGCGTCCCACACGAGGATCTCGGGTTCTTGCGCTGCCGAGGCCAGGGACAGGCCGTCGCGCGACCAGGCCACGCTGGTGATCCGCGACTGATGGCCTGTCAGCTCGGAGACGAGCGAGCCGCTCTCCAAGTCCCAGATGCGCAGGCGCGCGTCGTAGCTCCCCGCAGCCAACCGCTTCTCGTCTGGCGAGAAGACCGGCGCGGTAAGCGCGTCGTTGCCCACGAAGACCCACTGCGAGGTGACGAAGTTGCGCAGCCTCGACTGGTAGAGAGCCGACGCCGCCAGGACGCGCAGGAAACGGGCGCGCTCGGTCCAACGGTTCGGGTCCTCGGAAAAGCAAGCGCTCTTGGGGTGCGCGGGGTTGTGCTCGAGGGAGAGCAGCGCGCTGTGCGTGGCCGACGCGAAGTGGTGCTGAGAGATGAAGCGCTCCGCGTCGCGCGCGTGCATGTCGGCGAGGTTCAAGTTGGCGCCGAGGCGTTCGAGATGCTCCTGCGCGCGCGCCTGGGCGAGCGCCGCGTTGGCCTGTTGCTGTCGCTGCAGCGAGAGGGAGACCGTGACGAGCGCGGCGCAGATGACGATGAACAGGAGCGTGGCGCTCACGAGCAGCGCCTTGTGCTGCTGGGCAAAGCGGATGAGCAGCTCGCGCGACGAGTAGGCGTAGGCCGTGACGCGGCCGCCGGTCATGTAGGCGTCGATCTCCTCGGCCAGCTCCTTGGCGCTCTGGTAGCGCGCCGCCTTGTCGGCCTGGAGTGCCTTCTGTGCGATGGCGGCCAGCGGCTTGGGCGCATTCGGCGAGAGTTTGAGCACGCTCGTCACGCGGCCGCGCTTGGCCCGCTCGAGCAGCGCCTCCTCACCGCCCCCCTTGTAGGGCGGCGTGCCGGTCAGGATTTGGTAGAGGATGGCGCCCAGGCCGAACACGTCGGAGCGCTCGTCGATCTCGGCCACGAGCCCCTTGGCCTGTTCTGGGCTCATGTAGCCCGGCGTGCCGATCGCCTCGCCGACCACCGTGTTGGCCAGCGTCGGCTCCTGGAGCAGCTTGGCCTCGTTCAGCATGTCCACGCCGCGGATCTCCTCGCGGTGGCGCACCTTGGCGATGCCCCAGTCGAGGAGGACCGTCTCGCCGAACTCGCCCACCATCGCGTTCGACGGCTTGAGGTCGCGGTGGATGACGCCTCGGCTGTGCGCGTAAGCGATGGCATTGCACAGATCGAGGAAGGGTTTGAGCAGGCGCAGGCGCTCGCCGAGCGTCTTGCAGGCCTTGAGGCGCTGCGCGAGCGTGACGCCACGCACGAAGCGCATCGTGTAGTAGAGCGCGCCGTCGCTGCGCCGCCCCAGGTCGTAGAGCGGGACGATGTTCGGGTGTTCGAGCTGGCCCGTCACGCGCGCCTCGCGCAACAGCCGCTGCATCTCGGCGCTCGTGAGCGAACCCTTGCTCATCGCCGCCGCCGAGGGCTCGTTCGCGCGCAGATCGTCGAGCGAGAGCTCCTTGAGCGCGACGTCACGCCCGATCTGCTCGTCGTGGACGACGAGGATGCGCGCCTGACCGCCGCTCGCGTGCAGATAGCGAAAGGCGTAGCGACCGGGCTGCTCGTAGGCGAGGCCCTCGGCGCCAGGCTCGACCACCTTGGGATCGGTGGGCTGGACTCCAGGGGCGTGGCTGGACGTGCTGGTTCCAGTCTTGGCGTGCGCGCTCGGCGTGGGCTGGCCGCCGGGCGTGAGCCCGCTCAGGCGCGGCGACTTCGAGAAGCTCGACAGGCGGCCCGAGCGGGTCGAGGACTCGTCGAGTGGGAATCTCGCCACCTCCATGCCCACTGGATCGGGTGGCTCGAAGCTCAGCGGCTGCGGCGGCCGATCGTTGAACGTCTCACTGTCCAGCGTGACCACTGGCTGCTCGTCGGCGACGGGGACGTCCTTCTGGCCGCGCCTCTCCTGCTCGTCAGGGCGCGCGGCGACGGGGACAGGCGCCGGGACGGGCAAGGGCAGCGCGACCACTTCGATCGGCAATGGCCCCAAGGAGAGCTCGCGCAGGCGCGCGGCGGCGGGCTCTGTCAGGAACCCACGGGCGGACATCCAATCGATGGCATCCGTCAACTCTCCCCGCTCGACGGCACCCCGCGCGAGCTCGGCTTGCTCCACCGAGATGGCGTCGAGATCGAGGGCGTTCTCGATACAGAGGGCGGCGTCGATGGAGCCTTGTCGTTCGGATCCCACGGATGGCTCTCCTGCAAAAGGGCGCGCCCCCTTACAAGATCTCCGAGTGGAAACAAGTCGTTGTCACCGAGTGAACAGAGCGGTCGAGTTCTCGAAATGCTCGACGCGCCCCCTCCCGTCAGCGCTCCGGGCCAGAGGGCGATGCGTGGCTTTTTTTGAGTGTGAATCTCGCGGCCTCGATTGCCTCGGGCCAGGGCGCGACACGCCCTCTCTCAGCCCGAAAACCCGGGAAACATCAGCCCCAAGCGGGCAGGCAGGCAGGCTCAAACAAGAAAAAAGTCCAATGATTTCAAAGGGTTAGGAATTCCGTCCGGCCTCGGTTCCCTCCATTGCATCGTGAAGGTCACTTCACTAGGTTCCCGCGCCCTTATGTCCCTGTCACACGCAGCGCTATGCGACCGCTTCCGCGCGACGCTCCTGGGCGGCGCCATCGGCGACGCGCTCGGATTTCCCTACGAAGGAGCCGCGCCTGCAACGCTCGCCCGCCTCCCGCACATCGCCGACGACTTTGCCCTGCGCTCGCGCTGTGGACTCTCCAAAGGTCGCTTCAGCGATGACACGCAGATGATGTTGGCCGTGGTCGAGTCGATCCTGATCGCGGCCAAGGTCGATGGTCGGACCGTGGCGGCGTGCCTCGCCAAGCTCTGGGCCGAGGGGCAGATCATCCTCGCGGATCCTGTCTGCAACGAGGCGGTCGGCCGACTCCTGAAGGGTGTCCCGTGGATGAGCTCCGGCATGGAGAGCGGTTACGCGACGAACAGCGCGGCCGTGCGCGCCGCGCCGCTGGGCCTGTTCCACTTCGACAACATCGCCAAGCTCCCCCGCGACGCCGAGAACCAGGCCGTCGTGACACACAAGGACGCTCGATCGATCGCTGGCAGCATGGCTATGGCCGCCGCCATCGCCCACTCGCTGAGCGACCCGATGCCGCCCGACACCTTTTGCCTGCGCGTGGCCGCCGTGGTCCGCGCGCGCGATCCAGAGCTGGCAAGCCACATCGAACGCCTGCCGCAGCTGCTCGCCTACGAGCCGAGCGACGCCGCACGCGTGATCTCGAACGCGGGCCTCTCGCCGCTGCTGCCCAAGAGCTGCCTCGGCATCAGCAACTTCGTCTATCCCTCGGTCCTGATGGCCCTCTATGCCTGCCTCAGGGCTCGGGGGGATTTTCGGGCGTGCATGGACGTCGTGCTGCGGGCGGGCGGGGACACCGACTCTGTCGCCTGCATGGCCGGCGCGATCCTGGGCGCCCAGCACGGGTGCGGCGCGCTCCCGCCACGGCTGCTCAAGGGCGTGTTCGATCGCCAGCGCATCGTCGCGCTCGCCGACGCGCTCTTCGCGCTCAAGCAGCGCTCGCTGCCCAAAGAGGTCATCATCGCCACGGCGTCGAGCCGACACGCTGGAGGCCGACGGTGAGGCTGGCCGCGTTCGAGCTGGAGCGCGCGTGAGACGCAGCGATGATGCGTCGTGAGCTCGAGCAGCCATCGGACGAACTTCCCCAAGGAGCCCCCACAGCCATGATCCGCGCCGTCGTCACCGACATGGACAACACGCTCTACTCGTGGGTCGATTACATCGTCCCCTCGACCGAGCGCATGCTCGAGACCCTCTGCCGCGTCCTGAGCCTCCCGCGCATCCAGGTCATCCAGGCGCTGAAGGAGGTCTATGACCGCTACGAGTCGAACGACTACCCGTTCGCCATCCAGGAATCGCGGCTGTTCGACCCCTACCGCGGCGACTTCCCGTCCTTCAGCAAGCTCGTCATCGAGCCAGCGAGCGAGGCGTTTGCCGCGGCCCGCAAGCGCTACCTCAGGCCCTATCGCGGCGTGATCGAGACCCTGCGGCAGCTCGAGGTGTGGGGCATCCCCGTGGTGGCGCTGACCGACGCGCCGCGCAACCCGGCCGAGCGCCGCGCCTATATGATGGGGCTCGACGAGTCTCTGACCGCCCTCTACGCGCTGCCCGCCTTCCCCTTTCCCGAGACCGGCATCGCTCCCGAGATCCGCAAGCGGGAAGAGGCGGGCGGTTGCCCGATCCGCTGCGAGGTGGTGGAGCTCCGGCGCGAGGACGAAAAGCCGAACTCGAGGGGCTTCCTCGCCATCTGCGAGCGCCTCGGCGTGCCGCCGCACGAGGTCGCCCTGGTCGGCGACAGCCTGAGCAAGGACATGCGGCTCGCCCGCCAGACAGGCGCGATCGGCTGCTGGGCCGAATACGGGACTTATATCTCCGCCGAATATCAGGAGCGGCTCGACATCCTGTCCGCCCCCAAAGCCATGCGGCGGCACCTACGGCAGGCGCCGGATTCGACCGCGCTGCCGCGCTTCAGGCTCTCCTGTTTCGACCAACTCCTCGGCATCATCGAGTCGGAGAACAGCGGCGCGCTGACGACGGCGCTGCCAGCTTGAGTCGCCCCGACGATTCGATCCGAATGCATCAATAAAATAGTAGGGGCGATATGATCGCGCACTCCAACGACGTTATTTTAATGGCCCCCTCCGACTTTGCCGGGGGATCATTACTGTAAAGAAAGGCTCCGCCCAATGCCCACAATCGCCTTCTTCGACACCAAACCTTACGATTGTCAGTATTTCGATCTCGCCAACAAATCATTTGGCTATGACATCCGATATTTCGAAGGGCATTTGAATGTGACGACGGTGCCATTGGCCTACGGCGCGGAAGTCGTCTGCGCCTTCGTGAATGACAGGATCGACGCCGAGGTCATCTCCGCGCTTTATGATCAGGGCATTCGCCTGATCGCCCTGCGCAGCGCGGGCTACAACAATGTCGATCTCAAAGCCGTTTTTGGAAAAATCCATATCGCACGCGTCCCCGCCTATTCGCCTTACTCCATCGCGGAACATGCCGCCGCGCTCCTGCTCTCGCTCACGCGACACATTCATCGGGCTTACAATCGGACGCGCGATGGAAACTTTCTGCTCAATGGCCTGAGCGGGCGCGACCTGCACGGCAAGGCCATGGGAATCGTCGGCACTGGAAAGATCGGAAAAATTGCCGCCAATATCTTTTCCGGCTTTGGAATGAAGATCATCGCCTATGACAAATTCCAGGACGATGCCTGGGCCAATGAAATCGGTGCTCGATACGTCACACTCGACGAGTTGTGTGCCCAGAGCGACGCCATCAGCCTCCATTCACCGCTCACGCCCGAGACATATCATTTGATTGACGCAAGCAAGCTGGCGCTGATGAAACCCGACGCCGTTCTCATCAATACGGGACGCGGCGCGCTCATCGATACGCCCGCTTTGATTGACGCGCTGAAAGAGAAGCGCATCGGCGGCGCGGGATTGGATGTCTATGAGGAAGAAGAGAATTATTTCTTCGAGGATTGGTCGCTCGACGCCATTCAGGATGACGTTTTGGCGCGACTACTCAGCTTTCCCAATGTCATCGTGACGAGCCACCAGGCTTTTCTCACACAGGAGGCGCTCACAGCCATTGCCGAGACGACATTGGAAAACATCCGATTGTTTTTGGAAGGCAAAAATATGCCGAACGAGGTCTGCTATCGCTGTGGAACGAACGAGTGCCACAAACTAAAGACAGGCAAATGTTTCTAGGGCGTGTCCTCGAGTTTCTTCAGCAAATAGGACGAGTCGATTCAGGGCTCTTCTCAAAATCAAAATCTTGCCTTCTTGAGCGCCTTGAGAAACTTGACGATTGAAATCAAAAAAGGAACCCAGGCGACCCCGACGATGGCCGCGTCATCCAATTGTCCGAAGACCGGGACGACATCTGGGATGAAATCGAATGGGAACCATAGATAGACGATGGAGAGAATCGCGAAGAGGGTCCAGGCAACAGGCCAATGAGGTTTTCGAGGCGCCTGGGACTGGGCTTCGCCGGTTTTGTCTTCATTCTGAGGGCTGAGCGGCGCTGGTGTGAGGTTGGTCATTCGATGTCGCTCCTATCTATATGAAATCTCTCGATTGATTCTGATGAACGGCGCGCAAAGGCACAGTGGTCCGATGATTTCAAGGCGTCTTTTGAAAAGACTGTGAATTCCAAAAAATTCCCGATCCATCCAATGGCGCAGCGAACACAGCGCGCGCAATTCATCACCACCAAATCCAATTCGGTTTCTCCTGATTTCGTTCTGGATCGATGTGTTTCGTCCCCTGTGGCCGCCCGAAATGACATCACAACGCAGCCAAGAAAGAACAAGACAATTCATTACAAACAAAAAATGGGTGCCATGAATGATGCCCCTACGAAACAAAATAACAAACAATACCTTCTGCGACATGCGTCCGCGCCTCTGCCAAGAGCTCCCGCGCCCGCTTCAGGGAGATCTCTGGATACTGCCCAAGGACGAGCGTCTTGCGCTTGCCCAGATGCCAGAAGGCGAAGCGCCAGCTCTTCGAGCTGTTGAGAAACACACACACAAAAGCCCGTCCCCATCTGTCGCGTTGTAGGGGCGGGCTTGAGCTTTGAGGCTTCGAATTTCAACGTCTGAAGACGTTGGCGCTGTCTTGGGGCCATCGGAACCCTTTGAAGTCGTCATCAAAGGGACTCAATGACCGTTGCAACGATTTTTTCGGCTGTCCGTGGACTTCAGCGGCCCGCTTTGGCCCCGAAATCTCTGAAAACCTCAGTGATTTCGGGGCGTTGCGGATTTCCGTGGACTCCGACAACCGGCTTCATGGGGCGGACTCTAACGAACTGAGCTAGCAACCTACCGGAATCACTCGGCTTTTCGTGGAGCCGAAAGACGTGGTTGCAATAACCGTTGCACCATTCCGGCTCGCTGCCCTTTCAGTCCGACCGTGCCGCCCTGCCCGATAGGCCAAAAAAGGACGTGGGAAACCGCCCAAGGCTGGGCCAGATTTTGGCCAGAAGTGGGCGGGGCGGCCTGGATTCAGGCCAGAACCGAGCGCGGGCGCATACCACCGGCGGCGGCGGACGCAAGCGCGCGGCATCGGCACGAGCTCGACAGCCACGGCGCAGCTTGAGACAGCATGGGACGAACGGCGGCGG
>JAISIF010000032.1 GCA_031262165.1 Myxococcales bacterium | reverse complement strand
CCTCCCTTACGAGGGCTACCCAGTGGCTGTCCTGAGGGAAAAGGGACGCTTCGAGACCAAACGCGCCCTCTTCGAGGAAGCGCTTCAGAGAGCCGCCATTCCCGTGGAGAGCGCCGTCTCCTGTGTTGGCGGGCTGCCTTGATCCTGGATGAGCGCCAGCCCTGATGGCCCTGCCACTCCGTTCCGTGCATGACCCAGGGCAATCAAGTTCTAACCAAGCAGGGCTTGAAGGGCAGCATTTTGGGGTTGGCGCCCTTGGTTCGATTTTTCTTTTTCAGGGTGAAACAGAGTTCTCGAACACCTGCTTGGAGTTACTCAAGGGCCCGCCTGGCGGTGTTGGGCTGTCAAGAAAATTTAGAACTCGACCACCCTGGTGCATGACCCACCGCGTCTTGACGCCTGCCAGACCCGCGAGTAGGGGCGCGCGTTTTTTCGAACCCCGGCTCTCTCGTCCGAGACGGGCCGCCGCTCTCTACACATCGAGTCCCCGGTCGCCATGTCCAGCCAAACCATCCAGCGAAAAGATCACCACCTGGACCTGTGCGCGAGAGAACCCATCGAAGCGGACGCGCCAGGCGCGCTCTTCGATCACGTGACGCTGCTCCACGAGGCAGTGCCCGATCTGTCCGAGTCGCAGCTCGATCTGCGGCGCGACTTTTTGGGTCGGCGGCTCGGCTGCCCGCTCATGTTCACGGCCATCACTGGCGGCACGGAGCGCGGTCGCCTCTTCAACCTCGCGCTCGCCCGGCAGGCCGAACTGCGCGGCGTGGCCATCGGCGTCGGCAGCCAGCGCGCCATGCTCGACCACGCCGAGCTCGCTGCCTCGTTCGAGCTGCGCGCTGTCGCACCGAGCGTGCCCATCGTTGGAAATCTCGGCCTGTGGCAGGCCCGCACACTAGGCGTGGACGGCGTGCGCCGCCTCATCGATCGGATCGAGGCAGATGCGCTCGCCATCCACCTCAACGTGGCGCAGGAGCTCGTGCAGCCCGAGGGTGATCGCGACTTTTCGGAGGGGCTCAGGACGATCGAAGCGCTCGCCCGTGCGCTCGGAGCCCGCCTCGTCGTCAAGGAGACGGGCTGCGGCATCTCTCCCGCCACGGCCAAGCGACTCATCGAGGCTGGCGTGCGGACGCTCGACATCGCGGGCATGGGCGGCACGAGCTGGATCAAGGTCGAGGCACTGCGCGCCGAGCCAGGCACACCCGCCTTCGATCGGACGCAGAGCCTCGGGGCGCTCTTCGCCAATTGGGGCATCCCGACGGCCCCCGCCATTGCCGCGCTCGCCGAGACCCTGGACGCGCCATCGCGCACCACCACGCTCATTGCCTCGGGTGGCATCCGCGATGGACTGGCGATGGCCAAGGCGTTGGCCCTGGGCGCTGACGTCGTGGGTATCGCGTTGCCGCTCCTGAAGACGTGGCAGGCGGGCGGCGAGCGGGCGCTCGACGGCTGCGTCGAGACGCTGCTGATGGGCCTGCGGGCCAGCATGGTCCTCACGGGCGCGCCATCGCTCGACGCGCTGCGCCGCGTGCCGCGCGTCTGTTCCGAGACCTTCGAGCGCTGGGTGCGGGGACTCACACGGACTGCCTGAACCGACCTGAACCTGAAACAGACGTCTTGGCCAGATGGGCCGGAGCAAGGAGACAGACAGATGGAGAAGGAAGGCTTTTCGTCGCGCCTCCCAGGTTTTTACGAGATGAGCTGGGAGGAGCGGCTCAGTCGCCTCGCGGAGCTGCGCGGCCTCACGTCCGAGGAGATCGAATCGCTCGGACAGACCTCGGGGCTGTCGATCGCGCTCGCCGACAAGCTCGTCGAGAACGCCATCGGGACGCTCGGGATGCCCATGGGCCTCGGCCTCAACTTTCGCGTGAACGGGCGCGACTACCTGGTGCCCATGGTCGTCGAGGAGCCGTCCGTGATCGCCGCCGCTTCGTTCGCGGCCAAGCTCGCGCGCGCCGGTGGCGGCTTCCAGGCGGACGCCGACGACGCGCTCATGGTCGCTCAGATTCAGGTTGCCTCGATCCCGGACATCGAGCGGGCACGCGCGGCCATCCTGAACGCCCGTGAGGAGCTGCTCGCGCTCGCCTACTCGTTTCACCCGGCCATGGTGACGCGCGGGGGCGGGGCCCGCGACGTCGAGGTCCGCGTGCTCGACGCGCCAGAAGGGCCGGGCGGCGAGCCCGTGTTCGTGGTCCAGATCCTCATCGACGTGCAGGACGCGATGGGCGCCAACCTGGTCAACACCGTGGCCGAGGGCGTGGCGCCGCTCGTCGAGTCGCTCACGGGCGGCAAGGTCTGGCTGCGCATCCTCACCAACCTGGCCGACCACCGCTGCGCTCGCGCGACTTGCGCCATCCCGATCGAGCGCCTGGCCACGCGGGAGCGGACGGGCCTGGAAGTGGCGCAAGGCGTGTTGCAGGCCGATCGGTTCGCCGCTGCCGATCCCTACCGCGCCGCGACGCACAACAAGGGCGTGATGAACGGCATCGACGCGGTCGCGCTGGCCACGGGCAATGATTGGCGCGCCATCGAGGCCGGTGCCCACGCATTCGCCAGCCGCAACGGACGCTATGCGCCGCTGACGCGCTGGTTCATCGATGGCGAGTCGCTGGTGGGAACGATTGAGTTGCCGCTCGCCGTAGCCACCGTGGGGGGAGCGACCAAGGTCCACCCGCACGTGCGCACGGCTTTCAAGATCCTCGGGATAACGCGTGCCAAGGAGCTCGCCTGCGTCATGGCGTCCGTGGGCTTGGCCCAGAACTTCGCCGCACTGCGTGCACTCGGCTCTGTCGGGATTCAGAAGGGCCACATGGCGTTGCATGCGCGCTGTGTCGCGGTCGAGGCAGGCGCGCGCGGCGAGTTGATCGAGAAGATCTCGGCGCTCCTCGTCGCGAGCGGCGAGATCAAGGTCGAGAAGGCCAAGTGGTTCTTGGGGCATGGGCGCAACGCCGCTGCCTCCAGCAGTGTCTCGTGAGCCGTGAGTAGTAGGGTGAGCGGCGAATGAGGACGTCGCCATGCGGCGCGGCATGGAGTGCCCCTCTGAATCTGCTGAGACGTCCGTTTTGGAATGGTGCGTTTGGGAATTTCAGAAAGATGCCCTGAACCGAAGGCATGAAAACGAGTGAGCATGAGCCGAGAGCCAAACGAAGAGCACCTCAGCGCAGAGCTGGAAGAGCGGATGGACCGCCATCGCGAGGAACAGGGCGGCGGGCCACCGCCGACAGGGCAGGGGAACGTCGTCGCCAGTGCGTTCGCGCCAGGAAAGGTCATCCTTCTTGGTGAACACGCTGTGGTGTTTGGACACCCAGCCATTGCGGGGCCGCTCGAGCAAGGTGTGAAGGTCCAGCTCGAACAGAGTGAACGCGGGGGCATCCAGATCGATGGCTGCGACGAGGTCTCATCCCTGGCGCGCGCAGTTCGTCGCTGCCTGCACGAGTTCCGCCTGACCGATCTGAAGGTTTCTAGCTCTGGCGATCTGCCGCGCTCGGTCGGACTTGGAAGCAGTGCAGCTTTTGCCGTTGCCCTGGTGCGTGCCTGTGCCGCTGCCACGGGGCTCATGATGCGACCGCAGGGCTTGCTCGACCGCGCGTTCGAATTCGAGCGGGAGTTTCATGGCACCCCCTCGGGCGTGGATCACAATGTGGCCTTCGAGCGCAAGCTCTTGCGCTTCGTGAAGGGCCAGCGCGGCCAGCAGATCTTTCTGCCCAAGCCACTCCAGGCGCTCGTCTGGGTGGTCTCTTCGCGAGGCTCGACGCGGGAGCATGTCGGTTCGATCGCCTCTCTGGCGCAGGAAAATCCAGAGCGCGTCGAGCGGATCTTCCAGTTCATCCGAGGCCTGACCGATGGTGCCGTCGAAGCTCTGGAGGCTGGTCGCTACGACGAGGTGGGACGCGCCATGGACGAGAACCATCGCTGCCTCCAGGAGCTTGGGCTCTCTACCTCCGAGCTCGATGCGGCCTGTGAACGTCTCCGCTCGCTGGGATGCTTGGGAGCCAAGCTGACTGGCGCTGGCGGTGGAGGTGCCGTCGTGGCGCTGACTGAGGATGCAGGCGCAGTGATGCAAAAGCTCGACGTCGATCCCGCCCACCTCTTCGTTGCCCGCTGGGCGCCGACGAACTGACGCGCAGCATCTGGAATTCCAAAGGGAATGAATGCGTCGGGCAGTTCCCCGTGTGCCCGACGTGCTTGCGATCCCTTTTACCAGGGCGCCCTCCTGTGCTCGCTCCTGGCTCGCCCTTTGCGGCAAATACCGATTGGAGATCTCTGTCTTGACCCCGACCAACCCCACCAAAGCCACGACCCAAGCTCACCCGAACATCGCCCTCATCAAATACTGGGGAAAGCGCGACACGGCGCTCTTCCTCCCGCAGACCCCAAGCCTGTCCATGACGCTCAGCGGGCTATCGGCCAAGACCACGGTGGAGTTCTCGACAGCGTTTAAGGCCGATCGCGTGGAATTGGATGGCCAGAGCGTCCAGGGCCGTGAGCTCGAGCGCTTCACGATGCTCCTCGATCGTGTGCGGGGCCTGGCTGGGATTTCCGAACGGGCGCGCATTGCCTCGCGCAACGACTTTCCCAAGGCCGCAGGTCTGGCCTCGAGCGCCGCTGGCGGGGCTGCCCTGACCTCGGCCACTGCCCTCGCCGCTGGACTCGATCTCTCGGCACACGAGCTCTCGCGCCTGGCGCGCCAATTCTCGGGATCGGCGTGTCGGTCGATCGAGGGCGGATTCTGCGAATGGCAAAAAGGCGTGCGCAGCGATGGCGAGGACAGCTTTGCCGTCCAGATCGCGCCGAGCACCCATTGGCCCGAGCTCCGAATGGTCGTGACCATCTGCTCCGAGGCAAAGAAGGCCATGTCATCGCGCCTAGCCATGCAGCACAGTGTGGACACCTCGCCGTTTTTCGAGGGCTGGGTCCGCCAAGTCGATCTCGATCTGGAGCTGGCGCGCTCGGCCCTGCTGGCCCGGGATCTCGACGCGCTCGGCCCCATCGTCGAGACAAACGCCTGCCGGATGCACGCGGTGGCCATGGGCGCGCACCCACCGACCATCTACCTCAAGCCCGTCACGCTGGAAGTGATCGAGGCGGTCCATGGCTTTCGCCGCGATGGCATCCAGGCCTGGTTCACGCTCGACGCTGGCCCCAACCCAGTCGTGCTCTGCCTCGATACGGACGCCGCGTGCGTGGCTCAGGCGCTGAGCGCCGTTCCGGGCGTGCTGCGCACCGTGACGGCTTCTCCGGGCGAGGGGGCGACGCTACTGGATGAGCATTTATTCTGAATTCAATGCCCAAACGCCCCGATTATATGAAACTGGAGTCTGTCTTGAATTAAATCAGTCTCAACAAGCAATGAATTGAATTGCAGCGTTTTCAAGAAAGAATGGGACTATTCATTCTGTTCGAGAAACGGGCGGCCACAGGGGGGCCGCCCCTACGGAATTCTTGATGAACTGTGTCAATCATTTTTGAAAATGTCATAATACTTTTCAATAATTATTCGTGATCAAAAAACATCAACAAATCGAAACACGAGAGAATCAAATCCATGCGTGTCTTTCTCGGCCTGGGAACGAACCTGGGCGATCGCGCGGTCAATCTCGAACGCGCCATCGACGCCATTGCACAGCTGCCCAAGACACATCTCGAAGCGCGCGCCAGCCTCTACGAGAGTGCGCCCATCGGGCCAGATCAGCCCGAGTTTCTGAACACGGTCGTAGGCATCGAGACACGCCTGCCGCTTCTCGAGCTCCTGCGTCACTGCAAGCAGATCGAGTCGACCTTGGGCCGCGTCCCGACATTCCGATGGGGACCGCGCCTCATCGACATCGACCTGCTCATCGCCGACGAGGAGCATCACTCACTCACGCTCGATGTGCCGCACGCCCAACTCCACCTACGGCGATTCGCGCTCGAACCTCTGTGTGAGCTCATCCCCGAGTGGCGCCATCCCGGTTTTGAGAAGACGCTGCGCGCGCTGTGCGAGCTGCTTCCAGGGCAGGGGTGCCGAAAAGTCGAGGGCAGGCCTTAGGACTTATCCATCGATTATCCCGTCGACCTGCTCGTCCGTGAAACGCCAACCATCATTGCTTCGATGGTCACTTCCGCCTGGAAGCTCCCGCCTCTTGCTCGGTCCTCATCGAGGGATGAGTCCTCAACCCGCCAATAGAGCGACGAACAGGGCGAACAAGAGAAACACGATCAGGGCACAGAGGGCGACGACGCTCCAGGACATGTTGGCTCGAACGCGGAGCGCGTTGAGCGTGTCCGCGAGCGCGCTTAGGCGCTGAAGGACCTGTCGGAGCTCGGTTGGAAACCGTGCCTCTGGCAGCGTCGGGCCTGGTCGTTCGGCGGCATCGAGGCGCGCCGTCGGCTGTTCGAGGCGGTCGGCCAGCGAGACCCTGAGCTCCGAGGCCCGTGGTGCCAGCTGCTGCGGCGACTTCGAGATTCTCCTGAATTCGCCAGCTGGCCCGCTCTTGCGGATGGGCTTGGGGAACTGGAGCGGGAGCGTGTGGAGAGGCTGCTGAAGGTCGGTGGCCGTCGGCTTCGCGTCCGCCGGATCGTCGCTGGGAAATCGCGACGCCATGGGCCGTTGGTGATTGCGAACGTCGGTGGCTGTCGGCTCCGAGTCCGCTGGATCGTCGCTGGGGAATGGCGACGCCATGGGCCGTTGGTGATTGCGAACGTCGGTGGCCGTCGGCTCCGAGTCCGCCCCATCGTCACTGTCCTGTTCAGCGGTGCCGTCGTCAGCAGAAGCGGCGCTGAGCAGTGGGGAATGCGGCGTGGGCTTGTGCTTGGGTTTGGGTTTGGACGATGCCTCGATGATCGTGTCCTCGACGATCGTTTCCTCCTCGATCGACTCGTCGCGCGGCGCGCTCCGAAGGTGCGACGAGTCGAGGCTGATCCGCCCCTGGTTCAGCGTTGTCTCTTCCTCATCGCTCGACACTGTCGGCGGAAGGGAAGCGGGACGTTCGAGCGCGTGGAACTCCCCTTCGTCGAAGGCGGCCAACAGGCCATCGCCATGGCTGTCGAGCCTGCCCTCGGCGTCAGGCAGCAGCCCCTCGCGACCTTGAAGAGAAGCGTCGATCCCGATGCGCGCGTCAGCCAACTTGTGCACGAGTTGGGCGAGCATGTGGCGCGCGATGTCTGGCGTTGGCATGGGCGCGACCTCGGCGAGCGCCTGTGCCAGGGCATGGGCAGAGGCAAAGCGTCGGTCTGGATCGCGCTGCAACGCCCGAAGCACGACGGCTTCGAGCGCGGCTGGCAGCACGGCGAAGCGGCTGGGCGGCTCGATGTCGCAATCGATGGCCGCTCGCAGCGTCATGAGCTCGTGATCGCGCTTGAAGGGGCTGTGGCCGCAGAGCATCTCGTAGAGCACCAGACCGAGCGAGAAGAGGTCGGAGCGCTGATCGAGCGTCGCGCCGCGCGCCTGCTCTGGGGAGAGGTAGGCGTATTTGCCTTTGATCTCGCCGGCCCGCGTCGTCGAGACCTGGCCTGCGGCGCGGGCAATGCCGAAGTCGAGGAGCTTCACCTCGCCCTCGAAGCTCACCATGACGTTCTGAGGCGAGATGTCGCGATGGATGACCCGCAGCGGCCTGCCGCTCTCATCTGCCAGGGCGTGGGCATAGTGGAGGCCGTGGCAGAGCTCCCGGGCGATCCAGAGGGCGATGGGGATGGGCAGGCGACGGTCGCGCGTCCTGAGCTGACCGAGGAGGGCGCCCAGGTCCACGCCATGGATGAACTCCATCGCGAGAAAGTAGCTCGACGCCTCTCTGCCCAGGTCGAACAGCTGGACGATGTTCGGGTGGCTGAGCCGGGCCGCGATTCTCGCTTCGTTCAGGAACATGGTGACGAAGTGGAGGTCGGCGGCCAGGTTCGGCAGGAGGCGCTTGATGACGATGTGCTTCGAACGCGGCGCCTCGGCGCTGCGGCTGGTGGCGAGGAAGACCTCTGCCATGCCGCCAACGGCGAGCTTCTTCAGAAGGCGATAGCGTCCGTAGTTCTCCAACCGTTCGACCCTGGCCTTTTGACTGCGCGTGATTCTCCGAAAAGGGCGTGTTCGAGCGTTCGAGCCGCCGCGAGCGAAACGCGCAACATTAGGCTATTGGCGTCACCGTGACAATTTTCGGTGCCGGACGAAAAGGGCGAGGGTTGCGTAGGGACACGGCGTGCAACGCCCTGCGGTCGTCGTTCGAGTCGAAATCACGGGAGAGAAGGTGTTCGAAGTCGAGGACGACGTTGCGAAGAGTGCCCTGCGGTCGTCGTTCGACACGTTCGACACGCATCCGCATCGATACGATGGCCGAAATCGCCAGAATTCGACCACGTCACCAACTGTTCGCTGCCAGACGAAAAGGGCGAGGATCCCCCTTGACCCAAGGGCCAGGGGACTTCATGGCAACCCGCCTTTGCGCTCCGGCCCCACCCCCAGCCTCCCCTCCCCATCGCTCGAGCCGCCCTGTCGAACATCATCACAAGGATTGCCCATGCCCGCCGACTTCACCCACCTCCATCTGCACACGCTCTACAGCCTCCTCGACGGCGCCATCCGCATCAAGGATCTCGTCAAGACCGTAGGCGAGCTCGGCATGGATTCGGTCGCGATCACCGATCACGGCAACATGTTCGGCGCCATCGACTTTTACAAACAGGCCAAGGCCGCTGGCATCAAGCCCATCATCGGCACCGAGGCCTACACCGCGCCAGATCGCACCAACCGGACAGAGCGCGTGGGCCATCACCTCGTCCTGTTGGCCAAGGATGCCGAGGGCTATGCCAACCTGCGCTACCTCTCGTCGCAGGCCTACATCGATGGGTTTTACTACCACCCGCGCATCGACAAGCCGCTGCTCGCCAAGCATGCCAAAGGCCTCGTGTGCTGCAGCGCGTGCCTGGGCGGCGAGGTCCCCCAACACATCCTGAACGGCAAGCTCGACGCGGCTAAGGCCACCATCGAGGAGTTCAAGACCATCTTTGGACCGGACAACTACTTCCTCGAGATTCAGCCCAACGGGCTCAAGGAGCAGGTGCGCGTCAACGACACGCTCAAGCAGCTTTCGCGTGACACTGGCGTGCCGCTCGTGGCCACCAACGACTGCCACTATGTGAAGAAGGAGCACGCCCGCGCTCAGGAAATCCTGATGTGCATCTCGAGCAACAAGACGCTCAAGGACGAGAACCGCATCCACCACGAGTCGGCCGAGTATTTCATCAAGAGCCCCGCACAGATGGCCGCCTACTTTGCCGACGTGCCAGAGGCGATCGAGAACACGGTGCGCATTGCTCAGATGTGCAACCTCGACCTGGCGCTCGGCAACCCCAGACCGCCCTCCTACAAGCCATGCAGAGAGATCGATGGCGAGGGGAGCGAGGCAGAGATCTTTGTCCGAAAGTCGCGCGCCGGACTCGAAAAGCGCTTCGAGGAGCTGCGCCGCCGTGGCGACACCTTCGATCCCGATCGCTATCGAGAGCGGTTGGAGCGCGAGATCGAGGTCATCGAGCGCATGGGCTTTGCGGGCTACTTCCTCATCGTTCAGGACTTCATCAACTGGGCCAAGAACAACGGCTGCCCCGTCGGTCCGGGCCGCGGATCAGGCGCAGGCTCCATCGTGGCGTGGTCACTGCGCATCACCGATCTCGACCCCATGCCCTACGACCTATTGTTCGAACGCTTCCTCAATCCAGAGCGCGTCTCGATGCCCGACTTCGACGTCGACTTCTGTCAGACCAATCGCTTCAAGGTCATCGACTACGTGACAGGGCGCTACGGTCGACAGAACGTGGGCCAGATCATCACCTACGGGTCACTCAAGGCAAAGAGCGTGATCAAGGATGTCTGCCGCGTGATGAGTCTGCCGCCTGCCGAGGCCAACCGCATCGCCAAGCTCATCCCAGACATGCTCGGCCTGAGCCTCAAGGACGCGATCTTTGGCAATGTCGACGATCCCAAGGTGCCTAAGGACAAACAGGTCCCGGGCGAGCCCGAGTTGCGCAAGATGATCGACGATCCAACGCCGCTCGGCGTGTCCATGGTCGCCCCAGGCCAGAGCGTTGCCGAGGAGATCACGACCAAAGATCTGTTGGAGATCTCGATGGCGCTCGAAGGCCTGCACCGCCAGACCGGGATGCACGCGGCTGGCATCGTCATCGGCGACAAGCCGCTCTTCGACTACGTGCCCATCTACAAGTCGAACAAGGGCGACGACACGTGGATCACCCAATACGCCAAGGAAGAGGTGGAGGACGCAGGGCTCGTCAAATTCGACTTTTTGGGCCTGAAGAACCTGACGATCATCCAGAGCGCGCTCGACCTCGTGAACAAGCAGCGACCCAAGGATGCGCAGCTGAAGGCCGAGGACCTACCGCTCAACGACGAGGCCGCCTTCGAACTCATGTCCCAGGGAGACACGGGCGGCATCTTCCAGATGGAGTCGCAGGGCTTCACCGAGATGATGAAGGCACTTCGACCGACGTGTTTCGAGGACATCATCGCCGCTGGCGCGCTCTATCGCCCCGGACCTCTCAAGCAAAAGCTGCCGGGCAGCGACATCACGATGGTGCAGCTCTACATCGAGCGAAAGCACGGTCGGATGCCCGTCACCTACTCGCACCCCAAGCTCGAACCCATCCTCGAGGACACCTACGGCGTCATCGTCTACCAAGAGCAGGTCATGCTCATCAGCCGCGTGCTGGCTGGCTACAGTCTGGGCCGCGCCGACCTCTTGCGCCGTGCCATGGGCAAAAAGAAGAAGGAGGTCATGCAGAAGGAGCGCGCTGGGTTCATGGAGGGTGCGCTCGCCAATGGCGTGGACGAGAAGGTCGCCGACGAGATCTTCAGCATGATGGAGAAGTTCGCCGAATACGGTTTCAACAAATCGCATGCGGCGGCCTACGCCATGGTGACGATGCAGACGGCCTGGCTCAAAGCGCACCACCGCGTGGAGTTCATGGCAGCGCTGCTCTCCAGCGAGCGCGATCTCACCGACAAGGTCGTGACGCACATCTCCGAGGCGCGCAGCGCGGGCGTGGAAGTTCTGCCGCCGTGCATCAACGAGTCAGACCTCGATTTCTCCGTGTTCCAGGGGAAGATCAGATTCGGCCTGGGCGGGATCAAAGGCGTGGGCGAGGCAGCCATCGAGGCCATCCTCGAAGCCAGGCAAACGCGCGACAAGGGCGGGCCGTTCAAGGGCCTGTTCGACTTCTGTGACCGCGTGGACCTCAAGCGCGTCAACAAGAAGGTCATCGAATGGCTCGTGAAGACGGGTGCCTTTGACTTCACCAAGATCGAACGCCAGCGCCTCTTCCTCTCGATCGATCGCGCCGTGGAGCGCGGCCAGAGTGCGCAGCGCGATCGCGCCAGCGGTCAAAAGTCGCTCTTTGGAATGCTCGCACCCAAGGCGGGCAAGGGCGGCGCCGCAGCAGCGATGGGCGGCGAGGATTACGTCAGCGGCAGCGAGTGGCCCGAGAAGGAGCGTCTCCAGTTCGAGAAGGAGGGCATCGGCTTCTACATCTCGGGGCACCCGCTCGATCAGTATCGCCGCGAGCTCAGCCGACTGGCCATGCCGTGCGCCAACGTGGCCAAGGTCCAGGACCCGAAGAAGAAGCTCACCGTGGCAGGCATTGTCGTGGGCCTGCGCGAGAAGATCACGCAGTCGGGCAAGAAGATGGCGTGGGGCACGCTCGAAGATCTGACCGGTGCGGTCGATCTCGTGTTCTTCCCATCCAAGGAGGGCGGCGGCAGTGTCCAGGTCGATGGCAAGTGGCAGAAAGGTGGACCAAAGCCTGGCTTCTCCGACTGGGAGGCCTTGCTCAAGGGCGACGAGCCGCTGCTCATCGTGGGCTCGATCCAGGCGAACAACCGCGATGAGGAAAATCCCAAGACAGAGCTCATCGTCGTCTCGGTCCAGAGCCTTGCCGAGGTGCGCAGCAGCCGCGCCAGAGAGCTCGCGATCGAGCTGAGCTCTGACGAGATCGAACCCGACAAGCTCGTGAGCCTACGAGCGCTCCTCGAGAAGAAGCCGGGCAAGCTCGGCGTGGCCCTCCACGTCTCGGTGCCGCTCCAAGGTCAGGTCCTGCTGAAGCTGCCCGACGCGCTTCGGGTCGCGGCGGACGACGCGCTCATCGCCGACATCAATGAATTGTTCGGCGGCAAGGTGGCGGAGCTGGGGTGAGGGGAGGAGGTGATGAAAAAACAATGCCTCTGGGTTGGTCGAAGAAAATGAAACGCTTACAAAAAGTGAACGCTTGAAGATAAATACTGCGCTCATTCTTTGGAGGAGAGTGAAATGTTTTGGCAGAAACCTAAAAAAACAATGGCCGAATTCAAAAAACTAGAGCGACCTCAGATTCTAAAACGAGGTCGCACACTTATTTTAGATGATGAGGAACCAGAAATTTTGGAGCCTTTGAAACAGGAAGGATTAACAATCGATCATATCGCTGAAACCACAGATCCAAGGTTTGTGTTCCTTGAACAAGGAGAATATGATGTGCTACTTCTTGATTATGGAGATGTTGGAAAATCATTTGGCCAACAACAAGGATTAGATGTTCTTATTCATTTAAGAAGGATAATTCCAACACTTCGGATAGTGGCATTTACAGGAAGGACATTTGATGCCAGTCAAGCAGATTTTTTTAGGCTCTGCGATGATGTTCTTCGAAAAGATGCAGGGATCCGCGAATCAATGGAAATTATTGAGAACCAACTAGAACAAGCTTTAACGCCAGAGATTTTTTGGAAAGCCATTTTGGATTCTCTAGAAATACCTTTAGAATTGTCAGTAAAGAACAAGCTTGAGAAAGAAATAATTGCTGCCGCAGAAGAAAAAACCGAAAAAAGAGAACGGGTTCTTAAAAATATTTATAAAATGATGGGGATCTCTGGATCTTTAATTTTAGAAAAACTAATAGATAAACTTGTCACCGTAATACTTCCGGAGTTTTTGAAATGACATTATCAATTGATGAGATGAGTTTATTCTCAGTGTTGAGTCCGTTGCCATGGACCAATCTGGCGCATCCTGGAATACCTATTCCCGGAATATTGATGTCGACACCTAGTATTTGTTCAAAAAAATTCACTTGTGGCGATGGAAAATGCAGGAAACATTATGAAGATCTTAAAATATCTGAGGAAGGAGTAGTAACATGTCCATTTGGTTTCGGAAGTTACAAGTTTATAATAAATGATGATCTATTTGCATTTACAGGGTTTGTCTCATCACCTCGGTCGAATTCAATTTCAAGAAGACGTGGAAAAGAATTTCCAAAAAATCGTTTCAATCCTGACGAATTAAAACAAATTATTTCCAGGATTCAAAATATTATAAATGAAGCTTCTCTTTCCTCTCAGGTAGAACATCTTGAGGCGCTTCATGAAGTGCGAAGATTAAATCAAATTTCAAAGGTAATACTAGAAGGTTTAGAAAGAAAACCCCCTTCTGGTGATAAAATTGACCTTACAAGGGCATTAAAAGCAACCGAGTTGATGTCATTACATTTAGATGCGCTGGATTTTGTGGCAAATCCAGATTTAATAAAAACGAGAACAGGAATTCATGAAATCAATTTTTATAAGGTTGTTGATAAAATTTGTAAAATATATAGGGCTCTTGAGAAAAAGAAAAAGTTAAAGATCTTGTTGAGCGGGGAGTCCTATAAACGTATTCGATGTGACGAAAGATTTTTTCATATAATTCCAAGCGTTTTTGTGGATAACTCAATAAAATATGCTCCCTTGGGAACGGAAATACATGTGAACGTGAAAGAGTATTCTAATCAGGGTGAAGATTTTGTGAAATTAACTGTTACCAGTCAAGGCCCACGCTCAACACCGGAAGAAGAATCTCGGATTTTTATCAAAAAAGGTCGAGGCCGGGCGGCGAAGGAGACATCTAGTCAAGGGGCTGGTTGTGGTCTTTTTATTTGTTCAAAAATTGCAGAAGGAATTGGTGGTTTTGTCGACAAGAAGCAGAAATATCTGCCATCTGGCTTGTCAGAATGGTCATTTGTTTTTTATATAAAAACATCGTCTTAATTTATTCTAGAAATAAAGGGTTTTATTTTTATGAAAATATACAAGCCGAATAAAAGATCTCGTTTGAGAAATCGTCGCATTGGCATCCTGACCTTTCACCGGGCGCTCAACTACGGCGCGGTGCTTCAGGCCTACGCGCTTCAGCAGGCGATTTCGGCCCTCGACCCTGCGCTCGAGGTCAAGATCGTCGATTACCGATGTCCTGCCATCGAGAAGACGCGCGAACTGGGGCAGGCCGGATACCGGCGAGGCCTTCTCCTGGGCACAGCCATCCACTGGTTTCACCATCCCCTGCAGGCGCGACGGCGACAGCACTTCGAGGCGTTCCTCCGCGATCATTGCAGCCTGAGTGCGCCGCTCGATCGCGAGGAGCTCGACACGCTGAACGAGGGTTTCGACGTTCTCGTGAGCGGGAGTGACCAGGTCTGGAACCCGGCCCTCACGCACGGCGATCCGAGCTTCTTCCTCGACTTTGCGTGGCCATCGCTTGGGCGCGTGGCCTATGCAGCGAGCTATGGCGTGACCGCGCTCAAGAGCTCACAGCGCGCCTTTACCGCGCGCCACCTCGCCTCGTTCTCAAACGATCGCGCCTGCCTCTCCGTGCGCGAGAAGAGCGGCGCAGATATCGTCGAGGACCTCATCGGTCGGCGTCCTTCGGTCGTCCTCGATCCGACGCTGCTCTTGACCCAGGCGGACTGGGCAAAGCTCTCGGTGCATTCGCCCAAGGAGGGTCAGCGCCCCTACGTCCTCATCTACAACATGGTTCCGACCGACCACCTGATTGGCTTTGCTCGCACGCTGGCGCGTCGCACCGGATGCGTGCTCCGCCTCATCGGACATGGCCTGCGCCACCCGGACATCCCGCACGTGCGCCTCCCCACGCCGACCGAGTTCATTGGCCTGTTCCAGAACGCTGCCTATGTCGTGGCCAACTCGTTCCATGGCATCTCGTTCGCGCTCAACTTCGAGCGGCCGCTGTTCACGGAGATGACGGACGCGACCGGCAAGCCAAACACGCGCGTTCGAAACCTGCTCGAGATCGCGGGGCTCGAGAATCGCTCGCTCGATGAACAGGGGCGCTTCGTGGGCGGCGTCGATGCCACGTCGAGAACGAACATCGATTGGGCTTCTGTCCGCGAACGCTTGTCCGCCGAACGCGCGCGATCGCTCGACTTCTTGAGGACGGCACTTCTCGGGGTCGGCGATCGGTGAGCGCTCATCCGACCTTTCGAACGCGGGACTTTTTTCGGAACGCGCTCTCCTCGGCGCTCTACCAAGTCACCGCGATGCTCGCGGGCTTTGCCATCCCGCGCGTCCTGCTCGTTCACTACGGCTCAGAGGCGAACGGCCTCGTCTCCTCGCTCGGACAATTCATCTCGGCCTTCAACCTGGTCGAAGCGGGCCTGGCCGGTGCCAGCGTGCTCGCACTCTATGCGCCGCTCGCCGCCCGCGATGGCGCGGCCATCAACGGCATCCTGTCGGCCACGCACAAGCTCTACCTGCGCGCGGCTCTGGCCTTTAGCGCGCTCATCCTGGCGCTCGCCATCCTCTACCCATGGCTCGAACCAACGAGTGCGCTCGCACCTCGCTCGGTCGCGCTGCTCGTCCTCGCGTTGGGCGCCAAGTCGCTCATCGAATTCTTCGCCATCTCGAAGCACCGCGTCTTTTTGACCGCCTCGCAGAAGCTGTGGGTCGTCTCGCTCGCCTCGGCTCTGACGCAGGTCCTCAACGTGGCGCTCATCGCGATCCTGGCGCGCCTAGGCGTCGGCCTCGTCGCGCTCTTCACGGCGGCCATCGTTCCAGTGCTGCTGCGCTCGCTCCTCATCACGCTTTACGTGCGCCGCACCACGCCTGGCCTCGACTTCCGGGCGCCGCCACGAATGCAGGCTCTGAAGAAGCGCTGGGACGTGCTCTATCTGCAGATCCTGGGTGTCGTTCAGAGGAGCGCGCCCATTGTCCTGGCCACGCTCTTCACCGATCTGAAGGCCGTCAGCGTCTACGCGGTCCACAACCTCGTGCTGCTCGGCATCAACGGCGTGATCGGCATCTCGGTGAGCGGTCTGTCGGCCTCGTTCGGCGACGTGATTGCGCGGGGTGAGCACGCGGTGCTGCGGCGCGTCACGCGCGAGTTCGAGGTCGCCTATTACCTACTCATCGCGCTCTGTTTTGCCGTGACGGCTGCCCTCATCACGCCCTTTGTCCGCCTCTACACGGCAGGCATCCACGACGCCGACTACGCGCAACCTCTGCTCGGCTTTCTCTTCGCGTTGAACGGCCTGCTCTACAATCTGAAGACGCCCCAGGGGATGCTCGTCATCTCGGCGGGCCTCTACCGGGAGACGCGCGTCCAGAGCACGGTGCAGGCGCTCATCATCGTTGTCCTCGGCTGCGTGCTGACGCCGCGCTTTGGACTGACGGGACTGCTCCTCGCCTCGATCCTCTCCAATGCCTATCGCGACCTCGATCTGCTCTTCTTCATTCCGAGGAATCTGACGGGCCTACCGGTTCGAGAGAGCGCGCTGCGGATGCTCCAGACCCTTGCCACGGCCGCGCTCATCTTCGTGCCGTGTCACCTCCTCGCCCTGACGCCCGCGACGCCGCTCGAATGGATTCGCGACGCCGTGCTCGCGACGCTCTTTGCCGCGCTCGTGGCGCTCGCCGTCAATCTCCTCTTCCAGCGTGAACTCACCCTGGCCGTCCTCGCCCGTCTCAAGCGCGCCGTCGGCAGAAGGGTAGGGGGCACGTGAATGTGAATTCGGTGAATCGATGATCACGCCCTTCGACGATCGCGCGGACTGCTGTGGCTGCACGGCCTGCGTCCACGCCTGCCCCAGAGACGCCCTGGCGATGCGTCCGGATGCCGAGGGCTTTGCCTATCCAGTGACCGACGCGTCGCGCTGCATCGACTGCGGCCTGTGCCGACGCATCTGCGCGTTCCAGAACGATCGCTCCTTTCGATCGAATGGGCCGATGGGCGATCTGCCGCGTGTCCTTGCCGTGAAGCATCGCAACGTCGCCATTCGAAGCCAGAGCCAGTCAGGCGGCCTGTTCACGCTGCTTTCGGATCCGGTGCTCGCGGCGGGCGGCGTGGTCTACGGCGCGGGCTTTCGAGAGGATTTTTCCGTTGCTCATCAGCGCGCCACGACGCGCGAGGCACGCGATGAGTTGCGCGGCTCGAAATACGTCCAGAGCGATCTCGGTCGGATTTTCCGAGACGTGCGCTGCGATCTCGAAGCCGGTCGCCTCGTCCTGTTCAGCGGCACGCCATGCCAGGTGGCCGCGCTCGATCGCGCTCTGACGGTCGCCAAAGTGGATCGAAGCCATCTCTTGCTCTGTGACCTCGTCTGCCACGGCACGCCGAGCCCAAGACTGTGGCGCGACTACCTCACCTGGATGGCGCGGCGAGAAGGCTCCGCCATCGTTCGCGCCTGCTTTCGCGATTCGCAGCGATTCGGCTGGCACACGGGGCTCGGGACACTCGCATTTGCCAATGGTCACACCGCAGTCACCGACCTCTTTGCCCAATTCTTCCTGAAAGACCTCGTCCTTCGCCCATCCTGCCACGTCTGCCCCTATGCGACGCTCACCCGCGTCTCGGACATCACGATGGGCGACTTCTGGGGCATCGAACGCGCGCATCCCGATTTCGGCGACAACATCGGCGTCTCGCTCGCGCTCATCCACTCCGACAAGGGGAGGCAGGCGATCGAGGCCGCCTCCGCGCGCATGGAATGCGTCGAGAGCTGCGCTGAGAAAGCAATGCAGCCGAACCTCCGCGCCCCCAGCAAGCCCTCGCCTCGACGGGAGCAGTTTTGGAGCGATTATGAGCGCCGGGGATTTGATTTCGTTCTGATGAAATACGCTTCCATCGAATTGAAAAAACAAAAGATGAAGAGGACTCTGAAAGAATTGTTGCTGAAGACAGGTCTTTGGACTGCGTTGCATTCAATCAGAAAGAAATCGAGGTCGAAATGAAGCAGCCAGCCATCAGCGTCATTCTCCCTATTTACAATGTTGCCAAATACCTGCGGAAAAGCCTTGGCTGTCTCATGACTCAGACCTTCAGGGATTTCGACGTCATTCTCGTCGATGATGAATCCTCTGATGAGAGCGGCAATATCTGTGATGAGCACGCGGCGCGCGATTTACGATTTCGCGTCATTCATCAGAAAAACAAAGGCCCAGGTGGAGCAAGAAATGCGGGGATTGATTCTGCGCGTGGCAAATACATTCTCTTTCTCGACCCAGATGATTGGTATGAAACCGATATGCTGGAGAGGCTGTGGGATACGGCCATGGCACATCGAAGCGACATCGTTGTCGGCGCATTCATGATCGAAGATGTTTTGTTTGATGGAAAATCAATTTCATTGAATCGTCTCGATTCACAGGATGTCAGTCCGCGCCTTTTTTCTATAGGAGAGGCCCTGAGATTCTTGGAAGAGTGTTCTGCCTTCGATGTGGTCTGGGGGCGTCTTTACAAAAGAGAGTTGTTTGGAAAAGGAAAACAAAAAATTCGCTTCGATGAGGGTTTGCGAAAGGGTGAGGACTGTTTATTCAATTTGAATGTCTTTCCAAAAGCTAAAACAGTCTCCTGGCTTCCCAAACCATTGTATCATTATGTTTTTGATTCCCGAATGAGTCTGACACGCTCGTATCAGCCCATCGATGACCTGTTGAAGCATGAGGACAGGCTCTTGGCGCTTCGGAAAAAAGCCTATGAATCGGCAGGTATCGAGCGAGAAGTGGCCGAGGCGCTTTATCGAGAGAAATACCTTCATGCGCGATTGACGAATTTCTATAACATGTATCAGAAAAACACACCGCTCACTCATCGAGAGCGCAGGCAGAAGATTGAGTCATTATTCATGACCGATGATTATTTGCTTGGTTTGAAACAATTAAACAATCGTCAGAAGCTTTGGTTGAAACTCCTCAAGAACAAAAATTCACGTCTCCTGGATACGATCTATTCGACGTTGTTTTTTAGTGGGCTCCATCAGAAAGCACGCTTCATTTGGCGCTGCGGGTTGGCTGCGAAGAAATGGTTGAAGAGGGATGCGTTCAAATGAATGGAATTGATTTGGAGGATTCGAAGTAATGATTGATTGATTGAATCGATTCTTCTTTTGAAAGAATTGTTTTTCATCAGAAACGTCGTCCCCATGTCCTCCTCCTTCGTCTTCTATCAGCTTGGCCTCAGCCATCACATGGCTTGCCTTGCCCGCGCGCTCGCTGAGGCAGGCCATGACGTCAGCCCTGGCGCACTCACACCCCTGACTTTCGATAGATCGACCCATGAATTCCAATTTCACCCTCCGCCGCCAAAATGCCCGCCGACGTGCCCAGCTCAACGCCGTCATCCGAACCTTCTTTGCCGAGCGCGATTTCGAAGAGGTCGAAACGCCGTGCCTCGTTCCAGCGCCGGGTCAGGAGCCGAACATCCGCGCGTTCGAGACGCCGTTCGTGCCCGAGACGCCTGAGGGCCGCGCTGCCACGCTCTACCTGCACACGAGCCCCGAATACGCGATGAAGCGCCTGCTGGCCGATGGCTACGAGCGGGTGTTCCAGATCGCGCGCGTCTTTCGCAATGGCGAGATCGCCGCGCACCACAACCCTGAATTCACGATGCTCGAATTCTATCGGGCGGGCGCCGACTACACCGACATCATGGCCGACACCGAGGCGCTCATCGCGCGATCGGCCCTCGAGTTTGGGCTGGGACAGAAGCTCGAGCTTGCTGATGGAAAATCGATCGATCTGACTTTGCCCTTCGAGCGGCTCACGG
>JAISIF010000058.1 GCA_031262165.1 Myxococcales bacterium | reverse complement strand
ATGCGCGGATGACGATGAAAGGGATAATGATGACGACAAAAAATGAATGAATCAATGATGAGGACTCTGAATTCAACGACGAATTCGCTTGCCGCTCCCCCAATCAGCCCGTCTCCCGTTGTCGCGTGAGGCCTCTTAATTTCTGCCCTCCTCATTTTGCCCAAGGAGTGCCCCTTCATGCCTTCCGCCCATCGCCGCGGCGCGCTGCCGGTCAGCGGGACTTTACCCCTAGATTGGTACAAGGACGCCATCATCTACGAGCTGCGCGTTCGCTCCTTCTACGACAGCAACTCGGATGGCATCGGCGACTTCCGCGGCCTCATCGAGCGCCTCGACTACCTGGACTACCTGGGCGTCAACACGATCTGGCTCTTGCCCTTCTACAAATCGGCGCTCGCGGACGACGGCTACGACATCAGCGACTACATGTCCGTCCACCCCGAATGCGGGACGCTCTCCGATTTCAAGACCTTCCTGCGAGAGGCCCACGCACGCGGGATGCGGGTCATCATCGAATTCGTGCTGAACCACACCTCGGATCAGCACCCCTGGTTTCAGCGCGCACGGCGCGCGCCCAAGGGCTCACGGCAGCGCAACTTCTACGTCTGGAGTGACACGCCCGACCGCTATTGCGACGCGCGCATCATCTTCAAGGAGTTCGAGACCTCGAACTGGGCGTGGGATCCGATCGCCGAAGCCTGGTATTGGCACCGCTTCTACGCGCATCAGCCCGACCTGAACTTCGACAGCCACGACGTGCGCAAGGCCCTGTTCGACGTCGTCGATTTCTGGCTCGCGATGGGCGTGGACGGGCTGAGGCTCGACGCTGTGCCCTACCTGTTCGAGCGCGAAGGCACGAGCTGTGAGAACCTCCCCGAGACGCACGCCTTTCTGCGCGACCTCCGGCGGCACGTGGACGCCAAGTTCCCTGGCCGGATGCTCCTCGCCGAGGCGAACCAGTGGCCCGAAGAGGCTGCCCAATATCTGGGCGCGGGCTCGGGGGACGAGTGCCACATGGCGTTCCACTTCCCGATCATGCCGCGCATCTTCATGGCCGTGCGCATGGAGGATCGATTTGCCCTCGTGGACATCCTCGCCCAGACTCCGCCCATCCCGCCGACCGCCCAGTGGGCGCTCTTCCTGCGCAACCACGACGAGCTGACGCTAGAGATGGTGACCGACGAGGAGCGCGACTTCATGTACCGGATGTACGCGAGGGACCCGCGCGCGCGCGTCAACCTGGGCATCCGCCGCCGCCTCGCGCCGCTGCTCGGCAACGACCGCCGCGCCATCGAGCTCGTCAATGGGCTGCTCTTCTCTCTGCCCGGCACGCCGGTCGTCTATTACGGCGACGAGATCGGCATGGGCGACAACATCTATCTGGGCGACCGAAACGGCGTGCGCACGCCCATGCAGTGGAGCAGCGACCGCAACGCCGGGTTCTCTCGGGCCAACCCGCAGCAGCTGTTCATGCCCGTCGTGTCCGACCCCGAATACAGCTACCAGACGGTCAACGTGGAGACGGCGCGCGGCGCCGAGAGCTCGCTGCTGAGCTGGACGCGCCAGATCATCGCGCTGCGCAAGGAGCACCCTGTCCTCGGGCGCGGCGACATGACGCTGCTCTATCCAAAGAACCCGCGCGTGTTCGCCTTTTTGCGTAGCCACGAGGGCGAGACCATGCTCGTGGTCTGCAACTTGGCGAAGGTCACCCAATACGTCGAGCTCGACCTGTCCGAGTTCGTCGGTCGCGTGCCGATCGAGGTGTTCGGTCGGACGGCGCTCCCCGAGATCGGCGCGGCCCCTTATTTCCTGCTGCTCGCGCCGCATCAGTTCCACTGGTTTTCGCTCAAGCCCAAGGAGGCGCTGATGCGCGACGCCACGACGCAGGCCAAGAAACGAGAGATCCCTATCCTCGAAGTCAGCGTGCTTGCCGAGGACTGGACGCGTCTGATGCACCCGCCTGGAGTGGAGGCGCTCGAAGCGCTGTTGCCCGACTTCCTCAGGCAACAGCGTTGGTTTGGGCGCAAGTCGGAGCACATCGAGCAGGTCGAGCTGCGCGCGCCCTTCCAGCTGTCCATCGGTGCGCGGCGCGAGAGCGTGCTGCTCACCTTCCTCCAGACAGAGGCAGAGCCAGAGGAGCGCTGGTTTTTGCCGCTCGCCATGGCCGAGGGTGAGCTGGCCTCGCGGATCGAGCGCGAGCACCCCGAGGCGATCCTGACCCGGCTGCGCTTCACGCCACCCGCCGACCATCCCAGCGCTGCCGTCGAGGAGAGGCTCCTCTACGACGCCTTCGAAAACCCCGACTTCTCGCTGGCGCTGATGCGCCTCATCACGGAGCAGAAGAAGCTCAGCGCGCGCGAGGGCAAGCTCGTCGGCGTCCACGCCAAGGGACAGCGGCGCGCGAGCCTGAAGGCGAGCTCGGTGCGCCGCCTGTTCGGCGAGCAGAGCAATACCTCGCTCGTGTTCGATGAGCGCTTCATTCTCAAGATCTTCCGGCGCCTCGTGACTGGCCCCAATCCGGATCTGGAGATCGGCGCGCTACTCACGCGGCATGGATTCAGCGAGTCGCCGCGCATGTTGGGCCACCTCGAACACGCCAGCCACGACGAGCGCACGCCAGCCACGGCCGTGGGCATCCTCCACGAGTTTCTGCCCAACGACGGGACGGCGTTCGAGGAGGCGGTGTGCGCCTCGGGGCATTTCATCGATCGGATGCTGGGCAAGCCCGCGCCCTACATCTCGCTGCCGAGCGATGAGAGCGCCCTGAGCCATTTGGGTCGGATCGGTGGGCAGCGCTGTGAGGTGATGGGCGAGCCTGGGCAGCTGAAGGACAGGCTGGAGGAGGGAGAGGTCGCTCGCCCAGGACAGGGGCATGGTCTCTTGGCGCTCAGCCATCGACCGCCTCCCAAGGCAGTGCTGGCGGCCATGGGGGGATACCTCGACCGCGCGCGGCATCTGGGCGAGGTGACGGCCAAGCTCCACCACACGCTCGCTTCGGAGCGTGGCGATCCCGCCTTCGAGCCCGTGCCGTTCGGCCCGACCGCGGCGCGTGCCCTCTATCAGGGCCTCCAGGGGCACCTCATCGCGCTGCTGCAGCGCATCCAGAATCGCTGCGAACACCTCCGAGCCACTGCGCCCGAGGCGTTTCCACAGATCGAGCGGCTCTTTGCCGCCAAGCCGCGCCTGTTGGCAGAGCTGGAGCCCCTGAGGACCCTTCCTCTGACGGGCAATCGCATCCGCATCCATGGCGACTTTCACCTCGGCCAGGTGCTGCGGCGCGACAGCGAGCTGTCGATCGTCGATTTCGAAGGGGAGCCCTCGCGGTCGCTGAGCGAACGGCGGCTCAAGCGCTCGGCGCTCAGAGACGTGGCTGGCATGATCCGCTCGTTCCACTACGCGGCCTACACGCCGCTCCTGAGCCAATCGAGCGGCGCCTGCGCCGACGACAGTGAGGAGACAGAGGGCAACGCCTCGATGGAGATGGCCCAGCTGTTCGCGCGCTGGACGAGCGCGTCGTTCGTGCGCGGGTATCGCGAGCGGGCCTGGGGCGCGCCGTTCCTGCCCACGGGCGAGGCAGAGGCCGACGTGCTCCTGACCGCCCTCACCATCGGCAAGGGCCTCTACGAGATCGATTACGAGCTGAACCACCGCCCGCGCTGTCTGGCGCTCGCCCTGCGAGGGTTCCTCGGGATGCTGGAGGAGTGACACAGGCGACGAGAGCCATTAGGCGACGTGGCATTGCGTGCGACGCCACGACGATTCGATTCAGCCGCATCGATAAAGTCGTGTCCTCGAATTCTCCCGTCGCCGCGCTCTTCCGTGAAAAACCAGGCGTCGCTGCATCGTCGGTCACGTCCTTCAGAAAGTGCCCTCTGCGTCCTTCGCGGGGCTCGGTCCGAATTCGATGGCAGGCCCTACCTGTGCAATCCATGTTGATTTGAATTGTTATGATTTTTATTTTTTTTCAATTCATTGATTCAAACTCCATTTCAGCATTCGACGCTTAGGACTTATCTCTCAATACTTCCGTCGCCGCGCTCTTCCGTGAAACGCCAGACTGCGTTGCTTCGCTCTTCACTTCCGTCTGGAAGCTCAAAGCCTCGCGCCAAAGTCTGACATTTCCCGTCCGTCGCGTTGATCGGTCCTAATCGATGGATGAGCCATTATTCCCGCTGGCTTCCATCATGAGGAGCGCCAAGGCGGGCGCTGAATAGAATTCCCCGCCATCTCTCGAGAGATCCCGTCGAGGTTTTTCGAGGCGTTGGAAAAGGGGAGGGAATTTCTGGGGCGACAGGGACTGTCCTTGGATGAATTGGACACAAAGACCCCACAAAGCCCCCGCTTTTCTCGATGACGTGATGCGGGTAGGGGCGCCGCCCTCAAAATAAACCCCAAATGTTTCGAAGCGAGGAAAGATCAATGTCCCGATCGCTGCTCATCCCAAGTCTCATCGCCCTGTCCAGCGCGCTCGTCTGCGTGGCTGGTTGCAAGCCCTCCGCTGCCGCCAACGCGAACGCCATCGAACAGTCCCTGCCCACCCGCACGGTCACCGTGACGAACGTGAGCAGAGGCGCTGTCGTCAGCCAGGTGGAGGTCGTCGGGGAGCTGCGGGGCATCGAAGAGGTCCGCGTCTTCTCGCAGGTGGCCGACCGCATTCGGACGCTGACCGTGGATGAGGGCGACAAGGTCAAGAAGGGCGATCTCCTCGCGACCATCTGGAGCGAGGCGCAGAGCGAGGCCGTCAACCAGGCCGAGGCCGCTCTCGAAGCCGCGCTCGCCAACCGCGACGCGGCAAAGGACAACGTCCAGCGCATGAGGACGCTCTTCGAGAGCCACTCGATCACCGCCTCGCAGCTCGAAGGCGCCGAGGCCCAGTATCGGGCCGCCGAAGCCCAGGCGCGGCAGGCCACGGCAGGCGTGGCGTCGGCTGGGGTAGCCAAGAGCCGGACGCTCGTCCGGGCGCCCATCTCGGGCATCGTCTCGGCCGTCACGCTGCGCGAGGGCGACCTCGCGAGTGGTGCGCCCATCCTCACGCTCGTGCGCCCAGATCGCCTCAAGGCCGTGCTGCGCGTGCCCGAGCGCTACTTCTTCCAGATGGAGCCGGGGATGAAGGTCTCGGTCTCGCCGCTCGCCAAACGCGATCAGATCGTCGAGGCCAAACTGACGCTCAAGGGGCATGTCGTGGATCGGACGACGCGGACTGGCCTCGTCGAGATCTACCTCGACAACTCGGCGGACACGCTCATCGCTGGCAGCGCTGTGCAGGCCACCGTGGAGCTCGATCGACGCGACGGCGTGATCCTCATCCCAGCCGAGGCGGTCATCCTCTCGATCGAAACGGATCGCACGGGCATGGCCACGGTCTTCGTGCAGGACGGCGACAAGGCGCGCGCGCGGTCGATCAAGCTCGGCGTGCGCCAGGAGAACGAGTTCGAGGTCGTCGAAGGCCTCGCGGCTGGCGAGTCGATCATCGTGCGCGGCGCGGGCTTCCTCAGGGATGGCAACCCGATCCGCGTGGCCGCCACCAAGGCCGAGGCAGGAACGAGCGTCGATCTGAAGAAGGCGGAGCGTGACCAATGAGCATCACTTCCATTTCGGTGAAGCGGCCCGTCACCGGGATCATGATCTTCCTGGCCCTGACGATCCTGGGCCTCTTCACCTTCTCTCGGCTGAAGCTCGATCAGATGCCGGACATCGAGTTCCCGATCATCGCGGTCATCACGAGCTACGTCGGCGCCGACCCCGAGGCGATCGAGCAGCTCGTCACCAAGCCGATCGAGGAGGCGATGGCCTCGGTCGAGAACGTGGACAAGATCACGAGCCAATCCCGGGAGCACGTCTCGCTCGTCATCGTCCAGTTCAACTGGGGCACGGAGATGAACCAAGCCGAGCAGGAGGTCCGTCGCAACCTCGAGATCTACGCCTACGACAACCTGCCCGAGGACGTGACCCAGCCCATCACCTTCAAGTTCGACCCATCGATGATCCCGGTCGCGCTGCTCGCGGTGAACATGCCCGGGACGGCCGCCGAGGTCCGCAAGAAGGCCAAGGACGAGATCGAGCCCTACCTGTCGCGCCTGCCTGGCGTAGCGGCCGCCACGGTGAGCGGCGGCGACGAGCGCGAGATCCAGGTGCGCCTGCGACCCGAATGGCTTCAGGCCTACGCCATCAGCCCGGCTCAGATCTCTTCGGCCATCAAGGGCGCGAACATGATGATCCCGAGCGGCGCGCTCGATCAGGGCCAGCAGCAGCTCGGCCTGCGCACCACTTCGGAGATCACCGATCCCATGCAGCTCAAGGACGTGCTCGTCAGTGCGCGCAACGGCCAGCCGATCTACCTGCGGGACATCGCCGACGTCCTGGACACGTTCCAAGAGCAGGAGTCGTTCAGCCGCGTGAACCACCGCGACGCGGTCATCCTCCAGGTCCAGAAACAGTCCGACGCCAACACGGTCCAGGTCGTCCGCGGCCTGCTCGCCGAGATCCCCAAGCTCGAACAGCGCCTGCCCGCTGGCAGCAAGATCACCGTGCTGATGGAGTCGGCCGATCCAATCCTCAAGTCCATCAACAACCTCGGCTCGTCTGCCTTCCTCGCCATCTTCATCACGGCGGCGGTCCTGCTCGCCTTCCTGCGCAGCTGGCGGACCTCCAGCATCGTCCTGGTGAGCATCCCGCTCTCGATGTTGGCCACGTTCGCGGTGATGGAGCAGCAGAATCTGACGCTCAACATCATCTCGATGGCTGGCCTGGCCCTCGCCGTGGGCATGCTCGTCGATAACTCGGTCGTCGTTCTCGAAAACATCTTCTCGCACCTGGAGGCGGGCAAGTCGCGCGTCGATGCGGCCATCCAGGGCACCGAGGAGATGGCCATGCCCATCACGGCCTCGACGCTCACCACGCTCGTGGTCTTCGTGCCCATCCTGTTCGTCCCCGGCATCGCCGGCCAGATGTTCCGCGAGCTCTCCCTGACCATCTGCTTCTCTCTGACGGCCTCGCTCATCGTGGCGCTCACACTCGTGCCGCTCATGGCGAGCCTGATGATCTCGAACAAGACGAACTGGTGGGAGCGCCTCCTGGGCAAGCTCACTTTCTGGATCGATCCTCTCTCGAATCTCTACGAGCGGGCCATCGCCGTGTGCCTGCGTCACCGCTGGCTGACCATCTTCTGTGGCGTGCTCACGCTCGTTGGCGCCATCGCGCTCGTGCCGCGCCTGGACTTCGACTTCATGGCGCGCGTCGATCAGGGACGCGTCAACTTCAAGGTGAAGATGGCTCCGGGGACCAGCGTGTGGACGGCCAACGACGTCTTCAAGGAGATGGAGCGCATCATCGCTGAGGAAGTGCCCGAGGCGGTCAACATCTCCACGTCCCTGGGCTCTGACTCCAGCAACACCTTTTCTTCGATCCAGGGACAGACCTCGTCATCGGGCACGATCCGCCTGCGCACGGTCGACCTGAAGGATCGCACGCGCAGCATCGGCGAGATCGAGCGAGCGGTCACCGAGCGCTTCAAGGAGATTCCAGGCATCGAGGTCCAGGTCCAGCAGCAGGGCGGCATGAGCTCACAGGGCGATCTGGTGCTCAACATCTTCAGCGAGAACCTCATCGACATCACCGAGACAGGGTTGGTGCTGAAGAACCGCCTCGAGATGCTGCCCGGCGTGCTCGACGCGACCTTCTCCAGCGAGGCTGGCCAGCCCGAGATGAAGATAGAGCTCGACCGCGAGCAGATCCGACTGCTCGGCATGGCCCCGGCCGAGGTCGCGAGCACCGTCTCCACCTATTACCTGGGCTCGACCGCCTCCCAATACCGCGACGGCAACGACGAATACCGCATCTTCGTCCGCGCGCCGGAAGAGGCCCGCCAGGACGTGGACAAGCTGCGTGCGCTGCCCATCGTCACGCCCTATGGCGTGGTCCCGCTGGACACCGTGGCCGAGATCACCTCCTCGCTCGGCCCGTCGGCCATCGCACACGAGAACAAGCGGCGCCTGGGCTCCATCGCGGTCACCAAGACCGACGACACGGCGCTCGGTGCGCTCCAGCAGAGCGTCGAGGAGGCCGTGGCCGCCGAGAGCTTGCCCGAGGGCGTCTCGACCTCCATCGGCGGCTCCGCCGAGGACATGCAGGAGTCCATCATGGGCCTGATGTACGCGCTCCTCGTGGCCATCGTGCTCGTCTACATGGTCATGGCGAGCCAGTTCGAGTCGCTGCTCGAACCGTTCGCGATTCTCCTGTCTGTGCCCATCTCCTTTGCCGGCGTCATCTTCTCGCTGGTCATCACGCAGACGACGGTACAGGTGACGGCACTCATCGGATGCCTCCTGCTCGTCGGCGTGGTGGTCAACAACGGCATCGTGCTCCTCGACGTGCTCAAGCGGCGGCGCCTGGAGGGCATGGACCTGGTGGATGCCGCCAGGGAGGCAGCGCGAAGCCGCCTGCGCCCCATCCTCATGACCACCCTGACGACCATCCTCGGCATGCTCCCCATGGCCTTCGAGATCGGCGACGGCGCCGCGATGTGGGCGCCGATGGGCCGCGTGGTCGTCGGCGGGATGACGCTGGCGTTCTTCCTCACCCTGTTCATCGTCCCGTGCGTCTATGTGGCAATGGCGAGCGTGGTGGACCGTCGAAAGTCGAAGAAGCAGTCCAAGCAGCGGCGCGAAGGGGACCAGGAAGGCCTGCTCGACGAGAACAAGGTGTCGGCGACCTCCTGAGCGAGCTGGCAGTGATCGACCCTCAAAAGAGGCCTCTCCAGAGATTCGGGGAGGCCTCTCGTCGTTGGGGGAATTCCCCTTCGGTGCGGGCGGTGTGAACGCGCTACTGAGGACTTAGGACTTATCCATCGATTATCCCGTCGCCAAAGCTCGTCCGTGAAACGCCTGCCTCCGTTGCTTCGCTCTTCACTTCCGTCTGAAGCTCCCCCGCCTCGCGCCAAAGTCTGGCATCCCCCGTCCTTCGCGTTGCTCGGTCCTCATCGAGGGATGCGTCCTCGATGACAGAACTGCCGAGGAAGTAGCGCTCCATCATTGCGAGCGAAGCGAAGCAATCCAGAGGACTTGCCGAGTTCGATCGTCGATGCGTTGCCTCGTCGCCGGGCTCCTCGAAATGACGATGCGTCGAGAATGAATTTTTTCTCACCCCTGCGATGACCTGGAGCAGGTCTGACATTTTTCAAACACAGTTCGTTCACACTGCGCTCACCGAGAGGGATGTGGGTGAAGCCGACAGCGGGAGAGGAAACCCAGAAAATTCACGCTTGCCGAAGCGGCTTCGACTTCTTCAGACGCCGCCCTCGGTGGCCTCGGTGATGGCGACCTCCGAGGCCTCCTCGATTGGGCTCGAAGGTCGAGTGCCGCTGCCGCCCTCCCGCTTTTCGGCGCGCCGCTGCGCCCGCCGCTCTTCTTTTTCCTGTTTGCGTTCGAGCTGCTTCTGCTCGCGCAGGCGCTTCCCCATCGAGACCCTGTTCGTTCCCATCGCGCTTCCGCCTCCCAACAAGACACACCGACCAGACTTTCCTGCCCTCAAGCTCTGTCCGCGCCCGCCGCCTGAAAACGCCTCACTCGGGAAGGCTCCCGAGGGCATCTCTTCCTCCCCAATCGCTCCCATCCCCCCCCTCTGATCCAACCCTGGAGGTTCATCGATGCCCCACGTCCTTCTTCCCGCTCTCTTCACCGCGCTCACCCTGGCCGCCGCGCCCGCACCCAAACCAACCGTGGATCCAGCCGAGGCCCGTGCCTTTGTCGCGAAGACGAACGCCGATCTGAAGCTCCGTCAGGCCCAGGCAGAGCAGGCCGCGTGGGTGTCCTATACCTACATCACGAGCGATACCGAGGAGATGGCCGCGCGTGCCCAGGAGGCGCTGATGGCCGCCTTCTCGACCGCCATCGCGGACTCGATGCGCTTCAGCGCGCTCCCGGCGGATGCCGATCCCGAGACGACGCGCGCGCTCCAACTGCTGCGCGTCAACCAGCCCCTGCCCGCGCCGCTCGATCCGGCCAAGCGCGCCGAGCTCGCCACCCTCGCCGCCAAGCTCACGTCCATCTATGGCAAGGGCAGGTGGTGCGGCATTGACGGCAAGGCATCGTGCCGCGAACTGCCCGAGCTGGAGCGGGTCCTCGCGAGCGAGAAGCGGTGGGATCGGCTGCTCGATGCCTGGGCTGGCTGGCACACCATCTCGGCCCCGATGAAGGGGGACTACGCGCGCCTCGTCGAGCTCGCGAACGAAGGTGCCCGCGACATCGGCTTCGCGGACGCAGGCGATTTGTGGCGCGCGGGTTACGACATGACGCCGCAGGCGTTCGAGCAGGAGACGGAGCGCCTGTGGCAGGCCGTCAAGCCGCTCTACGACGACCTGCACTGCTACGTGCGCGGACGTCTGGCGCGGGTCTACCCGAACAAGCTGCCCAAGGACGGGACCATCCCGGCGCACCTGCTCGGGAACATGTGGGCGCAGGAGTGGACCAACATCTATGAACTCGTCGAGCCGTTCCCAGGCCGGACGAACCTGGACGTCAGCGCAGCGCTCCGGGCCCAGAAGTTCGACGCGCACAGGATGACGAAGCTCGCCGAGAGCTTCTTCGTCTCGCTCGGCCTCGATCGGCTGCCCGCCACGTTCTGGGAGCGCTCGATGTTCGAGAAGCCGCGCGACCGCGCCGTGGTCTGCCACGCGAGCGCCTGGAACGTGGATTACAGCGGCGACCTGCGCATCAAGATGTGCATCGAGCCAACGGAGGAGATGTTCGTCACGCTGCACCACGAGCTCGGCCATATCTATTACTTCCACGCCTACAACCGGCTGCCGGTCCTCTTCCAATCCGGGGCGAACGACGGATTTCACGAGGCCATCGGCGACGCCATCGCGCTGTCGATCACGCCGTCGCACCTCAAGAAGATCGGCCTGCTGCGGGAGGCGCCGAGCGACCGGGCAGCGCTCATCAACGTCCAGATGAAGTCAGCGCTCGAAAAGGTGGCCTTCCTGCCGTTCGGGAAGCTCATCGACAAATGGCGCTGGGACGTGTTCGCCGGGAAGGTCAAGCCCGAGGCCTACAACGCCGCGTGGTGGGCCTTGCGGCGCCAGTATCAGGGCGTCACCGCCCCCGTGACGCGGACCGAGGCCGACTTCGACCCAGGCGCGAAGTATCACATCCCCGGTAGTGTCCCCTACATGCGCTACTTCCTCGCGCGCATCCTCCAGTTCCAGTTCCACAAGGCGCTGTGCGACGCGGCCGGGTTCAAGGGACCGCTCCACGAGTGCTCGATCCATGGGAGCCAGGCCGCAGGCAAGAAGCTGCAGGCCATGATGGCGCTCGGCGCGAGCCGCCCCTGGCCCGAGGCCTTGGAGGCCCTGACCGGCAGCCGCGAGATCGATCCAGGTGCTCTGCTCGAATACTTCTCGCCGCTGCGTGAATGGCTCGCCGAACAGAACAAAGGTCAGCGCTGCGGGTGGTGAGCCAAGGGCTCTTTCATTTCACCGATCCCTCCCAGCGTCTCCACGCGCCCTCATTGCGAGCGCGGCGAAGCAGTCCATCTTGTTTGCGGAGATCATTCGTCGATGGACTGCCTCGCGCCTCGTGATGACGATCGAGCATCGCGAGCGCGAAGAGGCTTCTCTGAGAAGCGCTCGTTCGCGCCTTGCTGAAGCGGCTGGGCCTGGCTATGGCGCACTGCCGTGCGTGCCATCGTCTTCACAGCCCTGGATGAGTCCTTTGCCTTGCCCCTCGAAGCGGTGCGCGAGGTGACGCAGCCACAGCCACTCGCGAAGATCCCCTTCTCTCCAGAGGTATTCGTCGGCGCCATGAATCTGCGCGGCCGCATGCTCGCTGTCCTGGCGCCCGAGATGTTCTTGGGAAGGACCGCGCAGCCTTGGCTCGCTCCAGCGGACGGCACGCCGCGCTTTCTGATCCACGACAGCGCCGAAAGCGCGCTTGCCCTGCGCGTGAACGGCGTCGAGAAGAACCACGAGCTCACGCTCCGCGCTGATGAGGACAGCGGTGGCGCTTCCTCTGACGACGGTGGCGCGGCTCGCCGTGCCTCACTCTCTCGTGGCCGCGCGCGCCTGTCGTCCTGGGGACGAGGTGCGCCCGATCGATGTCGCCGCGCTCGAAGCTAGACTCTCGGCGAGCTCTCATTGCAGTCCTGACAAAGGAGGAACGCATGACGTCCGTATTCAAATTCGAAAGCCTGCGCGTGCTCGCGCTCTTTGCCGCGCTGACCGTCTGTGCCCTGCCCGCCTGCTCGGGCGATGGAGACGGTGACGGTGACGGCGATGGGGGAGGAGAGATCGAGATGGACGCGACAGAGATCTTCGACGCTGACCGCGACGACGCGAATGTCGACGACACAGACAGTGGCAGTGGCGGTGGCGATCCAACCGATCCGATCCCAGACGCTGGTGACGCGGCCACGCCCCCTGAAGATTCGACCTGCTCGGCCCCAGATCCTGAGATGGGCATCGCGGACGATGCGGTCCAACCGATCTCGCCAGGCAAAGCGAACGCGAGCTTCCCTGAGTTGACCAATACCGCGCTCGAAGATCCCGAGATCGGTCGGGCCGAGCTCATCAGCGTCTCGGGTGAGGAGAACGAACCGCGCACCTACACGCTCGCCTCCACGGCAGCGCTGCGCCCGCCCCTCGACGGCAGCAGCTTCACGAGCCCGCGCCAGTTCAGTGAGAAGGCGAGCGATCCCCTCCTGCGCAGCGGCAACGCGCTCTTCGACGCGCTGTTCGCCCTGGCACTCGAAGAGGTCCGCGAGAACTCGGTCGAGTCCATCAGCGACGGCGCGTTCAACAATGGCCAGGGCGTGCCGTGTGGGGAGGGTGGCTGCTTCGAGACAGGCCGCAATTGGCACTACGTCTGGACCCGCGACACGGCGTTCGCGGTGGACCTCGGGCTGGCCGCCATCGACCCGAGCCGCGCGCGGCGCTCGCTCGAATTCAAGCTCTCGGAGCGGCGCGGCAGTGCTGCTGGCGGCGGCGATCTCCAGATCGTCCAGGACACGGGCACGGGCGGCAGCTGGCCCGTCTCGACCGATCGCGTGAGCTGGGCCATGGGCGCGAGCGAGCTCCTCAACTGGCTCGACGGCGCTGAGCGCGTCGCGTTCCGCGACCAGGCCTTTGCCGCGTTGGCCAACACGCTCGACCACGACCGCGCCACCATCTTCGACCGACACGACGGGCTCTACACCGGCGAGCAGTCGTTCCTCGATTGGCGCGAGCAGACCTACCCTGCCTGGACAGCGGACGATCCAGCGCACATTGCGATGTCCAAGGCGCTCTCGACCAACCTGCTGCACCTGAACGCCATGCGGCTCGCGGCCGCGCTCGCGCGTGAAAAGGGCGATGCCGACGCCGAAGAGCGCTACGCTTGCTGGGCCGACAACCTGCGCGCCGCCATCCGAGCGCGCTTCCGCCTGGACAGCGGGCTCTTGAGCACCTTCTCGACCACGGCGCTCGACGACGCGCCGACCGAGCAGTTCGACGCGCTCTCGATCGCGTTCGCCATCGACCAGGACGTCCTCACGTCGGTCGCGGCCGCCAACGCGGTCGCGGCTTACCCGCACACGGGCAAAGGGCCGCCCACCATCTGGCCGCAGCAGCAGGCCACGCCCATCTACCACAACCGTTCATCTTGGCCGTTCGTGACCGCCTACTGGGTCGAGGCGGCGCGCAAGGTGGGCAACGACCGCGCGGCCAGCTTTGGCATCTGGTCGCTCGTGCGCGGCGCGGCGCTCAACCTCTCGAACATGGAGAACTTCGAGCTGATGAGCGGCAAGGCGTGGCTCGACGACGACGACTCGGCCATGTCCGGGCCAGTGATCAACTCGCAGCGCCAGCTGTGGAGCGTGGCTGGCTACCTCTCGATGGTGCGCTCGACCCTGTTCGGCATCGAGGCAACGCCCGACGGTCTGCGCATCCGCCCCTATGTTCCGCGCCAGATCCGCCACTCGATCTTTGGCAGCGCGGACGCGATCTCGCTCACCAACGTCACGTATCGGGGCAAGCGCATCGACATCGAGCTCGCGCTACCGCCCGTCACCCACGCTGACACGATCGAGGGCGCCTATGAGCTCGCGAGCGCCACGCTGAACGGTCAGCCCATCGAGCTGGACGCGCTCCTCACGACTGCCGAACTGACGGCGCACAACACGATCGTGATCCGCCTGGCCGAGCCGTCGGGCGGCGGCAGCCAAGGCGCCCAGTGGACGTTCATCCCGCCCGCGGAGATCTTTGCCGAGGATGGCTGGCGCAAGCTGTTCGGCCCCAAGGCGCCGACCATCCCAGATCTGGGCGTCTATCTGGAGGCAGGCCAGGTGAAGGTGACCTTTGCTTCGGGCGAGACGGACACGGCCTCGATCGTCCACGACATCTATCGGGATGGCGAGCGCGTGGCCTCTGGCCTCGACGGCGCTGCCACGAGCTGGATCGATTCAGCGGCGTCGGCCGATCACGCGCAGAGGACGCACTGCTATTCGGTGCACAGTCGCTTCAAGGGTTCGAACACCGCCTCGCAGCACGCGCGGCCCGTCTGCTACTGGGGCGCGTGGCAGCAGCCGAGCTGGCGCATCCAGGAGATCGCGCCGCCGAGCTTCACGTTCAACGGCGGCTCGCTCTCGACCGAACACGGCCGCGAGCACCTGGGCAATGGCTGGGGCAGCGACGGCCACTTCGTCGAGGTCCAGATGACGGCGGCGTTCGATGGCGACCACCTCATCCAGGTCATCTACGCGAACGGCACGGGCGCACTGAACACGAGCGTGACGTGCGGCGTGAAGCAAGCGCAGGTCTTCAGGACATCGGACGGCGCGCGCGTGGCCGAGGGGTATCTCGCGTTTCCCGTGCTCGGCAGCGACTGGTCGATCTGGAAGGAGAGCACGCTGCTGCGCGTGCGCCTCCAAAAGGGCGAGGCGTATCGAATCCGCATCGGCAGCGATGACCACAGCCCGCGCCGCGCCATCAACATGTCGGCGTTCCGCCACTTCGAGAGCTACACGGGCAATGCCGGTAGCGGCGGCACGGGCGGCGAGCTGAACCACGTGAACATCGCCCAGATCAAAGTCCTCGCGATGGGAGAGTGATGGCCTGAAGGCATTGACTCGACATTCTCTCTCTCCCCGATCGCTTCGCCTCGGCCCTCTCCCACGAGGGTGTCTGGGGGAGGGGGAATGCTCTCGCGAGTCGTCAGGAGATCTCCCTCGCCAAGTTTGCGGGAGCGGCGAGGGACGAGGGCCGCGATATCCAAAAAAGCAGCACTCGATTCGGAAGCCTCATCGTCGGGGCGAGGCGCGAAGCCCTGGAGCGCTTTCAGGGAACCGGAGCCATGGACCGCCCGAGGCAATCAGCCTGGATGATTGCCTCGCTTCGCTCGCAATGACG
>JAISIF010000175.1 GCA_031262165.1 Myxococcales bacterium | reverse complement strand
TTTTTCGTGTCAAGGATTGATCCAGAGGTGATCCAAGTGATCCAATGTAGAATAGGCTAACAAAGAGTTGGAACAGTTGGATCACCTCTGGATCACCTGCTTGGCAGAAAAAGCCGAGTGATTCCGATGGGTTAGATGCGGCTGATCCAAGTGATCCAACTGATCCAGGCCAAAAATCGACTTTGCGAACCGTTTGACAACCCGCTAGATTGGGCTCTTGAGGGACGAGGAAGCATCCCGGCTTCCCCAGCCACCGAAAGGAGCCCTTCATGGACAAGGTGTTTTATGAGGATTATGAACTGATTGTCACAGAAACAGCAGTAGAAGTCAGAGACGCTAAAAATGATGAATACCTTATATTTCCGATCGATCATATCTCCTCGCTCAAAAAGAAACTCAGCAGATCAAGAAAATCTTATTGGATGGCGTTCTTCGCGTTTTCAGTGATTTCTCTTTTGCTTGCGATTTTTTCCTCCAATGTTTGGTCGAAATTCGGTTTCTCTTTTTTATTCATTGCAATGTTTATAGTTGGTGCAGCAATTTTCAACAGCGACAAGTTGACTGTTGAAATAAAGACGCCTTCATCAAGCTATTCAACTGATGGGAGTATTAAAAGGCTGAATGATATTTTCAATGCAATCATAGAAGCAATGTCCTTTGCTAGGTCTGGAGGGCGTGAAAAACCGCTTGACAAGCCACCGACCGACCGCGCAGCCTAACGCCCACACACAGATTTCCGGCCCCGGTGGACCCCTCATCGACTACCAGCGATGACCCCGCCGGACGACGCAACGGACAGCCGCCACCCCTGGCGGCCGAGCGAAACCCCGACAGGTGCCTGGTAGCCCTGCCGGGGTTTTGTCTTTCGAGGCGACAATGGGATCTGTTTCTCTGCAAAGCGACGGACGTTGGGCGATCACCTATGCTGTGGCCTCTGGAGTCGAGACGACGCTGACCACGCCAGCAGCCTCCCGAGAGGAGGCCGAGCGCTTACTTCACCATTGCGAGGTCGAGGCCTGGACCTGCCGCGTCACTGGCGTGCCCATACAGCAGGAGCCGCTACCGTGGCGCCTGCTTTGGTCATGGTGGGACGCGGAGTGCTTGCCGCGCTATCGCTCGCGCGAATGGCGCGGCATCGTCCGCCAACTCGCACGCGACTACCTAATCCCCGTGCTCGGACCTCTATGCGCTGGGGAGATCAGGCCCTCGTTCATAGAGGCAATCATGGTGCGGATGGTAGAAGCGGGGAAAAGTCCATCGCTGGCAAACAAGGTGCGCTCGCTCGCTAAGAGCGTGATCCGTGATGCGATCAAGAACGGCAAGTGGTTGCGCGTGCCGAACCCGGTCGAATTCACGAAGCCGCTTCCAGTTCCCCAGAAGCAACGAACGACGCTGACGCTCACCGAGTTCCGGCGATTGCTGCGCGGCACGACCGACCTGCGCCGCCGCGCCATCTGGGCACTGTCGGGCTATCTCGGGCTGCGCAAGGGCGAGCTATTCGCCCTGCGCCGCTCTGACATCGATACGAGGCAGCGCGCGCTCAAAATCTCGAAAAGCCACGACGCGGCAAAAACGAAGAACGGCAAGGATCGCGAACTGGCCATCACCCGAGAGCTTTGGAGTATCCTGGGGCCATACCTCGCCACACTGCCGACCGCGCCTGACGCACTACTCTTCCCTGCATCTGACGGCGGCCTCCTACGCCGCGATCACAAACTCGGCCGCGCGCTGCGCACTGATTTGATTGCTGCCGGAGTGATCGCGGGTTGGGAGGCGCGTTGCCGTTGCGGGTGGCACACAGATCTGGCATCGACCCCAACCCCGAAACCCAAACGATCTGCCTGCCAATGCGGCAGGCTTTACCGTGTGAAGTCGATCGCGCTGCCAATTCGGGCGCATGACCTGCGGCACACTTTCACCACGCTCGCAAAACGCGCGGGCGCCAAACCGGAGGTAGTTCAAATGACACTCGGACACAGCGGCGGGATCACGTCGCGCTACACCCACCTCGATCTCGAGGATCAACGCAAGGAGCTCTCAAAAATGAAAATCATGGACGAACGAAAAGGAAAACCGAAAACCCCGAAAAAACCACCAACCCCGCCCGATAAACCGCCGAAGAGCCCGCCCCCAAAAACCAGGGCAAAAAAAATGGCCGTCAAGAGCGCCAACTCTCAACGGCCGGTAGAGGTTCCCGAGTCCAGCAAGACCGAAAACCATTCTGATGAAAAATTTCGTTCTGGCGACCCTCAGCTTGGGAAGCTGATGCTCTACCAACTGAGCTATTCCCGCGATGAAGAAATCAATGTGGCAGAAAACGGGGCGCCGCCTATTGCGGCGCCTGATGGAAATCAAGCGAAAAATTCAGACGGGGACACCAGAGCCTTATCCATAAATAGAGACGACCTTATTGAAAGCAATCATCCCTGCCGCCAATTCACATAAAGAAACATATGATGCGTCCGTCTCTTCATAACGAGGAATAAATTTCCGAAAACGATTGAGCCTGAATGACAGCCCTCCCCCATCCCCTTGCTATGAAATCTGAATTTTTCTCTATTCTTCTCCTCGAGGCCAAATATGTGGGACCATTCCGTGTTTCTCCACAAACTTCGCTTTCCCTATATATCCCGCATCCAAACAGAGATTCTCTTGAATGCCTTCATTTTTTCACGAAAGTTCCATTCGTTTGTCCAATAATTCATCCAGGAAAATACTGTCATGCCGGTTTGCAGGCCCGAATATAGCGGTCGATAAACTCAAAGAGTTCTGGAACTCTTGGTTTTTGCGCCATTCTATTCTCCTGTCATAAGGACTCATTCCTCAATTATCCCGTCGCCCAAGCTCGTCCGTGAGACGCCAGCCTTCGTTGCTTCGCTCTTCACTTCCTCTGGAAGCTCCCGCCTCGTCTGACATTCCACGTCCTTCGCGGTCAAAGGTCCTCATCGAGGGATAGGTCCTTAGAAAATCACCTCGTGGACGATTCACTGCCGCCGCTCAAAAGCGGCGCAGCCGTTCAAGAGATCAGGCCCTCGCTCACGAAGCATTTGTCGAATGGAGACTGGAATCCCGGTGGAATCATCAGGGGCGTTGTGTTCAAGGGCGCGCCCCTCCGGTCTCTCTGGGAGACGCCATGACCGACCTCTTCGCCATCGCCGACATCCTTACGCCGCTCAACTCGCTCGCTGCCGCGCCAGCGGTCGATTCAGTGGCGCTCTCCTCACTGTTCGCCTCACGCATCGACGCCGTCGTGCTCGCGTTCGCCCTGCTCATCGGTGCCATCGGCCTCTACAGTGGCGCGATCAAGCAGATCGCGAACATCGCTGGCCTCGTGGTGGGCTACTTCGCGGCGCGTCCCGTTGGCGCGCGCCTGAGCCCAGCCATCGCTGGGTTCTTCGACCTGCCACTCTTCATCGCCACGATCGGCACCTGCCTCATCGCCTTCTTCGCCCTCTATGCGCTGAGCGCCTTTCTCCTGAAGATGATCCTGAAGCGCCTGCTGCCCGCGGGCGAAGGCGGCCTGCTCAACCGGCTGGGCGGCTTTGTCCTGGGCGTGCTCAAGGCAGCGCTGCTCGCGTTCGTCGTCCTGTCGGGCGTGGCCCTCGTCGAACCATTCGTCACGGCGCTCTGGTCCAGGTTTCCCCAGGAGACGCGCATCTCGCGCGCCTACGGCTTCGCCCGGCAGAACAGCATCTTCGCGCGGCTCTCGCAGTTCGAGACGCTGCGGACCGTGGTACAGGCGGGCGGCAACCCGAACAGCCCAGGCACCATGGCAGCCCTCGAAGCGCTCGCGAACGATCCAAGCCTGATGGCGCTCGCGAATGACCCACGCATCGCCTCGATCGCGGCCGATCCATCGGTGCAGAAGGCCATCGCGCAGGGCAACTACGCGGCGATCTTCTCGAACAAGAGGATCCAGTCGGCACTGAACGATCCGGAGCTCTTCGATCACCTGGGCAACGTCCGCTCACGTGTCGGCATCACGCTCGTGCCAGGCTCGGTGAGCGACGCGGAAGAGGGCCTCGACGCCCAGCGGGACGCCGTGACGCTCGACAAGGCAGAGAAGAAGCGGGGCTCGAAGGCAAAGCCAAAGGGGAAGCGGTCGAGCGAGACGCTCGAATCAGACACGCGCTCGCGCGACGAGCAGATCGACGCCATGCAGGAGGAGTGAGCGGTGTCTCGTTGCCTCGTCGGGCACTCGCGTCAGCAAGCCCCCTCCTCGCCTCTCGCCTGGCAGCGCATGTCCCTCGTGGGGCTCGCTCCAAATTCGAAGACACGCCCTAGATTCCCTGAAGAGGACCCGACGACGTGCGACGACCCCTGACTGACGATTCGGATGCGGATGTTGCCTCTTCGCGAGAGGCTGTCCGCCTGCGCGACATGGTGTCGGCTGACCTGCCCGAGGTCATGCGCATCGAGCGCGCGGCGTTTCGCTATCCATGGAGCGAGCTCATGCTCCGCAGCGAGATGGCACACGAGTGGGCACACCTGCGCATCGCCGAGAAGGGCGAGGAGAAAGCACCGGTGATGCTCGGCTTCATCGTCTTCTGGATCGTCTGTGGCGAGCTGCACGTCCTCAACGTCGCCGTCGATCCAGACGCGCAGCACCGTGGGGTGGGGCGCGCCCTGATGCGTGCGGCCATGGACCAGGCCAAAGGGGCCGACGTCACCTACGCGACCCTCGAAGTCCGCCGCACCAACCGCGCCGCGATTCGCCTCTATGAATCGTTCGGGTTCAAGACGACCGCGATCCGCCCCAAGTACTACGTGGAGAACGACGAGGACGCGCTCGTCATGGGGCGCGCGATGTAGGCGGAGGCTGGGAGCGTCGCGCCCTCTCTCCTGCCCTCTCCCACCTGCGGGAGAGAGCGTTCTCCAAAGGGTTGACGACAAACAATCCCTCTCCCACTCGTGGGGGAGGGTGGTTCGAGCGCCCTGTCCGTCTCGGGGAATCCGCTTGCCGCCCGAAGGGAGTGCGACTAAGCAGCCGCGCTTTTTTCGGGGTGGGCCGCCGCCGCTCACCGACGCGAAGGGCTCTTGGATCGAGAGATCGATCGTCGGGCGTGCGGCATGGAGGCAATTCAACTTGGCGAAAGAGCGAGACCTTTACGAGATCCTGGAAGTCCCCAAGAGCGCGTCGCAGGACGACCTCAAGTCGGCTTTCCGCAAGCTCGCCCGCAAGTATCACCCGGACGTGAACCCGGGGAACAAGCAGGCCGAGGAGCGTTTCAAAGAGCTCAACGCGGCCTTCGAGGTCCTCTCCGATCCCAAGAAGCGCGCGCTCTACGACGAGCTGGGCGCGGACGCGATTCGCATCGGCTTCGATCCACGGCAGGCCGAGGCCTACCGGCAGTGGAAGCGCGGTGGCAGTGGTGGCGCTGCTGGCTCGAGATCGCGCTCGGGCATGGGCGGCGGTGGCGCTGACTTCGGCGGCTTCAACTTCGACTTTGGTCAGAGCAGCGGCAGTGACTTCAGCTCCATCTTCGAGACGCTGTTCGGCGGTGGGTTCGGTGGCGGTGGCGCGCACAGGAGTGCCGCCTCTCGTCAGCGCGGCGCGGCCATGGGGCCGGTAGAGGGCGACGATCTCTCGCTCGATCTGACCATCCCGCTCAACCTGGCCGTGCGCGGTGGCGAGCAGGAGATCCGCTTCGAACACGGCAGCCGCTGCGGCCAGTGCGCGGGCGGCGGCATGGCTTCAGGCACGCGGCGCGTGTGCCCGGCCTGCCAAGGGACAGGACAGGGCAGCGGGAAACCGAAGATCCTGACCGTCAAAATTCCAGCGGGCGCTGAAGAGGGCTCGAAGATCCGGCTCGCGGGTCAGGGGGCCGAGGGCCTGCGCGGCGGACCAGCCGGTGACCTCTACCTCATCACGCACATCGCGCCCCACCCCAGGATCCGGCGCGATGGCCGCGACCTCTACCTCGATCTGCCCATCACGGTGGCCGAGGCATTCTTTGGCGGCGAGGTGCGCTGTCCGACGTTCGACGGCAACTTCACCCTCAAGATCCCCGAGCACTCCCAGAGCGGCCGCAAACTCCGGCTGCGCGGTCTGGGCGTGCCGCAGCTGCGCGGCGGTGGACCGCGCGGTGACTTCTACGCGGTCCTCCAGATCGTCCTGCCAGAGAGCGATTCGAAGGCAAACCAGGAGGCCATCCGAACGCTCGACGCTGCCTATGACCTCGACGTGCGCGCGGGCATCTCCCTCTGATCCATCCACCACCAACCCTCCCCGCTGCCCGCTGGCCCCTCCCACCCCCTTTCAAAAGGGGGCTTCGGGCTTCGCTTTTCGAGTTCGAAAAAATCCGAACGGCTTTCAGGAGTTCTCACCGACATGGGTATCTTCAGTTTCTTTTCGCCAAGCCCCGAGAAGCGCATCCAGTCACTGCGCAAAAAAATCCAAGAGCGCTATGGCCAGCCCGAGGGGCGGCAGCAGGCTATCGACAAGCTGCTCGACATGGGGACGCCCGAGGCCATCGGCGCGCTGCTCTCCCGCTTCACGGTCAACGTCGAGCCGTCGATCACCGACGCCGAAGAAAAGGAATACCTGTTCAAGTCGATCGTCGAGATGGGCGACAAGGCCGTGCCGCCGATCGAGGCCTTCCTGAAGCGCAGCGACGACGCGGCGAGCTGGGCGATCCGCCTGCTCTCACAGCTCATCTCGGAAGAGGCGCTCGTGGCTTTATGCATCGAGGTGCTGGAGAGGATCGGCCCTGACTACGCGCGCGACCCCGAGAAGAAGCAGGTGCTCCTCTGCACGCTGGCCAAAAAAGAGGGCAGCGCCATCCCAGCGGCCATCGTTCCGTTTCTCAAAGACCCGTCCGACGAGGTGCGCATCGAGGCCGCCTACGCGCTGGCCAAGCACAACGACGAGGCGAGTTCACGCGAGCCACTCCTCGATGCCTTCGTCGATTCGACGGATCGCAACCGCGTCATCGCGGCCATCACGAACGCCCTCGTCGAGACGGGGTTCGGCGTCCAGGGCTACCGCGAGAAGATCGAGCAGGGCTTGCCAGCTGGCTTCGCGGTCAATCGCGAGGGCAAGGTGACGAAACAGTCGTCATGATGATGACGAGGGGTGAATCCCCTCTTCTGTGCTTCATCGCTGTCAGGGCCTTGCGCGCGCCCCGC